>NZ_JACSWC010000284.1 GCF_016888165.1 Halomicronema sp. CCY15110 | reverse complement strand
CCCCAGACTTTAGCGGACGAGCCAATATCAGAGTTGCTTTAGGCTTAATCCATAGAGTGACAAAGGTCTGCGCCCAGACCGATGGCCCAGTCCTCTTCATCCCCTATTACGCTACGGGCATTGTTGTCGTCTCTACGCGAAAAAGGGACCGGGTGCCTTGGAGCTTATTGACACATATTGCATCGGTGAGTCCCAAGGCACCCGGTCCCTAACCACCTCAAGGCACCTGGTCCCTGGTCAACGCCTCAAAAATCAAGTTCAAAGTTACTCAGACTGTTGAGATTGCAGGCCGCGACAAACTGGCGATAGGCGTTGAATACTGCGGGGTTTGAGAGCTTTGACTCGCGGCAATAGAGTTTTTGCCCCGTCCCGTTCCGGGGTACTCGCTGCCGTGACGAATATAGCCATCACCAGACCCAGGGTCTCGACTGCCAGAAAGCGCTTCCGCCCTTTAATCTGTTTCCCGGCGTCGAAGCCGACGGCGGCGTTCACCCCCGCAGCACGCTTGACACTTTGACTGTCAATGACGGCCTCGGACGGACTCGGTTGCCGACCTTGCTCGATGCGATACCACTCCCGCAATCGGTCATGAATCCGTTGCCAGGTGCCATCTTTACGCCAGTTCCGGAAGTACATGTACACCGTTTGCCACGGGGGAAAGTCACCCGGCAGGGCGCGACAGCGAACCCCTTCGACGAGCACATACAGAATGGCGTTAATCACCGCATAGACATCCACTGTGCGCGGTCGTCCCCCAGGTTTCGCGGGCGGCAGCAAGTCGCTGAATAAGTCGAACTGGTCACGGTTCAGGTTGCTGGGATACTCTTTAACCATCAGCTTTCTCAGGGCTCCGTACATCAATACTTGCAGCCTATACTGAGAAAGCTTTTTTACTCATTGCACGACTTTTAAAACACCCTCTTAGAGCTCGGAGTCGGATTCTCCTTTGTCCGCCAAAACTATCGTATTGAGATCGGTGGAAAAGAATTCCAGCATCGATATGCTCTTCTATCATCTGAAATTACAGTGCTTCATCGTCATTCAACTGGAGATGGGTAGCTTCAGACCCGAACAGTCAGGCTTGATGAACTTCATCTGTCCGCGATCGACGACCAAGAGCGGCAAGCAGAAGATCAACCCACCATTGGTATCATTCTCTGCAAGACCAAGGATAGAACGATCGCCGAATACTCCCTGCGACACCTCAAGAATCCCATTGCCGTTGCCGAGCACCGGTTTCCCAAGGTCTTACCTAGCGCCGAGCAGTTGGAGTCCGAGCTAGAGAATGCGGTCCAAGAACTCGAAGGCGACAGCGACTCTTCAATTGGCCCAATGCAAGCGTAGCTGAAACCAGGTGAAACAAGCTCAAAAGCATTGATGTACAAGGGTTCTGAATTTATTTTTGGTCGACTCTAAAGGCCCTAATTTAGCCGGTTTCTTTTTTTACTCAGGAGCAACAATCAGCGTGGCCTCTGACTACCGTATCTTCGCTACTTTGGGGCTAAGTAGGAGGGAGCAATCATTTGTAAACCCCCGCAACCTCTTCACAAAGCCCAGGACTCATGGCCGGCATGGGTTATCCTCCGTTCACTCATGCTACGTTTAATCCTGCTTTCCTACTTACATAGAAAGTGACCGGCTCCCGCGCAATCCGCACCCCTATAGGTTTCGGCGAGTGGTGTAGGGGCCGGTAGCCTTTGCCACAAAGCAAATCCGAGTCCTGACTTAGGGTGCCAATAACCCAGCTGTTCAAAGTTTGGTTAAGACCGGTTACAAAGTGAGGAATCAGGCTGATGAAATGTTTGGGATTGAGCGCAGGCGGATTGGCGATCGCCGCCACGATTTTTGTCTCCCCAGTTAGAGCCGAAACCTTTGATCTGCAAACTGCCACGATCGCGGACATGCAAGCCGCGATGACGGCCGAAGCCTTGACCTCGGAAGCATTGGTGCAACTTTACCTTGATCGCATCGCGGCCTATGACGACGAAGGACCCGCCATTAACGCGTTAATCACCATTAATCCCAATGCGTTGGCCGAGGCGATCGCGCTCGATGCCGCTCGCGCTCGGGGAGAAAACATGGGTCCCCTCCACGGCATTCCCATTATTCTCAAAGACAACTATGACACCGCTGATATGCCGACGACGGCCGGTTCTGCCGTGCTGGCCGAGGCGATTCCCCCCGATGATGCGTTTGTGGTGAGCCGGTTGCGAGAGGCCGGGGCGATTATCCTCGGCAAAGCCAATATGAGCGAGTTTGCGGCCTCCTATGGTCGCTTGGGCTATAGCTCTCGGGGGGGGCTGACGCTGAATCCTTATAACTTAAGCCGCAATGCTTCCGGGTCTAGCAGTGGTACAGCCGCCGCGATCGCCGCCAACTTTGCGGCACTGGGTACCGGCTCCGACACCGCCGGTTCGATTCGGGGGCCAGCAGCGGTGACGGGTTTGGTCGGCATTAAACCAACCATGGGCTTGGTCAGCCGCGATGGCATTGTGCCGTTGACCCTGTCCTTTGATGTGGGTGGCCCGATCGCCCGCACTGTGACGGATGCCGCGATCGCTCTGGGCGTGATGGCGGGCCCGGACTCGGCTGACCCTCGCACGCTCGAAAGCGAAGCCGATGCAGTTGCAGACTACACCCAGTTTTTAGAAGCGGATGCGCTCGATGGCGCTCGCATTGGCCTGATCACTGATTTTCTCGGGGGCAATGCCGAGGTTGATGCGCTGACGAAACTGGCGGTTGACCAGCTAGAGGCCCAGGGCGCGACGGTGGTGACAGTTGACCTGCCCGCGTCCCTCGAAAATCCCTGGAGCTATATGGGACCCGCTTGGGACAATGAATTTAAGCCCCAAATTGAGGCGTATCTAGCAACTCTACCAGAGCCCTTTCCCAAGTCGTTAGCGGCTCTGGTAGAAGCCAGTATGGCCCCGGCGATCATGGACTCGGCCACCCCAGTCAACCCGGCACGGTTAGAAAGTTTACTCACGATGGTCGCAACGGGCGGCTTAGCCGACACGGGATTGCTATATTCCCTCTCGAATGAAATTCCGACAATACGGGCAACCTTGCTAGACGTCATGGCGGCGGCCGATATTGACGCCCTGATTTACCCGACAATGGCTTGTCCGGCCAGCCCGATTTACACAGTCGAGTCTGATCCAACTTACGTCTGTGAAGCGGGTGACCCCTATAGTGCTGGCTATCTCGCCAATATTGCCGGTTTTCCAGACATCACCCTACCCATGGGCTTTACTGAGGCCGGACTGCCGATTGGCCTGTCGTTTATGGCTGAAGCGTACAGCGAACCGAAGTTGCTTGGGTTTGCCTATGCCTATGAGCAAGCCAGTCAGCTATCTCAACCGCCGCAAACCACTCCGCCTTTGCCCGGCGAGCGCTTTGAATACTGATGCCAAAGCGGCTTCAAGATCCCAAAATAGGGCTAATCAAGAGGATGCCAAGATTCCTGTAAAAATGGGCTACTTCTACAAACTTGGAGTCCTTTTACTGATGCAAATTACTGAGCTGTTTTCTTGACTTTGCCCATCCTACTCCTCAGTTTAGTGGGGCTTTTTCTTAGTCTCTGGATTGTCATCCCCGCGCCCACGGCGTTCCTCTTGCCACTGGGCGTGGGCGCACCAGAAATCAGTCCCTGGCTGATTGGCATCAATGCGATCGCGCTTTTACTCGTTAGCCTGAGCTGGACTGGCAGTCGACTCCATCTCCTCATACTGATCGGTAGCCTGCTGGGGCTCGGGCTCAGTCTACTGCCGCTGGCTCAGTTTCCCGCCGCTAACCGACAGATCGATGCCGAGATGCGCTCCGTGCTAGGTGATGATTTTCTGGCTAACGTCCCAGCAACGACACTGCAGTCCCTGCGCTCCCGGCCTTTGGTGTTAGCGGATAGCTTGCGCGGCATTGCCCTAGAGGAAGTCCACACGGATCGGGGCATCGTCTTTGCTCGGCCCGACGAGATTCCCCTGACGCTGAATGTCTACCGACCGCTCAATCCTGGTCGCTATCCAACCATCGTGACGATCTACGGGGGGGCGTGGCAGCGCGGCAGCCCCGACAACAAAACCAACTTCAACCGCTACCTGGCGGCCCAAGGTTATACCGTCATCGCCATTGACTACCGTCACGCCCCTCAGTATCGCTTTCCAGCGCAGTTGGTGGATGTGAGGACAGCCCTGACTTATATTCAAACCCACGCTGAGGAGTTGTCCGTGGATCTCAATCACCTGGCGATGCTTGGACGATCCGCTGGCGCACAACTCGCGACGATCGCCGCGTATGCATCGGCGATCCCCGTACAGGCGGTCGTCAACTACTATGGGCCGGTGGATCTCGTCGCTGGCTACCGCGACCCACCCGTCCCCGATCCCATTGAGACTCGGGCTGTCTTGAGGGCGTTTTTAGGGGGACCCCCGGAGGCCGCCCCAGAGCTCTATCGGCAGGCGTCGCCAATCAACTACGTGACCACCGATTTACCGCCAACTCTACTGGTGTATGCCGGTCGTGACCACGTTGTGCAGGCCCAGTATGGCCGCCAGCTTTATGAACAGCTCCAAGCCACGGCTAATCAAGCCGTTTGGCTCAAAATTCCCTGGGCGGAACATGCCTTTGACACCGTCTTTAACGGCCTCAGTAACCAGTTGGCACTGTACTATACCGAGCGCTTTCTCGCTTGGGCGCTGCAATCGACCGACTAACCCTGGCCTTGCTCGTCTCGGTGTTACCCTGACGGTGATCGTTATGCGCCGCGATCCGATCACACCAGGGGCTGATTTATGATTACCGCTCATCACCTTGAAAACTCCCGCTCCCAGCGCATGCTCTGGCTGCTAGAAGAACTCGAACTAGACTACGACCTCAAATCCTATGAGCGCAACCCGCCAACCCTGCTGGTGCCGGAAAGCTTGAAGGCCGTGCATCCATTGGGAAAATCTCCCGTGATTACTGACGGCGAGATCACGGTGGCCGAGTCCAGAGCCATCATCGAATATCTGCTTGAGACCTACAGTCAAGGCCAACTGGTGCCGACCGCGCCGGAGAACCGCCGCCACTACCGCACTGGCTGCACTATGCCGAAGGCTCGCTGATGCCATGGCTGGTGATGAAGCTCGTGTTTAACCGCATTCCGAAAAGCCCAGGCATGCCGTTTTGCCTGCGTCCGGTAGCCAAGAAGATTATGACCCAAGTACAAGCTCAGTTTCTCGATCCTCAACTGCAGACGAATTTAGCCTTTATTGAAGCCAGCCTGCAGGACCAAGACTGGTTAGCAAGGGATTTTTCCGCCGCCGATATTCAGATGAGCTTTCCCTTAGAAATCGCCAGCGATCGCACCCGTCCTTGCCAACTAATTTCCCCGATAAGTAGTCTTCTCAATGGCAAACAACTCACAAGTAAAATCGGCTGGTTTTAGCACCTGAATATCAGGGCTATTTCATTCTCCCAGAAGCTTTCATATGCTAGGGTTTCAAACTGTAGCAAGTCTCTGGAAACATGATGAGTCTACCCGTCTCCCCGGCAACGGGTCGGATTGGGATTCTAGAAGCCTTTGCCGAACTCCCGGATGTTCGACAGGCTTCCGGTAAACGACACCAGATGACCTTGTGCTTGGCACTGTTTACGTTGGCCGTTACTGCCGGAAATCAGGGCTTTCTCGCCATTGGCGACTGGCTGAACAGCTACCGTCGGGACTTGCTAGAACTGTTTGACCCGCCGAAGCAGCGTTTACCCTCCTACAGCACGATTCGACGTGTGCTGCTGAAGGTGGATTATCAAGCCGACTCCACCGCCTTGGCGCAATTCTTCGACGTTGCCCCGTTAGGGAGTAGCGTTGAAATAAGTCCCCCAAAGTTCGGTTAGACGATCAGCGACGAGTGGTGCTGATGCTGATGTTGACAGAGCAAATCAAAGCGACATTCAAAGACGCGGCTCGTAAACTGACGGGGCAGAACAAGTCGCCTTGGATTATTTTGAGGGGTCAGTCGGGCTGGTCATTAATTGGTGATCACATTGGCAGCCTAGCAAGCCGATGCCGACAGTCATTCAAACCACGTTCTAAGGGCAACACCGCCACGGCGATGCCTCGACGGCCTCAGTAGCGCCCACCGGCATCGGCTCCAGCGAGTACCCCAAAACCTGCACTCCCTTGCAGTACATCCCCATTCTGACGTGCAACTCGAAGGCTGGGGCATCCGTCTTTCCCCACTCGCCTTCAGTGAACACGAGTGATTTCTCACCTCGCCCCTGCACCACGACAGGCACCTTGCGGGAACGAGAAACTAGCCAGTGAGTCGGTTGGAACATGGAAATCTCGTACATTGAGAATTATGAATCGGTTTTTCGAGGAGTGATTTTATCTCCATTTGTTGCAAAAAGCATCCATTCCGGAGCATAACTTGTTAAATTATGTAAATAACCTCTAAGTTTAGTCTTCTGTCAGAGAGTATTCGCAGAACTTTCACCTTGTTAATTTTCTCTGCCATAACTGGATTTGAGGGTTTTTACGAATTGTATTCGGCTCTCCCTACTGCCGTTTAGTAAAGTTTCTTTGTACAGTTTCTTTACAGAGGTAGTGCAGTCTCCGCAGACGGCAGTCACCTCGTCGCCAGAGCAGCCATTTAGGGAAGTCCGTCTTCCTTGCACACCAGAACCAACACGGGGCTATGTTTGAGCACTTCACCAACACCGCGATCGCCGTCATCATGAAGGCCCAAGAAGAGGCCCGTCGATTGCAGCATAATTTCGTCGGCACCGAGCAATTGCTGCTGGGACTGCTGCGCGAAAATTCCAGCGTGGCCGCGGCAGTTTTGACCGAGTTTGGCGTCAACTTGACCGACGCACGTACGGAAGTCGAAGCCATCATCGGTCGCGGCAGCGGCAATCCCCCTTCGGAGGTGCCGTTTACACCTAAAGTCAAGCAAGTTTTTGAGAGCGCTTTTCAGGAGGCCCGTAAGCTTGACGCCTCCTACATTGAACCCGAGCATCTGCTGCTGAGCTTGACGCAAAGCCGTGAGAGCGTGGCCTACCGAGTCATGGAAAACCTTGGGGTTTCCCCCAGTAAGGTGCGGACTCGCTTGATCAAAGATTTGGGCGAGGCAGCGGCGATTCCGGCAGGGGGGCGCAAATCGCGCACCAGCGATCGCCGTCGCAAGAGCAATGTGCTTGAAGAGTACAGTACTGACCTCACCCTGAAAGCCGCAGAGGGACGACTTGACCCTGTGGTGGGCCGCGCCAAAGAAATCGAGCGTGTCGTGCAAATCCTGGGGCGTCGCACCAAAAATAACCCCGTGCTCGTTGGCGAACCGGGTGTCGGTAAAACCGCTATCGCAGAAGGCTTAGCTCAGCGCATCGTCAATCAAGATGTGCCGGAAACGCTGATCGGCAAAAAGGTTTATGCCATCGACATGGGTTCACTCGTGTCCGGCACCCGCTTCCGAGGTGACTTTGAAGAACGCCTGACCAAGCTGGTGGACGAAGTCCGCAACGATGACGACATCATCTTGGTGATTGACGAAATTCACACGTTGGTTGGGGCCGGTTCCTTAGAAGGTGGAATGGATGCGGCTAACATGCTCAAGCCCGCCCTCGCCCGAGGTGAAATGCAGTGCATTGGTGCCACCACCCTCGACGAATACCGTAAACATATCGAGAAAGACGCAGCGCTGGAGCGGCGCTTTCAACCGATTATGGTGGAACCGCCTTCGGTGCCCGACACAATTGAAATTTTGGCAGGGATCCGTAGCCGCTATGAACAGTTCCACAATGTTCTGATCTCCGATGCCGCACTGAACGCTGCGGCCGAGCTATCGGATCGTTACATCAGCGATCGCCATTTACCGGATAAGGCGATCGACCTGATTGATGAAGCGGGTTCACGCATCAAGTTGCGCTACCAAATCAGCTATCCTTCGCCAGAGGTAAAGCAAGAGTTACGTCAGGTTTCGAGTGACTTGCAAGTTGCGGTGCGGTCTCAGGAATTTGCCCAGGCCCAAGAATTACGCCAACGCAAGCATGAATTGCTGGCCCAGATTCAAGGTCCTCAGCCGGAAGCGGCGGAAGCGCCGCCGATGACCCAGCCCGTCGTCGAAGATGATGACATTGCGGAAATTGTGGCCTCTTGGACAGGGGTACCCGTCACGCGCATGACTGAGTCAGAGGCGATGCAGCTCATGCACTTAGAAGACACCTTGCACGAGCGGGTGATTGGTCAACACGAAGCCGTGGAAGCCTCAGCCCGAGCCATTCGGCGATCGCGAGTGAAACTCGCCAGTCCGGATCGTCCCATCGCTAGCCTGGTCTTTTCAGGCCCGACCGGGGTGGGTAAGACCGAGCTCACCAAAGCGCTTGCTGCCGCGCTGTTTGGCTCCGAAGAGGCAATGATCCGGCTAGATATGTCGGAATTCATGGAGAGTTACACGGTCTCGAAGCTGGTGGGCTCGCCTCCGGGATTCATTGGTTATGACGAAGGGGGACAACTCACCGAAGCGGTGCGGCGTAAGCCCTACTCGGTCATCTTGTTAGATGAGATTGAGAAGGCGCATCCTGATGTGTTCAATATCCTGCTGCAAGTTTTGGACGATGGCCGATTGACGGACGCCAAAGGTCGCTCGGTGAGCTTTAAAAACACCCTGATCATCATGACTTCGAACATCGGTTCACAGGTCATCGAAAAGGGTGGCGGCGGCATGGGCTTTGACACCGCGATCGAGGATGAAGCCACCACTCGGTACAACAACATCCGCAGTTTGGTGCAGGAAGAGATGAAACAGTATTTCCGGCCTGAACTGCTGAATCGTCTCGATGAGATCATCGTCTTCCGTCAGCTCACGAAGCCCGAAGTGAAGGAGATCGCTGATTTAATGCTGGTCGGTGTAAATCAGCGGTTGGCGGAGCGAGGCATTACCGTCAGTGTTACCCCCGAATTTGAAGACAAGCTCATCAACTCCGGGTATGACCAGCGGTACGGAGCCCGCCCCATGCGGCGCGCGATCGCTCGCTTGGTTGAGGATGCTCTAGCTGAGGCCATTCTGGCCGGTTCAGTTCAGGATGGTAATGCGGTGTTGCTAACCATCGATGACGATGGCAACGTTCGAGCCGAGCTACAGCAAGCTCCCGCTTTGGCTGGTATGCAGCGCTAGTGCTGAGCCATGATCGGGCTGTATAGCGGGCTCTGCTTAAGCCGTGAAAAGTGCTGACAAACCCCTTCTAACTGACGGTTGGAAGGGGTTTGTAATTGGGCGGCAAAATGCGATGCACCAAAACTGCCATAAAGAAAACCTGAAGGCATTGACAGCACTAACAGGTCATTTTCTGAGCAAAAGACCAGGGTGGCACTGAGAGCCTTCAGGTTTTCAAAACACACTGATGGTAGGGATAATCACTGATAACAGTGATTCACGTTGCCAACATAACCTGACGAGGAAGGCCCTCGGGAGAGGGTTCGGCCCCCTCATTTGGGATATTTTTTTGACATTGGTGAGTTGACTTTGAGATTTTGTGCTACACCATAGTGATTAGCGCAGCCATCACGCTAGATATGCTGCTGATTCCTGCGATTCACTGTTGAAACTCCCCCGAAGATCATGAGCAAAGGAAACGTGCCGCCCCGTTCTCACGATGCTAATTCGGCTGATTCGTTAGCTGCTGCTCAAGGTCAGTTGCCGTTGCCGTCTGACGGCCAAGCTGGCAATGATGATTGGGAAACGGTTGCCATTGTAGGAATGCCCCCCTTAAGCGCGATGGCCCCAGGCGAGCCCCCATCTAATGTAAAAGCGATGAATACGCCGGACGAAACAGTTGAGTTGCAAAGCCGGATTGGCGACTTGAAACAGTGCAATGAAGCGCTGTTATCGCGAGTGCAGCAGCTAGAAGAAGCGTTGGAGCGATCGCAACAAGCTTTGCAGCAAGAGGTTGAGCGATCGCCGCGGCTCACCGAAGAAGAAAAAGTGGCTGTCGCCCAAACCCGCTCGGTGGCTCAGTTGCTCAGCGAACTGGATGAGGCGAATGCCGCCCTCAAGCGACAAACCCTATTAGCCAACACCCTGAGTGCTCAGCTCAAGACTGCCGAAGACCGGGCGCAGCGCCTCGAACAAGAAGGCAATATTCTGCGGAAACGCAAAACGGAACGGGCCCAGCAACTGCAGGTTGCCGAAGACACTTGCGCGGACCTGCGATCGCGCCTACAACGGCAGCAGCAGTACACCTTGCAATTTAAATCGGCGCTGGAAAAGTGCCTGGATACAACGGCCTTTCAACATGCTTCTCACAGCATTGAGCACGGTGTGAGCCCGGCGAGTGAGTCTGTTGCCGCCCCATCGGGGCCGTCATCTCCCACCATTGGAATGCCTCGTTCTGAGAGCATTCGTCCGTGGTCGGCCCACCCGGCGCAGGCGGCGACTGATCCCCAGCTATATTCATTGCTGCAATCTCCTGGAGCGCGCGCTTCAGACCCCCCAACGACACCCACGACAGCTCGTTCCCACCCTCCTGAGCAGTTAGCGGATTGGACCAGTGACCAACCCGCCGCCGCTGCAGCCCCTGAGGCAGAGCCGCCAGCTGCGATTGATCGAGCTGCTGAACAGCAACTTTGGCAAGACGTCGAGCGCGTGATGGAAAAAACGGTCACGGGCACTGCTCCGGCGGAGTCGGCGGTAGACTCCACTGATCTTTCATCCGCAAGTCCTGAAGTAACGGTCTCTGCCCCCAGTGAACCCACGACAGCGACCACTGAGTTTACTGAGCCGATTCCTTGGGGAGCCCCGGTGAATGCGACTCCCCCAGCGGTGCCCACGCCTGACGAAGAAAATAGCGGTGCGCCCGCCATCAGTGAACCGATCAGTTCGGTGCCCGCATTCGAGACACTAATGACCGAGCCGGAGCCACCAACTAAACCTAAAATTGACCGCCCTGCAACATCAGCGGTGCCAGCGTTAGAGGCCATGCAAGCGGGGCAAAGCTCCCCTTCGCCGCTAGTACATCCGTTACGCCCATCTCAACGGAAACGTAAATCGTTGTCCGCAGTGGAGCTGCCCAACTTTCCACCGTTGCCGAAAGTGCCGACCGAATAACGGGATAGTGCAGCGATGGTCGCCAGTCTGGACGAGGCCCCGAGTAGTTAGGCATAAGGATTGAATCAGTTGGAACAGCCGTCTCGGCTGTCCACTGGCAGGTACAGTATTGCTTTGACCAAAATTGGATTTTATATAATCCTGATCCCTTAGTTGAGATGGCGGGCAAAGAGCCCCTTGTCGAGCGATCGCTTAATAGAATTCGTATGCTTCCGAAGTGGGGTTGTTGGGGTCGGGAGCGATCGCTAACCAGAGAGGGAACTGCAAGATTGACAGAGCCACTTTGCCCTCTGACTCATCAATGATGATGAAGGGCAGATAGTTGTTTTCCAGTAAGCGTTCGGCGCGTTGCGCCATGGGCTCTGACGACTCAAACAGCATGATGCCGCTGCGGGTGCCGAAGTCGGCCCGTGACACCCCCAAACAGTCTTGAAAACCCCGTCGCCAGTCACCTAAGCGCTCCGGGCTCCGAGCGAGCACCAGCACCCGCAGGCGATCGCCATGCATGGTGTGCAACATCGAAATCGCGGCTGAAGCTACCAGCACATTTTGCAAGCGGCTGTTGAGGGTTTTGACGGCTCCGCGCCCCCCTTGATTGAGCATCCAGTTGGCGACCCGATCAGCGTGAATGGGCTCAAAGGTGCGGCGTAATTGCCAGACTGGGCCGTAGTAGTCAGGCCGCAAACGGTATTGGTCTAACAAGCTCTGAATCCGTTCCGCATCTAACAGATGAGGGGAGCGAGTCGCCGGGGGGGATGGAGCCGACGTGGGTTCAGGGGCGGGGGAAGCAGAGGGAGCAGCGGCGGGGCGACTGGGCGGCGGTTCTGGGGGCGATAATGACAGTTGCTCGGCAGAGGTCGCCAAATCTTGCAGGCTACCGACCAGATATTCCTTAAAGCTCTGGACGCGCACCGCCAAATCTTGGGAGGCCCCGGCAAATGAGGTTTTCATCTCGGCGTTGATGCGATCGCGGCGGCGTTCGAGCTTTTCGATTTCGAGCTCTAACGATCGCTTCTGGCGCTCCAAATCGCTGGCCGCCTCCCGTACCATGCGAGCCAAATCAGCTTGCACTCGCGCGTCTGTCCGCGAGGTGCTGCTGTCTCCTGAGGCAGACTGGGCAGACGATAGCGGCGATTCATCAGCAGGCATAAGCAATCTCAAACAATCCAAACAATCAATAAAAACGAAAAGTCAATCGGCAATCGGCAGCGGGTTACCGTTAGCGATCGCTGGCCTGAGGCGGCACATGCTGTTCGAGCTGCGATCGCAACTGGGCGGGGCTAAACAAAATCGGTAGAAAATGAATGCTGTTGACTTCCCGAAAATAAAACAAAATCGGTACAGGCGACCAAAAAATATCCCAAACTTGCCAGTCTTGATAGGGAAACCGGCGAATGCGACTGTCCCCCCGGTAAATATCTAGATCCGTGACGGTAAATACTAGCCGTAAAGTAGCCGCCTGGTAAAGCAAAAAACCGCCTAACAAGGCCACAATGCCCGCGATGATCGCAAATGTCATTCCCCACATCACCCAGGACAAACAGGCCCAACCAAGACCGCCGAAAATCAAGGCGATGGGAAGGTTGTAACTGGGTTGCAAGGTCGTTGTTTTATCTGCTGAAGAAATCGTCACGGTATGCTCAATCCTGACCACATCAACAATAATTACGCCACTCTTGATTAGACAAAGGCGATGGCGATTGCTTTCATTGTAAAGGCTTGGTCTCCCTACCCCTACCAGGGAAATGATGAAAAGGTGAACAGCTCACTCGGGACAAGGTGCGTGAGGATGGCAAAGGGGGTTAAGTCACGCGTTACCATGACCTCACCCTTTGCAACCTATCCTCACCCCTATGGCCACCCTCACGCGAGCTGATAAATATGATCAGGGTAAAGCGCTACGCTCTCAAACTGGTCGCAGCAGCCACGGTAACTGGTCGCCTGTGGCCAATCGCGTTGATCCGTTAGCGCGACTGCAGCAGAGCGATCGCGATCGGCTGACTCACCTGCTCCCGATCAAATATGGCCGCATGGTCGAGTCGCCCTTTGCTTACTTTCGGGGGTCGGCGGGGGTGATGGCTGCCGATTTGGCTTCTACCCCGGTGTCTGGCATTAATGCGATGCTCTGCGGTGATGCCCATTTGTGTAATTTCGGGGTCTTTGCCTCCCCCGAGCGCAACCTGATCTTCGACATCAACGATTTTGATGAAGTGTATCCCGGCCCGTGGGAATGGGATGTGAAACGCCTTGCGGCGAGTGCGGTGCTAGCGGGGCGATCGAACGGTTGCAAAGATTCTGATAATCGTGATCTAGCAGAGACCGTGGGCCGGGCGTATCAAAAGGCGATGCAGTACTTTGACGACCATACGACTTTGGAGATGTGGTACTACCACATTGATGCCGAGTATGTGCTCGATCTGTTCAAAGACGCCTCTTCGAAACGGGGGCACAAAACCGCCCGAGAAATGGTGAAAAAGGCCCGTCAGCGCACCCAAGCCCAAACTCTCGAAAAGCTCACTACACAACAAGACGGGCAGCGGCGGTTCATCAGTGAACCGCCGCTATTAGTGCCTTTAAGCGCTGCCGGTGCCGACGCGGAATTTTTGGGCGATTTTGGCCTCTCTCCAGACGCTCTGCGCGCCGCCATTGAGTCGAACTGGCACGACTATTTAGCAAGTTTGTCAAAAGAACAGCAATTTCTATTGAGTCGCTATCGCATTGTGGATGGCGCGCTGCGGGTAGGGGGGATTGGCAGTGTGGGCACTCGGTGTCTGATTGTACTGCTCGCCGGCCAGAGCGAAGATGACGCGATCGTTCTGCAACTCAAAGAAGCCAGCGCGTCGGTGCTGGAACCTTGTTTGCCCGCGCACACCTACGAAACCCATGCAGAGCGAGTGGTGACGGGCCAAAGCCTAATGCAAGCCGTGAGTGATATCTTTCTCGGCTGGCATCGTAGCCTCCCTACCGGAGTGGATTACTACTGGCGACAACTCAAAGATATGAAGGGTTCTGTAGAGATAGAAGACCTCGATGCAAAAGGCTTAGAAACCTATTTGGAACTCTGTGGCTGGACGTTGGCTCGCGCCCATGCTCGCACGGGTGATGCCGCCACCACCCTGGGCTATATCGGTAAAAATGATAAATTTGCGCAGGCGATCGCGAAATTTGCGATCGCCTATGCCGACCAAACCGAACGTGACTACGAGCAATTAGCCCAAGCGATAAAGTCTGGCAAAATCGCCGCTGAACCAGGTATCTAATCGGTTCAATGGGTTACCCTTTGAGCTGTTTTTGACGCTGTAAGGCCGCGAGGGCAGCGGCGAAATGCTGGGGCTGAATGTGAATTTGGGTGGGATCGTCCGCGCCAGAGGCCCGATATTCGCGAATCGCTTCGAGGGCAGCTTGGTTGCTGAGCAGGGCGAGGTCGGCCCCATTCCAGCCGTCGGTTTGGGCCGCCAGGTCCGCCAGGTCGATGTTTTCGAGGGGGCGATCGCTGTTATGCACTTGCAAGATCGCGAGGCGGCTTTCTACCGTCGGCAAATCCACCTCGATTTGCAGATCTAGCCGTCCCGACCGTAGCAACGCTGGGTCAAGCGCTGTACGACGATTGGTGGCCCCGACTAGCAGGACATCGGTGCTGTCTTGCAGGCCATCCAGTTCGGTGAGCAGTTGCCCCACCACGCGATCGCTGACCCCCGAGTCGCCTTGGTGCTGCCCCCGAGCGGGAGCCAGCGTATCAATTTCGTCAATGAACACCACACAGGGGGCAGCCTGGCGCGCTTTGATGAAAAGCTCTCGAACGGCTTGTTCCGCCGCGCCCACCCAACGGCTCATCAGCTCTGGCCCATTCACGGCGATGAAATTGGCCCGGGCTTGGGCGGCGACGGCTTTGGCAAGTAGGGTTTTGCCGGTGCCCGGTGGCCCCCACAGCAAAATGCCGCGCGGGGCCGTGGCTCCCGTTTGTTGATAGAGCTCGGGATACAGCAGCACGCCTTCCACCGACTCTTGCAGAGTTTGCTTGGCCGCTGCTAACCCACCGATATCATCCCACTCGACTTGGGGCGATTCCACTTCCACCGAGCGCAGCACCGACGGCTTGATTTCCTTCAGTGCCGCCGCAAAGTCCGCTTGGGAGACGTGCAGGTCGGGCGGGATGGGATCGCTGAGGGAAGACACCTGTCGCCGCAGGGCCAGGTAAGCGGCCTTTTGGCAGAGGGCTTTGAGGTCGGCACCGACCATGCCCACCGCCACATCGGCAACGGCATCCAGACTCACGGTGTCATCCACGGGCATCTCGCGGGTTTGAATTTTGAGGATTTCTAACCGCCCATCGCGATCGGGCACCCGGAAATGCACTTCGCGATCAAGTCGACCGGGACGCCGCAGGGCTGGGTCAATATGGTTCGGCTGATTCGTCGCCGCTAGCACGACTACACCCTGGGTTTTGGCAAAGCCATCCATCAGACTCAGGAGTTGCGCCACCAGGCGTTTTTCGACTTCCCCTTCGACCTTGCTGCGATCGGGGGCGAGGCTATCGATTTCGTCAATGAAGATGAGACAGGGAGCGGACTTGGCCGCTTTTTCAAACACCTTGCGCAGGCGGCCTTCGGCCTCGCCATAGTATTTGCCCATGATCTCGGGGCCGACGATCGCGATGTAGCTGACGCCCAACTCCTCGGCCAGCGATCGGGCCGTCAAGGTTTTGCCTGTGCCCGGTGGCCCCACGAGCATCACGCCCCGAGGCGGTTCCAGTCCCAACTTGGTCAGCACATCGGGCCGCTTGAGGGGAATTTCGATTAGCTCTTTGAGTTCTTGAATGACGGCAGCCAGCCCCCCGACATCTTTGAGAGAGGGCATTTCGGGAGCCTTGGGAGCGGCTTGCTGGGGCGGTGTTTGAGCTGATGGCGAGGGTGAGGCATCGGCGGTGGTGGCGTTCTCCGAGGCGACCGTGGCATCCGCGCCCTTGCTGGTATCGGCAGGCGGGGGCGTGATAATCACCTCTTCACTAATGCCGCCGTCGTCATCATCTCCCGCGCCCGGGGTGCGAATGCGCGAAACGCCAATATCCGGCATATTGCCCTGGCGAGGAATGTTGCCCAAGCCCCGCGCGTTGACCCGAATGTCTGTCTTCAGCTCGCCATTTTCGGCTTTTTCTTCTAGCGTTTTTGCCAGTTCTAGCAGTTGCTCAAAGCCTTTGAAGAAGTCATTCATAGCCATACCCAGGGTCTCAACGGCGTTGTCACACGTCCCCAATGCGTTATCAATTCAGCGACATCGCAGGGATCACGTGTTTTCACTATAGCTTTCCCGTTTTGACGACCTTTTGCGGGTATGGCAGCCCATTGTAACGAAGCTGCAATCAAGTGCCTACACAGGCAAGGACAAGGGCGGCTGGTGAAAAAATTGATGCCGCTGGGGGCGACGTGATTTACCAACTCCCAGAGGCCCCACCGCCGGAAGAACTCCCCCCACCGCCCGAACTGCTGCTAGAGCTCGATCTCTGTTTGCGGGGAATGGTGCGGGTAAACACATGGTGGTGGCCGCAGTGCTTGCAGTCTTGCGTGATTTCAGCGGTGCCGGTGCTGCTGTAAGTGGGGCTAACCAGGGTATGACTATTTTCTGACAGCGTTTTGTGGTGGCATTGGGAGCATTTGCGATAACGCGAAAACAGACTGTTGTAAGACAGGGTGGTGTGGTAACCACAAGTCGGGCACAGCCAAACGTCATAATCGACTGACTTCAAGGACTCTTCACGACGTTCACCAGCTTCGAGATATTGGTCATCGTCTTGTTCAGAGAGGCGGCGCATCTCAGTTTGGCAGGTGGGACACTGGCGCGATCGCTGCCGATTCCACCAGCCATAGACCAGCCGCAAAAGCCCCCCTAAGGCACTCAGCGGAATCAACAGAAAGGCAATGATCCGCCCCCAAAAGCTCCCCTGGGTGGCGGTGGCAGCCGATGACGGCTGGGCCGGCTGTGAAGCACCGGGAGCAAAATACTGGATCACGGCATCGACTCCCGACACCGTACCCGCTGCCATTTGCCCGTCGCGAAAGTAGGGCAGCATTTGATTATCGATGATGATTTGAGCGGTCTGGTCGGCCTGGCTATCGTACCCGGCCCCGACTTCGATGCGCATCTGGCGATCGCCCGGTGCTACCAGTACCAAAATGCCATCATTGCGCGTAGCATCACCAATGCCCCAAGTATTGAACAGGTTGGTGGCAAAAGATTCGATCGTACTGTCCCCAGTTTCGTAGCGGCCAAAGGTATCGACCGTCAGCAATACCGCATGTACCCCAGTCTCAGACCGAAACTGTTCCAAACGGCTACCGACATTGGTCTCTTGCTCAGGCGACAGTACGTCGCCGTAATCATTGACATAGGGGTGCTCAAAGGCTGGATAGGTGCCTTGGGCTTGGGCCAAGGCAACGCCGGACGACAGCCACAGCACAGCAGTGGTGCATAACGCCATGAGCCAATAGCGCCAGTGGTGCCCCCTTCTCAGGCTATCCAAATGTTTGATTGACAAGCGTTTCGTCATCTCCTTAGTCTCTCGCTGAATTACCTGAAAGCACGGCACCCGGTGGGGTTTAGTCTGGCTGGCCGCTGACATAGGGTGCCCGCAAACAGACTTCAAACCAATGGGGAGCGATTTCGGGAAGGCAGTTCGCTACAACTGGCATGGTCATCCGGCGATCGCCTCGTTATACGAGCGAGTGCGATCGCCGCTCAGATGTGTGGGGTTGAAGGGGCGATCGCCCACGATTACAACCCCGACGATCGCACCCGATAGGGAATTTCTTCGATCGGTAGGTTGTTGGTATCCCAGTCACCGTAGGACAGCTGCAACCGTTTCTCGCCGCGATAATCCACCAGACGACCGCCGTACTTGTCGGCCTCGGTGCCCAGGCTTTGGATGCGAATTTTGCCATTAAAGACCGTGGCGCGAGCGAGATAAATCACCAGGTCATCCCGCGACGGACGGTTCACGGTGGTGCTGGCAGTCAGGTGGGCCAGGCCGCGCTCGTCTATCTCTTGCGCCACGGCCATCGCCGTGTCGCGAATACCCCGAATGGCGACTAAAGCAGAGGCGATCGCCATGGTGATATCGACCCCGTCTTGCGTCAAAATTTGGTGATTGGACAGGTATTGAAAATTGCGCCCCCGCAGGTCATCGCGAATGCGGCGATGAATCAGATTATTGGGGTCGTAATGGGTCAGCGCACCGACGATCGCCCCGCAGGCCGCGCGGGGTTCGCGCCAGGGCGACTCGCGGGTTTTGCCATAGACTTGTCGCCCATTTTCGCGCAGGCGACCGACATGGGTTTTGAGGTCGATCGCGACCAGCGAAATCGACTGGGCATTGCCGTCATACACTCTTTGCTTCAGGGTTTCATCTAGTTCGTGAGCCACCGTGACATGGGCCAACGTCGCGCCATTATCGGTACCGCCGCCCGCTGGGAAAAACGCTTCCAGCTTGAGTTCGCCAATTTCTGACATGGTGGCAAAGCGGGAAGCAACGACATCACGATAGCGTTTGGTGGCCTCGCCCTGATGCACGCGATCGCCGCAGTTGGTGTAGGCCAGGGTCGTCACCACGCTGGGCAAACTCATGTCGGCCCCGCAGGCTTTCACGTCCGTTTCGCTGGCCGCCGCAAACTGCAATTCGTCGCGCAAGAGCTGCAACCCGTTAATCAGCGCATAGCGATCGCTAACGATCTCGTTCAAATAGTTGTGATAAGCATTGCGCTCCATCCCAAAGCTCGCGCCCAGTTCCCAAAACCGCTGGACTCGGGCTTCGGTGGGGGCAGCATCAAAGGGCTGATACATGGCGTTGGTTTCCTTTACAGAGCAATGTATTGCCACTGAATGCGCCAATTTTAGCGTAGGCGATCGCTGGCGAGAGGTCGGGTTTTTGGCGTCGATTAATCCGACTGCGGTTTAATAGAACGGCAGACATGAGGATGGGCGTGATGGATTTGGCACAACTCAATCAGGACTATGGCCTCGCGGGACAGGTGCAAGTGATCGCTGGCGAAGGCGGCTGGCCGTACATTGAGGTGACCAACGAGCAGGCGACGGCATTGATTTCGCTCTATGGTGGTCAGGTGCTGTCGTTCAAACCTCGCAATGCCACCCACGATCTCCTGTTTGTGAGTGAAAACGCCTACTATCAGCCAGGCAAAGCGATCAAAGGCGGGACGCCAATTTGCTGGCCTTGGTTTGGCCCTGACCCAAAAGGGTTAGGGCGTCCGAATCACGGATTTGCGCGCAATCGCCTCTGGAGCATCCACGAAACTCAGGCGCTGCCGAGTGGGGCGACGCAGGTGATGTTGGGCTTTAGGGATAGCGAGGATACGCGGGCATTGTGGCCTTATGCGTTTACCTTGGAGCTTGAGATCACGGTGGGCAACACTCTGGAGCTGGCCCTGGTGAGTCGTAATTTGAGCGATCGCCCCTTTGAGATCACCCAAGCGCTGCATACCTATTTCACCGTGGGCGACATCACGCAAACCACGGTGCTCGGTCTCGACGGCACGACTTACATCGATAAGGTGGATGCTGGCACCGTGAAGCCGCAAACTGGGCCGATCGCGATCGCGTCAGAAGTGGATCGCATTTATCAGGGTGTGCCTCCCGAGTTAGTGATTGACGACCCCGCATTACAGCGACAAATTCGGATCACCTCATCAGGGAACCAGACTGCTGTGGTGTGGAATCCGTGGATTGATGTCGCCGCACAGTCGGGCGATTTGACCGACGATGCCTACCAACATTTTGTTTGTGTGGAAACGACAAATGCGGCGGATGATGTGGTGACCGTGCCCGCCCAGGGCGAGTTTCGTCTAGCCGTGACCTACGCGATCACGACTTAGGGATGGTGCTCACCAGTTGCCCTTACATGGGTTCGTAGGTGCGGCGATCGCCCAGGCGATACAGGCGGGTGCCCTGGTGGGGATACTCCACCACGTCGTAGTCGAGGTCGTAGCCGCCCAGCAGATACACTAAATCTGCGTCAAAGGGGTTGTGCATGTCGTGGGCCGGGCTGTCGGGGCGAAAGCCCATAAAATCGCCAGCGCCGACTTCAAAGGGTTGGTCATCAATGGTGGCAATGCCCCGCCCGGAAAGGATGTAGAGAAATTCTTCCTCACCGCGATGGCGATGGTATTCCGTTGAGTGTTGTCCAGGTTGTACCCGCACTAGGTAGATGCCCAGGTGCAAGCAGCCCGTTGCCCCGGCGAGCGATCGCGTATGGCGCACGGCGTTGGCATTGAGGGGATGCACAAAGACTTGTTCGGGCAGGGCTGCGATCGCAGCAGCCTTGAGCAGCGGATGAGAATAGTTAGCGGCTTCGTTGGCAGCAGTCATTGAGCCCTCCAGTAAATCACGTCACCAAGTTTGGGTATTCACTTTATTGTGCCGGGTTGTTGGGCCGATGGGGCGGGCCGAATGAGGGGCCGTCGTCAGCCACGGAGGGGGCGATCGGGGGCGGCTGGGCGGTTCCCAGATGGAAGCAGTAGGTGATGTTGCCTGCTGCATCGACTTCAAACGTGGCGTTAAATTCCACGCTGCGATCGCGGAGGTAGGCATTGGCCGCATCGCCGTTTAATTGCGCGGCGATCGCGAACTGGAGTGGGCTCACTTGCCCCCTGTGCGTCTGCACTAAATCGAAAAAAATCTGCCGGAGTCGATGCTCGGCCTGCTGACGGCGCTGACGGCGAACATCCCACAGGAGCCAACTGCCACCCGTGACGGCGGGGAGCCCCAGCAGCAGCCCAGCGGTAATTGTTTCTCGCTGGTCGAGAATATTCGGATTGCGGTTGAGTCTCGTTTCCACCGCTCTACCGAGACACCAAAACCCCAGCAAGAGCAGCAATCCGGCGCTAATTGACTTCACTTTTTGCATGGTGCGATGGGCGACGAATCGTTGGACACATTCCCAGAACGGCTTCGATGGCATCTGGTTGCCCAAACGGTAATCCAAGTTGCCGTTTATGTCACACCCCCCAACGGATCACCTAGAACGCCGGGACAGAAACCCAGTTTCGCTGGTTGTAACAACGCAACCCGTGGACTCGCAAGTGCAGAAGCCGGGGTTCTAGGCGCACTGAACCGCCGCGCTGGGGGTACCCCTTACCGGGACGTGGCTAGTGACCCTTGCAAATCAGCGGCGAGTTGCTCAGCCAGCGGGATTTCTGGATTAATGGTCAACGTGGGAGCGGCGGCAGTCGGAACCAGCAGAGCCGAAGTCGTTGCGGGCCACTGCACCCAGACACTCCCTGGCGGCAACGGAGGCGAGGCAGCCGAACCGAGCCAGATGAGGGGTTGGGCAGGAAGACGCTGGGTTTGGGGCTGTCCAGGCGTGACCTCGGCTAGCGCGGCGAGTACAGTGTGTCGATTTTGCAGCAGGCCGATATGGGGCAGCCACAGGGCGACGGTGAGTTGCTGCCGCAGACTATAGATATATAAACTGGCAGCGGCCACTATGGCGGCCTCGAACGCTTCGGGATGCCAGCGATCGCGGGTATCGAGCCCAATCATGACCTGATTATCGGCGGTTTGCTCTTCCAATTCCCGCACGCGCAGATCCCCATAGCGGGCACTGGTGCGCCAGTGAATCAGTCGCGTGGAGTCGCCCCAGCGATAGGGCCGCATGGCCCGTGTTAATCCCTGGGTCGCTTGCTGAGCCTGCCGAAACGCCTGCCACCGGGAGCCTTCGGCAATGCCCATTTGATCAATTAGGGGACAGTGGGTGAGGGGCAAGATTTGCGGATAAACGGTGGCGTGAGCTACTGTCGAACGCGATCGCTGACACCAAAACAGTCCAAACGGAGCCGCCGTGCGCAAAGTGACCGTCTGCCATTGATAAACGCCGCGTCGGGTCGGCTGTACCGTATACGTCCAGCGGTGGGACTGATGCGGGGCCAGGGTGGCGATCGCCGTTTCCGGCAGCTCTCCCAGGGCGGCCGGTATTTGGTCGCGCACTTGCAGCAATACCTTGGCTTGGGCAGTGGGGTTCTCGATCGCCATCTCAGCAGTTAAAGCTTCCCCCACGCTAATGGGCCGAATTGGTTGGCGATGCACCTGCAAGCCCTGCAAACTGCGTGGGGCAGCCCAAATATTAATCAGCGCGATCGCGATCATCACGCCCCCCATGGCATACAGCCACCCGGCCATACTGTTGACCGCAGCCCCCAAGAGCGCGATCGACAACCCCAGCAACACTCCGCCAGCGTAAGCCGGAGCCACCCACCGGGTTTCCAGCCCCGTCAACCAGTTTTGCCACCATCGCATCATCATGGCTGCGTTCTCCATACTGCTAACAAGATGGCACAGGGAGCAGGGGGATGAGGGGATGAGGTACTGATTTCTAGGTTTTAGGGTTTGAGTGCGAAGGCACTGATGTCTTCAGTGAGCTACCCGCATACCCATCCACCCAGCCACCCTCACACCCTCACACCCAGCCACCCTCACACCCAGCCACTCACCTACTCCACAGCCACCCGCTGCCCCGCCTGGTTCAGCGATCGCGACAGGGCGACCAGCACTTTGACCAAGCCAGTCCCCACTTGACCGGAGGAAATCGGCGAGGGCTGCTGCTGAACTACACAATCGACGAAATGCTCACAGACCTGTTTCAGCGGTTCACCTGGGGGAATCGCGATCGCCTCTTGCGACAGATTGGTGGGAATAAAGTAGATGCCGTCTGGGGTGAATTCGCCGCATTGGATTACCAGGGGCGCATCGGCCTGCATTTCGTCAAAAATCAGCGCCCCGCGATCGCCCACCAGCCCCAAGCGGCGCTGCTTGTCCGGATTGGCCCAACTCACGTGAATGGTCGCCTCAAAACCGCTGGGATAGAACAGGCGTAACCAGGCGACATCCGCCAGTCCAGCCGGGAAGAGTGGCTCGGCGGGGAGATCGCTCTGGAGCCAGGTTTGCCCCTGAGCGGTGACAGCGATCGGCGTTTCACCCAGCCAGTGGTTGAAGATGGCGATGTCATGGATTGATAAATCCCATAGGGCATCGACATCGGGGCGCACGGGGCCGAGATTGGTGCGGGTGGCATAGCCGTAGCGGAGCGTTCCCAGCGGTTGCTCACTCAGGACGGCGGCCCCTTGTCGCACCACCGGATGAAAGAGATAGGTGTGGTCGATGACTAACTGCACATGGTTGTCGGCGGCCAGTTGACACAGCTCCGCGCATTCCGCCACGTCTAGGGTCAGGGGTTTTTCCGCGAGGACGTGTTTGCCATGTTTGAGGGCGGTTTTAATCAAGTTGTAGTGAGTGGCGGCGGGGGTGGCGATCGCCACCGCATCCACCGCTGGGTCTGCCAATACTGCCTCGGCATCCGTAGTTAAGTTAAACGCTGGGGCGAGCTGAAATTTCTCGCGAATCGCCTCATGCTGGTCACGGCGCGGTTCCACGACAGCGACCACATCGACCGCCGCCAAGGCCAAAAAGTTTCTGAGCAGATGGTTGCCCCAGCGCCCCACACCAAATTGAGCCAGTCGGATGCGATCGCGGGTCATAGTGACTCCTTGCTACGGTGCAGTTCAGCTAGCGTTTGGGGCCATGGCTAACCCCGGTCCCGGTCTCAACATGCCCGCTGCCCACGGCGAATTTTGCATCGTGGGTAAAATTCGTCACCGTTCGTTTAGTTGAGCTGCTTTCGGGCCGATTTGCCCCCGACCTCGGCAGATAAGTTGTATCATTCACACCCATACGGAATTCACTCCAGTTCGTACAGTTGGGCAAGGAGGCGATCGCAGTCGTGGCTGGAGTCACTGCGCCATCCTCCCTGCATTGGCGTCATTTTCATGTAAGGAGCACTTCTATGTGTGGCATCGTTGGTTATATCGGCACCCGCCCCGCTAGCGACATCTTGATGGAAGGGCTCCAAAAATTGGAGTATCGCGGCTACGACTCCGCTGGTTTGGCCACCGTGCTCGAAGGTGAGTTGGCCTGTGTGCGGGCCAAGGGCAAGCTCCAGAATTTGGCCGATAAACTGGCGGGGCTGGAGAATCCGGCGCGGCTGGGCATTGGCCACACCCGCTGGGCCACCCACGGCAAGCCCGAAGAACACAACGCCCACCCCCACACCGACACCAATCGTCGCATCGCCGTGGTGCAAAACGGCATTGTCGAGAACTATCGCGAACTGCGGGAAATGTTGAAAGCGAAGGGACATGAGTTTCGCTCCGATACGGATACCGAGGTAATTCCCCACCTGATTGCGGAAAACATGAAGCAGCTTTCGGCGGCGGAATCGATTGAAGAAAATCCGTTTTTTGAAGCGGTGCGCCTCAGTGTCAATCAACTGGACGGAGCCTTCGCCTTGGCGGTCATCAACGCCGACTATCCCGACGACTTGATCGTGGCACGGCAGCAGGCCCCGCTGATTATCGGCTTTGGGCAGGGAGAATTTTTCTGCGCGTCGGATACCCCCGCGATCGTCCCCCATACTCGCGCGGTGTTGCCGTTGGAAAATGGGGAACTCGCATTACTGACGCCGATGGGTGTCGAAGTCTATACCTTCGCGGGCGATCGCCTCAAAAAGCGTCCCTTCTCCCTGAACTGGAACCCCATCATGGTGGAAAAGCAGGGCTTCAAACACTTCATGCTCAAGGAAATCTACGAGCAGCCCGGTGTGGTGCGCACCTGTGTCGAAACCTATTTGGACACAACTTGGTCGAGCGATCGCGCGATGAATCCGGTGACCTTGGGCTTAGCCGACGACCTGTTCAACGACCTAGAGCATGTGCAAATCGTGGCCTGCGGCACCAGTTGGCACGCTAGCCTGGTGGGCAAGTATTTGATCGAGCAGCTCGCGGGTATTCCCACCATGGTGCAATATGCCTCAGAGTTTCGCTATTCGCCCTCGCCCCTGACCCGCAATACCTTGACGATCGGCGTTACCCAGTCCGGCGAAACCGCCGACACCCTCGCCGCCCTGGAGATGGAGCAAAAGCGCCGTCAGGCGGCGGCAGATCCGGCCCTCGCGCCGCGCATGTTAGGCATCACCAATCGGCCCGAAAGCTCCCTATCGCGGTTGGTGCCCCACATCATTGACACCCACGCGGGCATCGAGATTGGCGTCGCCGCCACCAAAACCTTCATCGCCCAGGTCATGGCCTTTTACTTTCTCGCGCTGGATCTGGCCTATCGCCGCCAAACCCTAGCGCCTGAACGCATTGAGCAGATCATCGAAGACTTGCGGCAGATGCCGGGACACATTGAAGCGGTGCTGGAGAGCCAGGAACGCTATATCGAAGAGCTGGCCCACGAATTTAGCGAAACCCAGGATTTCATTTTCTTGGGGCGCGGCATCAACTTCCCCATTGCGCTGGAAGGGGCGCTGAAGCTGAAGGAGATCAGCTACATCCACGCGGAAGGCTATCCCGCTGGGGAAATGAAGCACGGCCCGATCGCGCTGCTGGATGCCAAGGTGCCGGTGGTGGCGATCGCGATGCCCGGTGCCGTCTACGACAAGGTGCTGTCCAATGCCCAGGAAGCCAAGGCCCGCGATGCCCAGCTCATCGGCGTGGTACCGCTGAACGATGAAGAGGCCGAGTTCACCTTTGATTCCCTGCTGCCCGTGCCGCCAGTGGATGAGCTGCTTTCCCCCATTCTCACGGTGATTCCCTTGCAGTTGCTGGCGTATCACATCGCGGCGCGGCGCGGTCTGGATGTGGATCAGCCGCGCAACCTTGCCAAGTCGGTGACGGTAGAATAGCGATTAAGAAGCAGGAGCGATCGCCTATCGACTGAAGCTGCCTGAAAAGCAGGTTGGCTGATGTGAGGCGATCATGGGCTTCCCAATGCTGTTGCCGTTTATCCGGTACCCACCGATGACGACGCTGTTGGAAACCTTGCAAAGCCAGAAGGCCAAGATTCTGGAAATTGCTGAGCAGTATGGGGCTAGCAATATTCGGGTGTTTGGCTCGGTGGCACGGGGGGAGGCAAATGAGGACAGTGATATTGACTTGCTGGTAGACCTGGAACCGGGACGGAGCCTACTAGATCATATTGGCCTGATGCAAGATTTAGCCGATTTGCTGGGGCGATCAGTCGATATCGTAGAAACGGATACCCTGCACGAACTCATACGGGATCAGGTTCTGAAGGATGCAACTGCCCTATGATTCCTGAAGACAAGCTGTATTTGAGCAACATTTATGAAGCCGCTCTTAAAATCGAGAGCTATACCGAGAGTGGGCGAGCGGCTTTTATGAGCACACCAATCATTCAAGATGCGGTAATTCGAAACTTTGAAATCATTGGCGAGGCGACTAAGCGCTTGTCAGATGAGGTTAAGCAGGAGAATTCAGAGCTTGCCTGGCGACAAATGGCTGGCTTTAGAGATGTGTTAATCCACGATTACATGAAGGTAAAGCTTACTCGGGTTTGGGAGGTTATTGAGCAAGATTTACCGGGGTTAAAGCACCGAATCAAAAGTTTGTTAGACAGCTTAGAGGCAGGCTGATGTAAATCAACCTGCCAGGGTCGGTCGGTGTACGACAAGGTGCTCTCGAATGCCCAGGAAGCGAAGGCGCGGGATGCCCAGCTCATTGGCGTAGTGCCGTTGAACGATGGAAGTGGAATTTACCTTTGACTCGCTGTTGCCGGTTCCCCCCGTGGATGAGCTACTGTCACCTATTCTCATGGTGATTCCGCTACAGTTGCTGGCGTATCACATCGCCGTCCGTCGCGGTCTCGACGTCGACCAGCCTCGGAACCTCGCCAAAAGTGTCACGGTAGAATAAGGGCACCGATCGCTTGGGAGATGCCGGAGCATGATCTCCACCAAACTGACGCTTGCCGATTATCTGAGTCTGGAAGATGGCCCGGAAAGTCGCTGTGAATTTGTGGATGGAGAAATCGTTGAGCTGCCACCGGAAAGCCCACAAAACAATTTGATCTCGCTCTTTTTGCTTAGTCAGCTTTTGCAACAAGTATCATTGCGGTGGTTGCGGCGGATGGATACGCAGTTAGTCGTCACGGGGCGGGTGCGACTGCCTGACCTGATGGTGCTGGGTGAGCCATTAGCGGAGGCGTTAGAGAATGCAGGCCGCAGCACGATCGCGGAGGAGATGCCTGCGCCGCTGTTGGTGGTGGAGGTGGTGTCGCCGGGAAAGGTGAATGAGGATCGCGATTATCGCTACCAGCGATCGGAGTATGCGGCGCGGGGGATTGGGGAGTATTGGATTCTTGACCCCAGCCGAGATCGGGTGACGGTGTTGACGCTGGTGGATGGCCTATACGAGGCACAGGAACTCACGGGCAGCGACACACTCACTTCACCCCGGTTTCCTGAGTTTTCAATGACTGTTGCCCAACTTCTGAATCCTTGCGGGAGTGCTTGAAAGATGACTATCTCCGTCTCCATAGTTGTGCATAACAAAGTGGTGGCCGCCTGCAAACTGCGCAATTACCTTCTGAAGCGATCGTGGCGTCGTAGTGATTACGCTGAAGGATGAAGCATATCTTCATCCTGCTTAGTTTGATTGCAATTTCCTCTGTCGTTTACTGAAGAGCTGAGAAGCTTAAAGATTTAATATCTTCCAGATACGGATACGCTATCGATCCGGTTGAATGACACACCAGTAATGAGTCGGAGGAGATTGCGTCTAGATGCGGTGGTGGATTCTGATGAGGATGGAGGCGTCGTGGGTTCTGAGATTGACCTGGCCTCATCGAAGGTCAATTTGAAGAGATTGGATTCGAAAGGGTTGCTGACTCCGGAATTACTCTCAAAATAGATATAGGCATGCAATGCCTTTCTGATTTGTCATTGAGCAAGGTTAACAGGAGCAATTGATAGATGTCGAAAACGCAGCAATTTGACGTTTTCCTGTGCCATAACAGTGAAGATAAAGCTGTTGTCGAGCAAATGGCTCTAAAACTTCAGAAAAACGGAATAAAACCTTGGCTTGATATATGGAATCTAAGACCAGGTGTTCTTTGGCAAGATGAACTGCAAACGCAAATCACGAACATTGCTGCTGCCGCAGTCTTTATCGGTCAAAAAGGTCTTGGCTCCTGGCAAAGTGAAGAAGTTTCTGCCTTTCTAGAGGAATGTAGAATACGTCAATGCCCGGTAATCCCTGTAATATTAAATAATGCTCCAGAGAGACTTGAATTACCCATTTTCTTGAGAAATCGCCATTGGGTAGATTTTCGAAGACCAGTACCGGACCCATTGCAACAATTAGTCTGGGGCATCACAGGAATAAAAGAAAAGGCTAATTTTCCGGCTTCTAAATTCCAAAATCTTCCTTCACCTCAAACAAAGCAACTTCAAATAGGAAAGAGCGAATTTCCTTCGAGTGCTCAGCTTAAAAGATTTAAATTCTAATACACTGAATTCAAGGAAATACGAAATAGGTTGCTACCCTTTGGCTCAAAAATAGAATCTCTCTGTAGATTACAGCAGGCACAACTTTTTACTGAAGAGCTTGGTGGCGGAATTGAGTTAGAGATGGTTGTCATTCCTGCTCAAGAAAAGTCAAAAACTTACATCCCTGAGAGATCCATGCCAGGCCGAGATTTTCATTCGCCAGAGTCTAAGATTCTTGTCGGCAAATATCCAATTACTCAAGCTCAATGGAAAGCAGTTTCTTGCCTCCCCAAATTTGATCGAGTCCTACCAAAGTCTCCATCTAAATTCAAGGGAAAAGATTTGCCTGTAGAGAATATTTCTCTATATGATGCAATCGAATTTTGCAAAAGATTATCAACTGAGTTCAAACGAAATTATCGCTTGCCTACAGAGTCTGAATGGGAATATGCCTGCCAAGCAGGTGCTACAACTAAATTCAACTTTGGGGACACTATAAGTCCTGAATATGCAAATTTTCTTGATGGAAAATTAGGCTCTAAATCAAAGTCTACGACACCAGTCGGACATTTCCCCTATCCTAACCTCTTTGGTCTATATGATATGCATGGTAATGTTTATGAATGGTGTCTCGAGCAAAGTGTAGATTGGCTGAAAATCCATGAAGCTGATATTACTCTACCCGCAGAAGATCGGCAAAGACTTATAGGCGTTATTCGAGGAGGTTCATGGAGAGATTTATCTGTCGGGTGTAATTCCTCTCATTTCAGACGTAGAGAGCCTGAAGAAAAGTCTGACTTTATTGGATTCAGAGTAGTCTGCTCTGCGTGAGTGTGTGTTTATACGATTGAATAATTTATAAATACCATGGAATTACTTTTCATTATTTTAGCGATATTGGGCGCTCTTTTCGTCTATAGCGCAACCCAAAAAGAGCTTAGAAGACTAAAAAGAAAATTCAAGAGTTTTTTCCGAGGTGGCAAAAAAACTTATGTTTCACCTCATAAAAGAACTGTTACGGTTAAAGGACACTATAGAAACAAGGGCAGGAGAAAAAGGAAGAAACGATAAAGTTGTTGATACATCTCAGCGTTGAAGCCGATCATTTATTTTCATTCCTGATCTCACACCTTATCGGTATCCTCCCAACCACTTCAGAAGATTCACAAGCAATCTAATAGATTATTTAGAAGAGAAAGCCGCTGGAGGATAGACCTAATTCGGCAAAGACCAAATCAGCTCAAACTCCGGTAAAATCGCTTCCCCAGACAACCGAGCCGGGAAGGCAACTTTTTCAACAACGGCTGTCGGTCGGTAAATCTCAACTTCTTGTCCCTGGGGATTAATCAACCAGCCCAAACGCAGACCACTGGCTAAATACTCCGCCATTTTTTCCTGTAGCGGCGGCAACGCATCCGTCTTAGACCGCAGCTCAATGACAAAATCAGGACAGATCGGGGGAAATCCGGCCTTCTCTTCTGGCGATAATGCCTCCCACCGAGAGCTTTCTATCCAAGCTGCATCTGGCGAGCGATCGCCCCCGCCCGGTAGTTTGAACAAAGCTGAGGAGCTGAATACTTTACCTATCTTTGCTTGCCGATTCCATGTCCACAACAAACTAATGAGGTCTGCTTCCCGCTCTCCTCCCTCTCCCCCAACTGGCGACATGATAATCAGCGCTCCTGAAGCCGATCTTTCCAATGGCGTATCTGGATTAGCTTCACACAATCGGTAGAACTGCTCATCAGTCAATTCCACCTGATCCAGACTCAAAACCATGGGAAGACCAGACATGCCAGTAACCTTGTTCGACGATCCGCTAGCCCAATTCTAATCGCTAAAATTTGTTCACTGATCAACCGATTTACTGCCTCGCAGGCCCTGCCCCTGCCCGGCGATCGCCTCAAATGCTTCCAAGCCAATAGAGACCTGCTCATCAAACTCAATCGCGTCACTACCATCCCCACCTGGAAGTTGCTTTGCCGCTGGGCACTCTGCTGCGCTCTGGCCGAGCCCGCCGTCCCCCTGCTTCACAGGGCGATCCACAATCCTCAAATCACCCGCTGCGCCTCACCGCGAGCAATCTTCATGCCTTATAAGTACAGGCAAAAAGTCGCCGTCGAAATCAAGCAAATTCGATCAGCACTGGCAGAACAGGGCGATCGCTCAAACCCCACAGCTACCTCAAATGCGGTCTTCGGGCCGAACGTAACCGCTCAAACTAGCATTACTGCAAATCAAAAGAATCCAGGAAAGACGAAGACTCTTCAAGGGTTTCGGCTCCCTCGGGTGACACAACGAGCACTTGATAAAGCCGATTCTCCACCAGATAAATGCGGGAATTGATCGTCGCCGTCTGTTCTTGATTCGCATTGGCACTAATGACGAGCGATCGCCCCGGATTGCCTGCCAGGTCGATCACCTCTTCACTGACCAATGTGCCGCCCAAATTGTTGACCGCGCCATCACGACTGCTATCCAGCAAAGCTTGCGGATCGGTCTGTTCGATAATCTCAGCGGGATAGTCAGAGTAGGCGACCACGTAAGCCGTATTTTCGGTCTCCGCCGTAAAGGTATAAATTTCGACTGGCCCCACCGGAGTCTCAACGGATTGTTGAGTCTCCTCAAAAGGAGCCGGAGCAGCAATCTCAAACTGCCCAGAATCGGAGATAAAAACCTCAGAGGGCGGTGGCGTGCTGTTGCAGGCCGTGAGCAATAAAAAGCCCACAAGTAAACATTGACTGAGTCGAGATTTCATCATGTTATCGGGGTTGCAAAGGTGAACGCGATCATCGTCAATCAGAGCTGTGACTTCCAGGTCTCAAGCGATTCCAGCAGCCAGCTTGAATACTTTTCAGGGATAGCCAAGAGCCAGTATCGGCAGCACTACAGCATCATTCATACTCAGAAAAGGCATCCATATCTTCCCAGGCGTCAAGCTGATCGAGATTGCCATCCAGCTCATACCGCAAGTCCTCAAGTGACTGCTTGCGGCTCCGGCGAGACACGCGCCGATACTTTTTCGCCTGTAGCCGTGGTTCCTGCTGTACCTGCCCATCATCCGCAATCTTAAGCTTAAATGCCGCGTCCGGTGTAGCCGAATCATGGGCGGCCTGGGCCTGTGTCTCGCATTCCTCTAGGAGCTGTCGATAATCGGTGTACCGCTCCCAATCTTGAGCAACGGCGCAGCCCGGTTCGCCGCGATGTAGACAATCCGCAAACTGACATCGGTGTTCGGCTAACTGCGCTCGAATTTCGGGAAAGCAGGTGGCGAGCGTTGTGGGGGCGCAACCGATATCCGGCTGGTTGAATCCCGGCGTATCGGCCAATAAGCCCCCCTGTGGCAGGTCAAACAATTCGACGTGGCGGGTGGTGTGGCGACCGCGGCCCAACTTGCCAGACACCGCATTCACCCGTAGCTGAGCAGCGGGAATCAAGGTGTTGATCAAACTCGATTTACCCACGCCCGAAGGGCCAGAAACCACAGTAATGCGGTCTTGAAGCCGAGGTTTCAGGGCCTCTAAACCCAGGTTTGCCTGTACGCTGATGAACTGTGGCTGATAGCCCCATTGGATGAGTCGTTGCTGCCATTCAGTTTGGGCGGTGGCGGTGACTAAATCGCATTTGTTCAAGCAGAGGCAGATGGTTAGTCCGGTGAGCTCAGCTTTGACCAAAAATCGGGTGAGTTGATGGCAGTCTAGGCCTGGCTCAGCGATCGCAAACACCAGCAGGATCTGATTCGCATTGGCTACCGGGGGGCGATCCAGTTGGGTAGACCGAGGATGCACGGCGGCGATCGCCCCCCGCTGTCCCGCCCAGTCAGGTTCCTCAACCGCCACGCGATCGCCCACCATCACTTGCTGACCCACCTTTTTGAGTCGCGCCCGCCGCGTACACAGCAGTTCACCCACTGGGTACGGTGCTTGTTCAGTGGTCGTCTGTAGTTGGACGAGGTAATAATTGGCTTGCACCGCAACCACCGTACCCAGCAGTGCGGGACTGGTCAGTTTCGGGGAGTCAGCCGCCGATGATGCCATAAAGTTACGACCGCGTATTGCGTACCTGTAAGGCATAGTAACGGTCTTTTTCGATCAGCTGCTCAATGACATAGCCATCCATCTTGAGGCTATGGGGCACTTGCACAACGGGCTCACCGCCGTCAATCCACACCTCTAGCAAGTCGCCATCGGGCATTTGCTGAAGCTGTAGCTTTGTCCGGACAAAGTTGATCGGGCAAGGGGTGCCTCGAAGATCGAGCTGACGGTCTGGTCTCGCGACAGGCTTGGTAGGACGGTCACTCATCCGCGAAACAAGCCCCCTAAGAAGCCTTCAATGCCCCCGCCCTTGCTCACGCGATCGCCCCGCATTTCCGCCAATTTTTCAATCAGCTCGCGCTCTTCTGGCTTCAGGCGCGTCGGAATTTGGACTTGCACGGTAATCAAATGCGCCCCCCGACTGACAGGATTGCCCAACTTCGGCACGCCACGATTGTCCAGCGTCAACACCGTATTCGGCTGAGTCCCCGCTGGCACCTCTAAGTCAACCTTGCCATCCACCGTGTCCACCTCGATCTTGGCTCCCAAGATGGCTTGCAAATAAGTAATTTTCAAATCAGAGAGGATATTGATGCCGTCACGGCGAAAATGGCTGTCCTCTTCGACAAAGAGATAGACGTATAGGTCACCTGCCGTGCCGCCTTTTTGGCCTGCATCCCCTTCGCCCGAAACCCGCAAGCGAGTCCCATTATCGACCCCAGCGGGAATGGTGATTTTCAGCTTCTTACTTTCCTGTCGCTGGCCGCTACCGCCACAAGTCTCACAGCGTTCTTCGACCATTTCACCCGTACCACTACAGGTCGGGCACGCCGACACTTGCGCAAAGCTCCCAAACGGCGTGCGGGTCGTGCGCCGCACTTGGCCGTTACCGCTACAGGTACTGCAGGTGACTGGACGCGTGCCTGGCTTCGCGCCTGATCCGTTGCAGGTGTTGCAGGTCTCTAAGTGACCAATTTTGATTTCCTTTTCACCCCCAAACACTGCTTCCTTGAAGCTGAGTTTCAGGTCTAAGCGTAAATCGTCTCCGCGTTTTGGCCCACGACGACGCCCAGTTCCCGCTGCGGGTCCGCCAAAGCCGCCAAAAAAGCTCTCGAAGATATCGGCAAAACCGCCCATATCTCCCATATCTTGAAAGCCACCACCAGCAGCGGCTCCGCCGACCCCAGCTTCACCAAACCGATCATATCGGGCTCTGACGTCAGGCTCTGATAGCACCTCATAGGCCCGGTTGACCTCTTTGAAGAGTTCTTCCGCACCGTCTTCTTTATTGACGTCAGGATGATATTTGCGCGCGAGGCGACGATAGGCTCGCTTTATTTCTTCTTGGTCGGCGCTGCGAGCAACACCAAGGACTTCATAGTAATCACGCGCCATGGACGTTTATTGCCAATGCTGAGTCAACATTAAGATACATTCATCTATTTTACGGGAGGTCGTCTGCATTACAGTCCCGACTTTTCCCAACCGATAACGGGACTAATCAATCGCCTCGTAATCAGCAGTAATGGTTGCATCTAAGTCGATACTATCATCTGTCTCTTGGGGCTCGGCTGGTTGAGCCATGGTTTCCGATGTTTCTGAGACATCGACGTTGAAATCGACCGAGTCGCTATCGGGCTCTTCGCTCTGCTGATATAAGGTGGCCCCAATATCAAATAACGCCTGCTGCAAGCCATCCATCGCACTGCGCAACTCTTCGGGGGCAATCCCTTTATCCTGCATCGCCACGCGCAACTCAGTGGCTTTTTCTTCGGCAGAAGCTTTTAACGCCGGCTTCATGAGTTCGCTGTTGTCGCGCATGGTCGCTTCGTAGCTGTAGAACAGGCTGTCGGCCTGATTGATGAGGTCGGCCACCTGGCGACGGCGCTCGTCTTCATCAGCAAAGCTTTCGGCTTCTAGCCGCATTTTTTCGACTTCGTCTTTACTGAGGCCGCCAGTATTTGTAATGCGAATGCTCTGAGCGCGGCCAGTGCCTTTATCTCGGGCAGAGACCTGCAAAATACCGTCGGCGTCAATTTCAAACGCCACTTCAATTTGCGGCACGCCTCGGGGGGCCGGGGGAATGCCCGTGAGCTGGAATTTACCCAGGCTCTTATTGTCTTTAGCCATGGCGCGTTCGCCTTGTAAGGCGTGCACCTCAACCGAGGTCTGACCGTCAGTGGCGGTTGAAAAGATTTGAGATTTGCTGGTGGGAATGGTGGTGTTGCGCTCAATGACTTTTGTGAAGACTTCGCCCAAGGTCTCAATGCCTAAGGAAAGTGGCGTAACGTCGAGCAGGAGTAGGTCTTTGACCTCGCCCCCCAACACTCCGGCTTGAATGGAGGCTCCGAGAGCGACGGCTTCATCGGGGTTGACTGAGCGATCGGGGGCTTGTCCTCCGAAAAACTCTGAAATAGCTGACTGTACTGAGGGAATCCGAGTCGAACCACCGACCAGCAAAATTCGATTAATTTCTTCAGGACCGAGGTCGGCATCTTTCAGCGCTTGTTTGACGGGCTCTAAGGTGCCATCGATGAGGTCTTTCGCCTGTTGTTCAAATTGCGCCCGACTTAAGCTCATTTCTAAATGCTTGGGGCCGGTTTCGTCCGCAGTAATGAAAGGCAAGTTGATCGAAGTGGTTTGCATCGCAGACAGCTCGATCTTGGCTTTTTCGGCCGCTTCCCGAATTCGTTGGAGGGCCATGCGATCGGCGGACAAGTCAATGCCGTCAGTTTCGCGAAAGGCGGCAATCATCCATTGCGCGATCGCGTTATCAAAGTCATCGCCGCCTAGGTGGTTATTGCCCGAAGTGGCTCTCACTTCAAAGACGCCGTCTCCCAATTGCAAGATCGAGACATCAAATGTGCCGCCCCCCAAGTCAAACACCAAAATGGTTTGATCTTGGTCTTGCTTGTCGAGTCCGTAGGCCAAGGCCGCTGCAGTCGGCTCGTTAATAATCCGCAGCACTTCTAAGCCCGCGATCGTGCCGGCATCTTTAGTGGCTTGGCGTTGCGCATCAGTGAAATAGGCTGGCACGGTGATGACAGCTTGGGTGACGCCTTCACCCAGATAAGCTTCGGCATCTTGCTTCAGCTTTTGCAAGATCATCGCCGAGACTTCTTGGGGAGTATAAGTTGTCCCCCGAATTTCGACATCAACCGTGTTGTCGCGACCGGAAACGCACACATAAGGCACCCGCGATCGCTCCGTCTCGGTGTCATCCCATCGACGCCCGATAAAGCGCTTAATGCTATAGACGGTGTTTTCTGCATTGGTCACAGCTTGCCGCTTAGCGAGCTGTCCAACTAACCGTTCACCGCTTTTACCAAAACCAACAATGCTGGGAGTAGTCCTGCCCCCCTCAACATTGGTAATCACAAAAGGTTGTCCACCTTCTAAAACGGCAACACAGCTGTTGGTAGTTCCCAGGTCGATTCCGATGACTTTGCCCATAACTCGCAGCTTCTTACGATTCAGATGAATGTGCAGGAGCGCCTTCGCCACTCAACGTTAGCTCATCTTCCAAGAAATCACCGAATAAACCGGCTCTTCCCCTGAATTTGCCTCCCTGCTGTTCAGCATTCCCAACATTGCCTCTAAGCCATAAGTTTTGTTCAAAAAACCTTAAAAAAAGCTAGTCAGCCCAATGTTTAGAAATGGTCGCCATGTGGGCAAACCGCAAACTCAGCCACCTGTCCATAACCGATCGCGTCTCGAATGGCCATGATTTTGACCAATGCCATCAAGCAATCCGCTCGCTAACCGACTACCCTTAGCTCTCTGCCGTTGCTTCATTGCTAGCGTCGTCGTTGGTGGGTTCAGGCTCGGCCGCCACCTTGACCATCGCATGCCGTAAGACGCGATCGCCAATCATGTAGCCTCTCACCAATTCTTCCATGACGGTGCCTTCTGCATGCTCTGCTGTGGGCTGCCGCATGACGGCTTCGTGCAGATTGGGATCAAATTCTTGTCCTTCTGCCCGCATCGCCGACACACCCAATCGCTTCAAGCAATCGACCAGCTGCTTGTAAACACTCTGATAGCTCTTATGAATCGTCATTTCAGCTTCAGTTTGTGGCTTGATCTGAGCCCGTGCTCGCTCAAAGTTATCAATTACAGGCAGCAACTCGGTGATGGTGGTGCGCTTGATCTGCACTTCTTGCTCATCCCGCTCTTTGCTATTGCGGCGGCGGTAATTCTCAAAATCAGCCGCAATCCGCATATATTGGCTGGTGCGATCCTCTAATTGAGCTTTGAGGGCATTCACTTCAGACTGCAAACTTGCCATGCCAGCATCATTAGCAGCGGGTTCGGAACTGCTGGTTGCTTCAGGAGAACCGTCGGTCTCTTGGGTTAATTCTTCAACCGTGCTTTCCATGAATGCACTTTCGACATCAATATCCACAGCACCATCCTCCACACGCAACTCTTCGACCTCATCCACTGGCTTTTCTTCCGCCATATTGATGTTCTCCGGAGAAGTTTCTGTGGGTCGAGATTCGTCAACCATGTTGCTCATAACCTAAACAGTTCTACACAGGGAGCGCGACGTTCAACCCTCAAGCATGCTCAAGAGCGATCGCGCCAATGCCAATCTAAGGACTTATTAGCAAAAATATCAATTTATTGCGCCAACAGACCACTAATGTTAGCGGCTAATCGTTATGCAGCCTAGTGCTATTTAGTCAGCGTCCCCCTAACCAGGCGATGCTCCCCATGAATCAAGTTGCCCAGTGAGCTACATTTTGTGTCATTAAAAGGGACAAGCCTTTCATGAAATCTCTGTGAATTGGCAAAGCGGATTGTATGAGTCGGTTTTGGCAAGGTTGACCGATCTTTGGCGGCGCTATGACGGCGAACAGAGGCTTGAGCGGCCCATAACTGAGCCGCCGTCAAAGCGATGCGTGAATCAAGCGGCAGTCGTAGCGATCGCCCGCCCCCAATTCAAAGATTTGGCCCCAGCTTCACCACAATGAGAGCCACGCTTCCAATATTCAGCTATTCAGCGATCAGTCATTGAACTGCTGCATTGAACTGCGGCCCTTCAACAGCACGAGTGGTTATAGCAATCCGCTGTCAAGTTTGCGCGCCTTAAAATGTTAAGAGCCTTGTAATCAGAGGGTTTCACCTTTGAACCTTGAGCTTTGCCTTTTGAATTTTGCTCGACAGTTGCCGCCGCTCCCTGGCTGATAGTTGCGCCCCTGACGCACGAGATTGCGTTAACACGCCCCTGCCCTCAATTCGGCTTCACCGGGCAACGCTATCCACCTACAACGTCCTCATCGCTCGCCTTCAGCCCATCAAAGTTGACATCCCTTAACAAAGTTGACCGACTAACATACAGACTGGTGATGAGAAAGCTATCATCGAGCCATCTCAATTACCATTCCATTGGCATGAGGTATTTCCCGACTCACATCAGCCTCAGTGACATCCTTGCAGCTTATTCATGGCAGGCTCGATATGATGACATCTCAGGACTTTGAGGGCACACTAATGCCGTGCATCATGCCAAACGCTTTCGGTCCTGCCGATTTACTCACTTAGACCCCTTGCATCCGCTATGACGAATTCCTCACAGCGCCGCGCTCTTGTTCTACAACGCAGTTTTTCTCCCTTTGGCAACAAGCTCATTCAATCAGGCTTGGTCGATGGGGAGCAGATGCAGCAGGCTTTGGCGGAAAGTCGGCGCTCGGGCCGAGCCCTCACCGACGTTCTGGAATCTTTGACTGGACAACAGCTTTCTCCAGAGCTAGTTCGTCAATACAAGAAGCAGCAGCTATTCGAGCTCAAAATTCTCTACGGGATTGAATCGGTTGACCCCGAACTTGATGCCTTGTCATCAAATCAGGTTGGACAGTTCATTGATACGCTGATCCCGGTTGATATCTGCCGTCGGCATCAACTCGTCCCCCTATCTCGTGAGGAAGGTGAGGATCCTTCGGTTTTGGTGGCGATGGTCGATCCTGAAAACTTGGAGGCCCAAGATGACTTGAACCGGATCTTGCGGCCGCAAGGACTCCGGCTGCGGCGGATGGTCATCACGGTAGAAGACTACCAGCGCTTAATTTCTGGCTATTTAGATGAAAAAGTAGCCAAAGAAAAGCAGCGGGATATGGAACAGGCCGTAGACGTACAGTCTGATCTGGAAGATTTAGATTTTGATGCGTCGGCGCTCGAAGACGTTAATGAAGAAGAAGCTGACCTCAACGATGCCCTGCAAGATGCCGGCGCAGCCCCCGTCATCGCATTGGTCAATAAAGTTTTGGTGAAAGCCCTGCAAGAGGGCGTTTCCGACATTCACATTGAGCCCCAAGAAGAATTTCTGCGGATTCGTTTCCGTAAAGATGGCGTGTTGCGTGAGTCGTTTCCCAAATTTCCCAAGAAGATTATTCCTGCGGTCACAGCTCGCTTCAAGATTATTTCCGAACTGGATATTGCTGAACGACGGATGCCCCAGGACGGTCGGATTCGGCGGATGTTTCAAGGTCGCAAGATCGACTTTCGCGTCAGCACACTACCTAGTCGATATGGCGAGAAAGTGGTACTCCGCATCTTGGACAACTCATCGACGCAGTTGGGGATCGACAAGCTGATCTCAGATGAAGAATCTCTCAAGATCGTTCGGGAAATGGCATCTCGACCATATGGCTTAATTTTAGTGACCGGGCCAACGGGATCCGGTAAAACCACAACCTTGTATTCTCTACTGTCTGAACGCAACGATCCCGGTATTAATATCAGTACCGCTGAAGATCCAATTGAATATGCTTTGCCGGGTATTACCCAGGTACAAGTCATCCGCGAAAAAGGCATGAATTTCGCCTCGATTTTGCGCGCCTTTTTGCGACAAGACCCGGATGTCATTCTGGTCGGTGAGACTCGTGACCCTGAAACAGCCAAGACCGCGATCGAAGCAGCCCTGACTGGACACCTTGTCCTAACGACCCTACACACCAACGATGCGGCAGGAGCGATCTCCCGCCTCGAAGAAATGGGCATGGAAGGCTTCCAGGTATCCAGCTCCCTCATCGGTGTCCTTGCCCAACGCCTGATGCGAAAAGTGTGCGATGAATGCTGCATTGCTTACACTCCCAGCGCCGAAGAACTCGCACGATTTGGTCTGACGACAGCCGGTGATTCGGAACTCACCATCTATAAAGCCAATGTTTTATCCCTTGAACAAATTAACGAGGCCAAAACATCAGGCAACTTCTGTGAAAAATGCCAAGGCATTGGCTACAAAGGGCGAGTCGGCGTTTATGAAGTCATGCAAATGACCGAAACCCTTCAAAAACTAGTATCCGACGGTGTCCCCACTGAGCAACTCAAAGAAGTTGCAGTGGAAGAAGGCATGAAAACTCTCCTCGCCTACAGTCTCAATCTAGTGCGCCAGGGATACACGACCCTCGATGAGGTCGAGCGGGTCACGTTTACAGATACGGGGCTAGAAGCCGAACTTAAAGCCCGACGTAAGAGTTCTCTAACGTGTGAAACCTGTCACGCAGAACTGCAACAAGATTGGCTGGATTGTCCCTACTGTTTAACACCGAGATTTAAGTCCTAGTGTTAAGCCCACAGTCAGTTTAGTCGGTGAGCCAGCGGCTTCCCCGAGAATTCCTTAATCACAGTAACCAACAAGAGGTAATGCTATGGAAATGATGATTGAAGATCTGATGGAAGAAGTGATTGAACGCGGGGGGTCAGATCTTCACCTCTCAGCGGGACTCCCTCCCTACATTCGGATCAGCGGCAAGCTCACGCCGACCGAGCACGAGCCTATGAGCCCAGAAGCTTGCCAACGGCTGATCTTCAGTATGTTAAATAATAGCCAACGGAAAGCTCTAGAGCAGACCTGGGAACTCGATTGTTCTTATGGTGTAAAAGGCCTGGCGCGTTTTCGGGTCAATGTCTATAAAGATCGAGGCACGTATGCTGCTTGTTTACGGGCGCTAAGCTCAAAGATTCCCAGCATGGATGTTCTGGGCTTGCCCCCTATCGTCCGCGAACTGTCTGAAAAGCCTCGTGGCCTGATTTTGGTCACTGGGCCAACGGGATCCGGCAAATCCACCACTCTAGCCTCCATGATCAACGAAATCAACTTGACTCGGCCAGAGCATATTTTGACCGTTGAAGACCCTATCGAATTTGTCTACGAACCGATCAAAAGCCTGATTCACCAACGCCAAATTGGTGAAGATAGCAAGAGCTTTGGCAATGCCCTAAGAGCAGCTTTACGGGAAGACCCAGACGTTATTCTAGTGGGCGAAATGCGGGATTTAGAGACCATTTCTCTTGCCATCTCAGCCGCTGAAACAGGGCACTTAGTATTCGGGACATTGCACACTAGTTCAGCCTCCCAAACTGTTGACCGGATGATTGACGTCTTTCCCCCAGAACAACAAACTCAGGTTCGCGTACAGTTATCAAACTCGCTGGTCGCCGTCCTCAGCCAGTGTCTGGTTTCCAAAGCCAATCCAAAACCTGGTGAATTTGGGCGGATCATGGCTCAAGAAATCATGGTAGTTACGCCAGCAATTTCTAACCTTATTCGCGAAGGTAAGTCGGCCCAGATTTATGGGGCTATTCAAACTGGCGGCAAATTATCCATGCAAACCTTGGAAAAAGTCCTGGCTGACCTGTATAAAGCCGGCACAATTTCCTTCGAAGCTGCCATGTCTAAAACATCACGTCCTGATGAATTGCAGCGACTATTAGAGTCTGCTGGTGCTGGTAAACAGCAGGCAGTGGCTGGCCGACGTCGATAATTGGTTGGGCACCATCACAAAATCACCAAATTACTACTGTTACCTGGGTTGCCCGTCCAGCACATAGCCAGGTAACAGGTCGCTGCTCAACCCGATATACATACGTTCAGCGCGAAGAATTTACACCGTTGTGAACCACTCGAAATACTGTGTGCTAACGTATCGGTATCAAATTCACCACTCGGTTGCGAGTTAATCTACGGGCTTCTCACAAAGGTGTCAGTTGACACCGCGTCGTTTCTTACTGATGTCTGAAAATTATGCCTACTTATGTTGCTACTGGGCGAGATAGTTCAGGTCGCGAGCGCAAAGAGAAAGTCGCGGCATCAAATCCGAGTGAAGCTCGCAATCTGTTAAAAGAACAAGGGCTGTTCATCCAGGATTTGAAAGAAGAGAAAGGCTTTAGCTTCTCGATGGATTCCATCAGCATGGCCCTCACTTCTGTCTCGGTTAAAGATAAGGCGGTTTTTTCGCGTCAGTTTGCGGCCTTGGTAAATGCTGGCGTAGCCCTTGTCCGGGGTTTAGGGGTTTTGTCTGAAGAGTGCCCTAATCCAAAGCTCAAGCGAGCATTAGAAGATATTAATGGTGATGTCCAGCAAGGCACCAGTCTTTCTGAGGCGATGGCCAAGCATCCCGGTTGCTTTGACAAGCTGTATGTCAGTCTTGTGCAAGCGGGGGAAGTCGGTGGTGTTTTGGATGAGGTACTAAACCGTTTAGCCAAGCTCCTGGAAGACTTAAACCGATTGCAGAATCAGATCAAGTCGGCCATGGCTTATCCTGTGACGGTGTCTCTGCTTGCCATCATTATTTTTGTGGCAATGACCGTCTTTTTGCTGCCAACTTTTGCCGAGATTTTTGAAGAACTCGGGGCTCAATTGCCTCTCTTTACCCGCATCATGCTGGGCATTAGTGCCTTCCTCCGCAACCTTGTGAATTGGGTAATTATTGCTGGAGTCGTATTCGGGGTTTCATTCGCATATAAGCGCTACTACGCGACTGATAGTGGCGAGCGCACAATGGACGGTCTGTTTTTGAAACTGCCTTTATTTGGTGATTTGGTTCAGAAGACAGCAACAGCTCGTTTCTGTCGAACTTTTGGTTCCCTATCGCGCTCTGGCGTACCGATTTTGACGTCTTTGGAAATTGTGCGCGACACTGCTGGCAACCGCGTAATTGCCGATGCTATTGACGACGCGAGAGACGAAATCCAGACAGGTGGCATGATCAGTCTGGCATTGCAGAAGCATCGGGTCTTTCCAGCAATGGCAATTCAGATGATTAGTATTGGCGAGGAAACAGGTGAACTGGATTCCATGCTCATGAAGGTGGCTGACTTTTATGAAGACGAAGTTGAGCAAGCGGTGAAAGCGCTCACTAGCATCATGGAGCCTTTCATGATTGTGATTTTGGGCGGGATGGTCGGTTCGATTCTGGTCTCGATGTACTTGCCCATGTTTAAGATTATGGAAGTTGTTGGGTAATGATCTCTCTCGGACGAAGGAGAGAGTTTATCTAGCGACTGTAGGATGTCGAAGTCTTGTTATTTAAGTGATCCTTGACATAAGGACGGGTACTTCGCTTGCTGATCAAAATTTTTTGGATCAGTGATGTTTGGCTTGTGCTTGTCTATGGAACAACAGAGGATTTTTTGAATGACGACCTTTACCAATGCCGTCAATGATCTTGAACAAGCTCGTAAGTTTTTTCACAGATTAAGCGTTGACGACCAATTAGCTTGGTTGTGGTTCGTGTATGAGAAAGTAGGTGAAACGATCACGCCTGCTGCTCCTGGAGCAGCAGCGGCGAAAATTGCTGAAGGATTGTATGCGCAGGTCAAGCATCAATCTAAGCAAGATCAACTAGAGACGATGAGAGCGATCGCTCAGCAAGATGCTGATAACCTCATTAGTCGTGAATATGGTTCTTTGAGTGCAAATACCAAATTGGCTTTCTGGTATGCCTTAGCCATTGGTATGGATCGTGGTGAAATCATTGCGATGCCTGATCACTATGAATTAAGTCAGCAGGGACACGAATTGCTGGCGGCGATCGAGACGCTAGATTTTGAAGCTCAGATTACATTATTGCGAAACGCCGTGGAACCGATGGGGGCTGCCCCTAAAGCTGACGCTATTATCTAGCTCGGCAATTTGCTGGTGAGCGATCGCTGACCAATCTGCGGTCGTGTTTAGATGGTGTTGATCATCAAAAGAATCCTAGGTGGTTGCTTAGGGTTCTTTTCAACAATTAGCCTTCAGGCAAGTTTCTCTGATACTGGGTCGGCATTTGCTTGCTCAGTGCCCACGGACTTTATGAACGTAGCAGTTAGTTGGTAAACCCGCTTTGGGTCTGGCGTTGGAGCCGCCAAGAAGGCTCAGGCTGCTGACATCGCAGGGCAACGCGATCGCTCGCAACTGCGTTTTCTCAACGCAAGTGGTTAGGTCTGAGCGGCACAACCTACAGCCAAGGCTTACATATTTCGGTCGTAACACTTTACAATTAGCAATGCTGCCATTTTTTGAAGTTAGCGCGAGTTTATTCTGACAGCCAGAGTGCAAACGCTCCACCATGGAGGCAGCAAAAATACCTTGCCGACGACTATCATCGTAAATAGTCGTCGTAAATAGTTTGTCGCACAGAAATCTAGAGAGCAGTTATGAAAAAGGACCTTACGCGATATCGCAACATTGGCATTTTTGCCCACGTGGATGCTGGTAAAACTACCACAACCGAGCGGATTTTGAAGCTCACGGGCAAAATCCACAAGATTGGTGAGGTGCATGAAGGTGCGGCAACTACAGACTTCATGGAGCAGGAGCAAGAGCGCGGCATTACCATTCAGTCGGCTGCGACTTCCTGCTTTTGGAACGATCACCAGCTCAATATTATTGACACGCCGGGACACGTTGACTTCACCATTGAAGTCTATCGTTCCTTGAAGGTGTTGGATGGCGGCGTGGGCGTCTTTTGCGGGTCTGGTGGGGTAGAACCACAATCCGAAACGAATTGGCGCTACGCAAACGACTCTAAGGTGGCGCGGTTAATCTATGTCAATAAGTTGGACAGAACTGGTGCTGACTTTTATCGAGTTGTCAAACAAGTTGAGGAAGTCTTAGCGGCAACGCCACTAGTAATGGTGCTGCCGATTGGTACCGAAATTGACTTTGCGGGGGTCGTCGATCTCCTGACTCGCAAAGCTTGGGTTTGGGATGACACTGGCTTGCCTGAAAATTACGAAATCACCGATATTCCTGAAGATATGAAGGAACAGGTAGAAGAGTATCGTGAAGCGATGGTTGAGCTGGCAGTCGAGCAAGACGAAGAGATCTTGGTGAAGTATCTCGAAGGTGAAGAAGTCACCATCGAAGAAATTAAACAGTGCATCCGCAAGGGAACCCGCAATTTGGCGTTTTTCCCAACGTTCTGTGGGTCTTCTTTCAAGAATAAAGGGGTACAAAACGTACTGGATGCGGTGGTTGATTATCTGCCAGCTCCCAACGAAGTGCCGCCACAACCGGAAGTTGACCTGGAAGGCAATGAGACCGGTAAGTTTGCTTACGTTGATCCAGAGAAGCCGTTCCGCTCGCTCGCCTTCAAAATCATGGACGATCGGTTTGGCTCCCTAACCTTTACTCGGATTTACTCCGGTGTCATCAATAAAGGTGACATGGTGCTGGATACGGCAACGGGCAAAACTGAGCGGGTTGGTCGTATTGTCGAAATGCACGCGAATTCCCGCGAAGAGATTGAGTCGGCGCAAGCAGGGGACATTGTGGCGCTCGTGGGTTTGAAAAATATTCAGACTGGCCATACACTCTGTGATCCGAAAGATCCTGCCACTTTGGAACCAATGGTATTCCCCGAACCGGTGATTTCCGTAGCGGTAGAACCGAAGAAGAAAGGCGACAACGAAAAAATGGGCATGGCCCTGAGCAAAATGGTTCAGGAAGATCCCTCGTTTCATGTTGAAACCGATCAGGAAAGCGGTGAAATCATCATGAAAGGGATGGGAGAGCTGCACCTGGATATTAAGGTGGACATTCTGAAGCGTACCCACGGCGTGGAAGTAGAAGTGGGTAAGCCCCAGGTTGCCTACCGTGAAGCGATTACTAAGGTGTTCAACGATAGCTATACCCACAAGAAGCAGTCTGGTGGTTCTGGTCAGTTTGCTAAGATTGACTACACCATTGAACCGGCAGAAACCGGTGCAGGCTTTGAGTTTGAGTCGAAGGTGACTGGCGGCAACGTACCTCGGGAATTTTGGCCAGCAGTGCAAAAAGGGTTCGAGACTAGCGTTGACAAAGGACCTTTAGCTGGTTTCCCCGTCGTTGATTTAAAGGTGACTCTGAAGGATGGTGGCTTCCACCCGGTTGACTCTTCGGCGATCGCCTTTGAGATTGCGGCTAAAGCAGCTTATAGACAGTCCTTGCCGAAGGCGGGTCTGCAATTGCTCGAACCGATTATGAAGGTCGATGTCTTTACTCCAGATGACTACATGGGTGATGTGATTGGTGACCTTAACCGTCGCCGGGGCATGATCTTAGGTCAAGATACTGGCCCGACGGGGGTGCGCATTAAGGCCGAGGCACCTTTGAGCGAGATGTTTGGCTATATTGGCGACTTGCGGACGATGACCTCCGGTCGTGGCCAATTTTCCATGACCTTCTCGCACTACTCACCTTGCCCTAGCAATGTGGCTGAAGTTGTCATTAAAGAAGCGAAGGAACGTGCTGAAGCATCCTAATCACTCTGGATATTTCACCGTTCCCGTTTAATTGAAAAAACAGCGAGGCGCGATCGCGCCTCGCTGTTTTTTTTGGGGTTCATAAAGACAAACACTGAGCAGAGTCGCAGCCGGGACAAACGCATCAGTCGCTTTGAGCATCTACTTTCTAGTACTTTGATGCGCTTAGATGCCCTTGCAAATTCCGAACATGAATAGGCAATACAATTTAAGGTAGTCCTAAAGCTGTAAGGATGCATTGTAGAGGTGGATGAAATACCAGATTGCGCCAATGTGATTTTCAAGCTTTTTTGAAAAGGATAAGGTTTTGCGCACTAACCTGGAAACCCGTTGCCACAGCGTGCAGTTGAACCGCTCAATATGATTAGTTTGACCACTGTCTTTACCAACTGCCCGATGTCGCTGGCTGGGCA
>NZ_JACSWC010000283.1 GCF_016888165.1 Halomicronema sp. CCY15110 | reverse complement strand
AGGATTCTCCATCTCGATGACCCCATGTTTTCTGGCAGCATCCTACTACAACATGACTTGTGTGTACTTAGTAGCTCCCTAGGGGAGAAAGGCTTCAAATCCTGATGCCCTGAGGAGAAGCATTGCAAATGCAGAGGACTCTGCAAAAAAAAATCAACGTTTCCTCGAATTCACGTTGCTACCATCATCGCTGTCTCCCCGCTGGTCAGATTGGGCATATTAAACCTGACTCTGTGTTCTTACTGATGTGAAGCGTGATCATGATAGGCAAGAACGTTAGCTTTCTCGGGATCTTATTGTTGCTGGGGTGTGGTGCATCCGTTGAACCGCCCACCTCAACCGCACCAAGTTCAGAAACTCCCGCCGCTGCTGCCACGACTGAGGCAAATTCACCATCAGAGGCACCAGCGGCAAATCCTGACGCGACGACGGCAGAACCCGCTAGTTTGATGCCTGATCAGTATTGCTATTTTGGCGATAACGAACTCATCACCGGGGCCGTACGGCTAACTGTAGACGGGTCGGGACAGGTGGACGGCGACAGCGTGGTGTCGATTCATAACGATGAAACCGGCTACTACTCTTCTTTTGCACAAAACTTTGCCGGTAATCTGGTCGGCGATCGCGCAGCCTTAGCCATTACCACTTGGATTGAGTACGACCGCCAAGCCATGGATGAGACCTGGCAGGTGACATCCGATGCGCTCACGATGAGTAACGGTGATGTCTTTTTTGCCGCAGACTGTGACGACTCGACAGTGACCCAATACTTCATGGGGCCTGCGGGTATCGATAGCGCCACGCTGATGGCCGATTTGCCCCCAGCCCAACGGGTTGAATTTGCCCCTGGCACTAGCCAAGCAACGCTAGAAAATTCCGTAGTCAGGGGCGATCGCGACGTCTATTTACTCGGTGCCCAGGGCGGCCAAAGCATGATTTTAGACATCTACTCTTTAGAAGACAATGCCGTCTTTGATCTGATTTCCCCGAGTGGCATGATCATGACCCAAGAGGCGACCAGCGAGTCGCTGCTGTTGCCGCAAACTGGCGATTATCGACTAATCGTTGGCGGTACTCGGGGCAACGCCACCTACACGCTGGATGTGGCGATCGAGTAATCAACATCACGGGGCTCTCTTTTGGCCTGGCAGTGTAGGGCAATCTTTCCGGCAGCAAATCCCAGGAAAATCTAGCAGGCAACGTCTTATCCGATTTAGGATAGATGTAATCGTTCTACTGCATTGTTTTGCTAGCAAATTGCCATGTCTGACCTATTGACCCTGGATCATTTCGCAAACTGGATTTTGAGCCCGCTGCTGGCGATTTACACGCTGCTATTCATCGTGCGGATTGTCCTGACCTGGTTTCCCGAGGCCGATGGCGATCGCTTCCCGTTCAACCTGGCATTCTGGCCCACGGAATTTTTGCTAGTGCCCGTACGCAAAGTCATCCCCCCGTTTGGGGGAGTCGATATTTCACCGATTGTTTGGGTCGGCATTACGACCCTGCTGCGCGAGGTACTGCTGGGTCAGCAAGGGCTTTTGCGGATGTTGGCCTAAGAATTCGACTCAGCCATGTCCTCTGCTATTTTCTGCAGGGGACAAATGCTTTCTAGACATCTGAATTAAAACAATCCACCGGGACACAATTCAACTACAACAGCTTTCTAAATAGCCCATTTTAGGTCTTAGCCAAAACGGCCCGAGACATAGTCTCTGGTCGCTTCGTTCTGAGGGTGCTTGAAAATATTTTCAGTGGCGTCGTACTCGACCAAATAGCCGACTTTGCTACCCGAATCGGTGGCTTCGGCATTGTAAAAGGCCGTTTTATCAGATACGCGGGTGGCCTGTTGCATGTTGTGCGTCACGATAATGATCGTGTAGTTCTCTTTGAGCTGGTGCATGAGTTCCTCAATCTTGAGGGTCGAGATGGGGTCTAGTGCTGAGCAGGGCTCGTCCATTAAGATCACCTCGGGCGCGATCGCGATCGCGCGGGCAATGCAAAGCCGCTGCTGTTGTCCCCCAGAGATCGACAGTCCACTCTCTTTCAGCTTGTCCTTAACTTCGTCCCACAAGGCAGCCCCCCGCAGCGAGCGTTCTACGAGCTCATCCATGTCGCCTTGGTAGCCATTAATGCGCGCGCCAAAGGCGATATTGTCGTAAATGGATTTCGGGAACGGGTTGGGTTTTTGGAACACCATCCCCACGCGCCGACGCAACTCCGTCGGATCAACCCCTTTGCTGTAAATATCCTCACCGTGAAAGGTAATCCGCCCATCAATGTGAGCCCCAGAGATTAGGTCGTTGAGGCGATTGAAGCACCGCAACACCGTACTTTTGCCGCAGCCAGACGGGCCAATGAAAGCGGTGATCTTATTGACCGGAATCTCCAAGTTGACCCCACGGACTGCCTTAAAGGCACCGTAGTAGTAATCAGTATTGTCAACCCGAAAGATACTCTGCTGTTCGGTGGCAGTACTAGCGAAGGATTGTTCAGATTGCATGGGAATCACTCTCTTAAAACAACGAGTCTTAAAATAACTGGGGCTAGCGGGAACTTTGGAATCGGTTGCGGACGAAAATCGCCGTGGCATTCATCACCAGCAGCACAATCATCAGCACAATAATGGCCGAAGCCGCGATCGCATGGAACTCTTCTTGAGGCCGACTCACCCAGTTGAAAATTTGAATCGGCAAAGCTGTAAACGCTGGCTCTTGCAACCCTTCAATCGTCAGCGTCGGCGCAAAGGGCACGAACGCTGCGGCCCCGACCACAATGATGGGCGCGGTTTCGCCGATGGCTCGTGACAACGCCAAAATTGTCCCCGTCATAATGCCAGGAATTGCCAGCGGCAGCACGTGGGTGCGCACCGTTTGCCAGCGCGTTGCGCCCAACGCCATGCCTGCCATCCGAATACTATCGGGCACCGATTTAAGCGCCTCGCGGGTCGCCACAATGATCACCGGCAAAATCAACAGCGCCAGGGTCAATCCCCCCGACAAGATGCTGCGTCCACCCGTGATAAACCCAAAAAGTCGACCGAAGGCGAACAAACCTAATAGACCATAAATGATCGAAGGCACCGCCGCTAAGTTGCTAATGTTAATCTCAATAACTTGAGCAATCTTGTTGTCTTTAGCAAACTCTTGCAAGAAGATACCTGTGCCAACGCCAATGGGAATCGACACTGCCGCTGTAATGATCAGCAGAATAATCGAGCCCAAGAAGGCGGGCCAAATACCGGCCTGCTCTGGCTTACGAGATGGTGGAGAAACCAAAAAATCGAAACTCAGATTGGGAATGCCCTGAATCAGAATTCCCGTCACTAGAACGGCCAAAACGACAATACCCGACAGCGTCGCCATCCAGCTAATAATCTGGAAAGCCCGGTCAATCTTGTAGCGCTTCTGCAATTGAGGCTGATAGTCGCCGCTGTTAGACTTAGCTGACTTTTGAGGGGAGACCATTATTCGTACTTCTCCTGATACTTACGCACAAACCAGTAGCTGATGAGGTTCAGCACTAGCGTGATGACAAACAGCGTCATGCCCACTGCAAACAGCGTTTTGAACGCAATTGAACCGTAAGGAGCATCCCCTTTAGTCACCTGCACAATAAACGCAGTCATCGTCTGAATCGAGACCCGGGGATCGAGCGTCAAAGTTGGACTTTGTCCTGCTGCCAACGTCACAATCATGGTCTCGCCCACGGCTCTGGACACGCCCAAAATGACGGAAGACACAATACCCGATAGCGCGGCGGGTAACACGACGCCGGTAATTGTCTCGCGTTTCGTGGCCCCTAATGCATAGCACCCTTGTCGCAAGCTACTCGGCACGGCAAAGATGGCATCTTCGCTCAGGGAGGCGATCGTCGGCAAAATCGCAAATCCCAGTACGAAGCCGGCGCTCAATGCATTAAAGACTTGCATATCAGGAATGAAGGAGCGCAAAACGGGGGTTACCAGCAACAAGGCAAAGTAACCAAAAACGACCGTCGGCACCCCTGCCAAAACCTCCAAAGCTGGCTTTAGGAAGGCTCTTGCCCTTCTAGGAGCATATTCACTCAGGCACACTGCCGACAGTAAGCCTAAAGGAATAGCAATTAACAAGCCAATGGCAGAAGTCAGGAATGTGCCGCAAAGTAGAACGATAATGCCGAACTCAGGATTGGCAAATAGAGGCGTCCAACGGGTCGCAGTGAAAAACTCGATCGGGGAAACTTCGAGGAAGAACTCGATCGTCTCGAATAACAGCGTAAAAACGATGCCAAAAGTGGTGAGCACCGACACCATGGCGAACGCCCCAAACAAGATCACCACAGCTTTCTGCGACATCTTGCTGGCGGCACGATTGGGTTTCCAGAGATCGCTCTGGCTACCCCCTGCATCAGGGAAAACACTTTGAGTCATAGCAACTCTTTGAATATGGGCCTAAGCGTGGACAAGCACGCAGCTGCCTTCATAAAATCAACCGAAGCAGAAGTATCAAAGATTAAAAGGCAGCGGATTGATACTGGCTGAGCCATTAAAGCTTCTGTTGAGAGATAGGGAGGATATTTTGCAAGTATCCTCCCCACCTCGTCAACAAATCTCAGCAGATGAGATTACTCAGCGGTGGATTTGATTTCGCCACCTTTTACCGCAGCCAGAGAGGCTTCGTACAAATCACCAGAAAGCGGCACATAGCCAGTATCGGCGACGAACTGCTCATTTGCCGGGTCTAAGTAGAAGTCCACAAATGCCTGGACGGCAGGATCTTCTTCATATGCCGTCGCATTGACGTAGATGAAGAGGGGGCGCGAAAAGGGTGTGTACTCACCTGCCAATACGGTTTCTGGACTGGGGGAAACACAATTTCCACTACCATCGTCAATCGCAACCGATTTCATCCGATCTTGGTTCTCGAAGTAGTAGGCAAAACCGAAGTAAGCAAGTGCATTAGTGTCACCTTCTACACCCTGTACCAAGACGTTATCGTCTTCACTAGAGGTGTAGTCGCCGCGGCTAGCTCCTCCTTCGCCATTCACCACCTCGGTGAAATAGTCAAAGGTACCGGAGTCAGTCCCCGGACCGTAAAGGATTAGCTCAGCATCAGGGAAGCTCGGATCTACCTGATTCCAATTGGTAATCGTGCCCTCAGCTTCCGGCCCCCACATGGTGTTGAGCTGCTCAAGGGTCATGCAGACCGCCCAGTCATTGTCATTATTAACAACAACGGACAGCGCGTCAGTGGCCACCGGCACCTCGATCATTTCGATGCCATTTTCAGCGCAGTTATCGATTTCTTCTTGCTCGACACCACGAGAAGCATTGGAAATTTGGGTCTCCCCGGCACAGAATTTCTCAAAACCGCCGCCAGTACCGGAAGCGCCGACCGTAATCCGCACCCCCGGATTCGCAAGCTGGAATTCCTCAGCCATGGCTTCAGAGACTGGAAAAACGGTACTGGAGCCGTCAACAGTAATCGAGCCCTCTAGCTCAGAACCGCCGTCAGTAGCTGCTGCGGTTTCTTCACCACCACCTTCAGCAGTCGTATCAGCGGTATCTGTAGCAGCACCACAAGCCACGACGCTACCCAGCAAAGCAGCCAATGACAAAGAATACGCAAATTTCTTGACCGATATCATCTCTAAATCTCCCTCACGTTCGATTATTAGATTTCGCACGTTGTTCGCTGGCATACTACCGAGCTGACGTAAAGGACAGGTTAAAGAATCAGATTTTCTGGCCGATTGGATGCAAAATTATTGGCTTTTGCGCAGGAGCGTCAAGTTTTTCTGCTGAGTTGACTGGCTGGTCCGGATTTTTGTTTAGGCTTGGAAACCATACTCGGAAAGACTTGCACAACAGTGATAGCAGCTACAGAGCAGCGCAACTGCTAGGCAAGTCCATTTTTTCTGTTTAATTATATTTGCCCCGTAGTGACGGAAAGAGTTCTACCCAAGCATAGGAGCCAGTCTGCCAGTTACCGCAACCTGCCAGGAGGTTGGCCGACTTTGAGACCGCCCCGCTTGGCATCGCCAAAGTCTTACCCGTGAGCTTTGAGTGTTGCCTGTAGCGCTTTGCGATATCAGCGAGGACTGTTCTGATCGGAAAATTGATGGTAGGAGCAATGGTAAGTAGCTGGGCCTAATTAAACGATAGCCTGGTGGCTGATTTCGACTCCGCTCAATCAGCGATATTGCTTGGCAG
>NZ_JACSWC010000282.1 GCF_016888165.1 Halomicronema sp. CCY15110 | reverse complement strand
CCTCTGTCGCCTGGAGTTCAAGGTTCAAACCTGCAGGTATCCGCCTCCGGACTAATCTTTTGTCAGTCAATCAGGGTCAAAGCTATGGGAAATCAAGCCCTCGTGAATCTCCTCCGACGGGAACTGCATCAAGGCGAATCCGAAGCGATCGCCCTTGCCGTGGAACTCTCTGCGGATAAAGTATTGTTGGACGAAAAGGAAGCTCGACAAGCGGCTAGAGCCATGAGCTTAAGCATTACAGGCATTGTGGGGATCTTGCTACGGGGTTGGCAAGACGGCTCACTTCCATCCTTGAGAAACGTGTGTGATCGCTTACAGCAAGACGCTAATTTCTGGCTCTCGCCTGCCTTGCGGACCCAAATCTTGCGGGTCAGTGGCGAGCTTGAAGCTGATTCTAGAAAGTAAAGTCAATGCCAACGATGATCGCAAACTTCTATGTAGGGACAAATCCCGCAATTCGCTTCAGACGGGGTGGGGGTGAAGTCGCCTTGCACCAGCAGCCCGTTGACCAGGGCGGAGGCGGAGGTGTCCAGCTTGCTCAACTGAGCCGGGGTGAACGTGTGGAGGCGATCGTGGCGCAGGTAAGCGATGTGGGCGTTGGGTTTCGTCGTGGCTTGGCTATAGGCCCAGAGTTGAAACTGGTGATGCTCAGGGTGGATGGTGCGATCGCTCTTGAAGTCCAGCACAAAATCGTCACCCACCAGATCCACCACGCCGTTAAACGTGATGCCGCCCAGTGGGAGAGATACGGGTAATTCCCATTGCAACACCCCTTCGCGATAGGCGGTAAAGGCAGGCGCGCGATGGAAGCTTTCGGCACAGTCCAGCGCATCTTGCACCTGTTCATCGGTCAGGTCATTGGCGTATTTTTTCAGTTCGTCAAAGGTGCGAATCTTGAGTTCCAGGGCTTGGTGGGCCAGTTGACCGATCGCCATCGCTGCCCCACCCGAACCGTCCCCTTCCCGATATCCCGGATGCCCCTGTACATGGTGAAACTCAAACCGCTTGGGACACAGCGCATACTCGCTCAACGCCGTCACTGGCAGTTCCGAGAATCCCGCTCCCGCAGCATGGGTGAGAATTTGGGTGGGTCGTGTTGGCAACGGCGGCGAGGCTGGCGGCACGGGTTTTGCCAACGCTGGATCGAACGCGACGGCTGCCGGCTCAATCAAGCCTTCGAGCCCCGGTTGCAGCAGGTCGAGACTGCCGCCGCTGGGAGACACCGAAGTGAGGATGAGGCGATCGCGGACCCGCGTCAGCGCTACGTACAGCACCCGTTTGGCTTCTTCGCGATCGTCCGCCTTTTTGCGCTGCTCTAACAATGTGTAGAGGGCGGATTTTTGGAGATCGCCCGCCTCATCTTCCAGCTTGAGAGCTACCCCCAGCGCGGGGTCAAAGCGGACAACTGAACTATCGCTAGAAAGCGCACGGGACAGATCCGGCACAATCACCACGGGCCATTCCAACCCCTTTGAGGCATGGATGGTCATGAGGCTCACCGCATCGCCCCCCGCCAGCGCCGGACGCGGAATCTTCACCTCCCCCGCTTGAATCCGCTTCAGCCGCCGGACGACCGCCAGCACATCAAAGCTGCCCCCCTCCAGCGATCGCACCAATTCCCCAAAGCCTGTCCAGTCCGCCATGCGCCGAGCCGCACCGGGGAGGTTGGCGATCACAGCGGTGTAGCCCGTGAGGCGATCGCTCAGTTGCAGCAACCGCGTGGGCGCTTCCGTGCGACGCGCCACTAGCAGTTCCTGGAAAACGGCATAGGCACGTACCAGTAGCGGATCTTCAGCAATTTGCAGGTGCTTCCACCAACTGGTTTTCTCCGGTAGCGATTGGGCAAAGGTGTAGAGGGTGCGATCGCTGACCGCAAAGAAGGGACTCCGCAGCACTGCCGCCAGGGCAAGGCTATCAGTGGGATCAGCCAACCAGCGCAGCATGGCCCAGGCGTCTTTGGCTTCACGGGTTTCTAGCAGGTTGCCGCCCCCCGCTTGCAAGATGGGAATGTTGCGGGCCGCGATCGCATTGCCATACAGCTCCAGCGGTCCCCAGGTGCGCGACAAAATGGCAATGTCGCCGGGACGAATCGGACGCAGTTCGCCACTTGGCTTATCCTGCACCAGAATCGGCGCGTTTAGCATCTCCTGAACAAGATCGGCAATCTGCTGCGCTTCCACCCGCCGACAAGATTCAGTATTGGTGTCGATGGCCTTGTCGTCCTTGTGTTCCTCGTCTACCGTCACCGTATAGAGCTGAATGGCGGGCGTCGGCTCTAGTGGCTCATGGCGGTGAGCTTCGAGGTCTTGATGCAAATCTTCTAAGACGGGTTTGAAAACCTGATTGATTTGCTGGATGAGTGAGTGATGGGTACGAAAGCTGAGACTTAACTCGACGGGTTTCCCATTATTGTGGATGCGGTTTTGCCAAGTTTTAAACACCTCGACATCCGCCCGCCGAAAGCCATAAATCGACTGCTTCACATCGCCCACGATGGTCAGGGTCGCCTTTGCCGTCAGCTTTTCCAGCAGTTGCCCTTGAATGGGGTTGGTGTCCTGAAATTCGTCGATTAAAAAGACCTGCCAGCGCTGGGCATAGTAGTTTTGCACCGCTGGGTCGTCTAGAGCTTGCAGGGCGTGAACTTCCAGGTCATTAAAGTCGAGGAAGCGCTGCTTATATTTCGCCTGTTGCAAATAGTTCCACGCCCAATCAAACGCCTCGCGAAGGTGGGGAAGCATTGCTTCGGTTTCGTCGTCGAACTCGTTGGGGGCCAGCGTAATGAGTCCCGCTTTGAGCGCATCTTCAGCTAACGTGCGCAGTGCCTTGATCGCGTCTTTCACTGCTGTCAAAGCCTCTTTGCCGCCCCAGTTTTTCTGACTACCGACGTTGACTTTCAGGCTTTTGAGCGTTTCTAAGGCAGGTGCTAAATCATGACCTTGTTCGATCGCGGCGATCGCCTCTAACGCATCCAGCCGATGGGCATCCAGCTTGTCACCGGGAGCCGCGTGGGTATTCAGAACCGCTTGCCCCGTTTGCCAGTCTTCACTTGCCAGCAGATTATCGAGGGCTTGCTGACGCATGATTGCGAGCGTGGGGAGCCAAGCGGCGCGATCGCATTTCAGCGCCTCCTTTGCCGTCAGTGGATCGGCCAGCAACGCCTGCAACACATCCCGCATCACCGAAAACGGAATCGCCTCATACAAATGACTGGGCAGTTGCTCCAACGCCGCCGCAAAGGTTTCGGCCAGCCAAATGGGACTGTCGATTTCATCCTGAACGGCAAAGTCAGGGGGCACGTTCGCCTTGTCGGGATGCTCACGGCAAATGCGGGCGGCGAGGGCATGGAAGGTGCTGATTTGAGCCGCTTCGAGTTCAGCTAGCAAGTCAGGCCGGTCGCTCATCTGCTGAGCAATTGTTTGGCGAATCCGCGATCGCAACTCGGTCGCCGCTTTCTCCGTAAAGGTCATCGCGACCATTTGCAACGGCGAAACGCCCTGCTGCAAAAAGTACAGATACCGCTCTGAAAGCATGTGGGTTTTGCCCGTGCCCGCCCCAGCGGTGACGGCAACGCTACCGGGCGCTTGGGCGGCACGCTGTTGGTCTTTAGTCAGTCCCATGGGAGTGTCTCTGATCAATTAACAATTTTCTGGCTCCCCTTCTCCCGTCGTGGGCTACTAAGTACACACAAGTCATGTTGTAGTAGGATGCTGCCAGAAAACATGGGGTCATCGAGATGGAGAATCC
>NZ_JACSWC010000281.1 GCF_016888165.1 Halomicronema sp. CCY15110 | reverse complement strand
GCTCAACTCTCGATACTGGTAGGTTGAGCGCAGTCGAAACCGGATTGAACGGGTACTTTATTTAGTTGCAGATCCCTTAGTTGGCCAGAGGCGCGAGCACCGTCAGCGCTTTGGGCAAACATTCAAACTCGACCGTTTCGGCGGTCACAATTTCGCCATCAATCACGACCTTTTGCGGTGGCTCGGTGATGATTTTGACGCGCTTGGTCCGCAGGCGAATGATGTCCTCTCGCTGGGTGGGTGTATTTACCAAGGCCGAGGCAAATAAGCTGGTGAGGGTATTGAGACCTTGCAGCCGGGTCTGAGGCGTCGCGATCGTCACGTCCAATAGGCCATCGTCCACAATGACTTGACCGAAGCCTTGGGCCAGCACTGAGGTGGCGGGGGCGGCATTCGCCACGGTGATGGTTCCCGTTTGTACCTCCGTGCGTTCGCCATCAATGTCGATAATCGCTTTGAAGGCGGTTTGCTCTTGAAATTGCTGCACCCCGGCCAACAGATAGGCGAGGACGCCTAGGCGATTTTTGAGTTCGCGGTTGGCGCGATCGACCATTTCGGCCTCAAAGCCAATGCCGGCCAACAAGACATAGGGCTGACCGTTGCAGCGAGCCACATCGACGACGCGGGTCGTGCCGGCCAAAATTGTGTCGCAAGCGCCCCGAATGCCGGCCGCAATGCCGAGTGCCCCAGCAAATGCATTGGCGGTGCCACGGGGAATGATGCCCAGGGGAATGTCGGTGTTGACTAAGCTACTGGCAACTGCTGAGACGGTGCCGTCGCCACCTGAGGCGAGGACGATTTCGGCTCCGGCGGCGATCGCTTGCCGCGCTTGCTCCACCGGATCGGTCTCTTCATCAGTCAACACCACCTTGAGGTGGATTTGGGGTTCGAGCAAGCTGCGAATGAGGGCGAGATCTTGGTCGGGATTGCCTTGTCCTGCCACCGGGTTGAAAATTAAATGACCCACCCGTGATTTCTGGAGCGTGGCGACGACCGCGTCTGCCGTCGCCAAGTTGGTGGCGAGGGGGACGTTGTACACCTCGCAGACCCGCAGCAGCGCCCGAATATCGGGCTCGTGGGGTTGAGCATAGAGCGGATCCACCAAAAAAATCACCGCTGCGACATTTCCAGCCACGACCTGCGCCGCAATCTGGGTGTCTCCTCCCAGTGGCCCGGATGCCATGCGCTCAACGGTAAGTTCCGTGGCTTGGTTCACCCGCTGGCCTGTGGTGCCGGTCGCCAGCAAATGATATTTGGCCAGCACCGGACGATGTTGGGTGACAAACGCCACCATGTCATCTTTTTTACTATCGTGGGCAATGAGCGCGATGCAGTGTGTCATCCTGTGACCCAGATCAACGTTGGCCGGTTGGGCTGGCGACCAGACCATAACTAGCTTCCCAAAATCATAGCCCTTGCCCTGCTCCCTCGCAGCGGCTGGCGCTGCGAGGGAGCAGTTTCCGGAACCTGGCGGGTTGGGAAGAAATGCTTATAGAACCGCCATGCCGCCATGACTAGTGACTACCATGCAGGCAGCGATCGCTGCGCTTATGAAGGACCATGACTATGAACGATCGACCCGCCTTATCCCGCTCTAGCCGCATGTTGTTGACCACCTTAGAAAGCGTGCCCGGCCACAAGACGGTCAAACACTTGGGGCTCGTGCAAGGCAGCACTGTGCGCGCTAAAAATGTGGGGCGTGATATTGCCGCCGGACTCAAAAATATTGTCGGTGGAGAACTGAAAGGCTACACCGAATTGCTGCAAGAAGCTCGCCAAGAGGCGACCCAGCGCATGATGCAAGAGGCGAGCAAAATGGGAGCGAATGCGATCGTCAACATTCGCTTTGCGACCTCATCGCTGACCCAGGGCGCTGCCGAACTGTTCGTCTACGGCACCGCCGTACAGATTGACTAAAGCTATGGATGTTTTAGGCGTTTTTCTGATCCTGCTGGCAGTCGGATTTTTTGCCGGGTCACACATTGAGAAGAAACATCTGCAAGATTTGCACGATCGCGAGTATCGCACCCGCCAAATCAAATTAGTCAACATTGGAGCCAAGACACAGTTGCAAGAAGTCGATCGCTCCAAGCTCTTTGTGGGTAGCGTGGTGATTTCTTCCGACTATTTCAAAACTTTTGTGGCGGGGTGGATGAATTTTTTTGGGGGCCGCATCACTGTCTTTGAGTCACTGGTCGAGCGGGGCCGCCGCGAAGCCATCCTCCGCATGAAAGAGGAAGCCATGCAGTGGGGAGCCCGCCAAGTCGTCAACGTCCGGTTAGAAACGGCGGAATTGGGCGGCAACAACGGTAACGGGGTCGTCTCGGTTGAGATCATCGCCTACGGCACGGGTGTGCAGTAAATCAATTTCGCCTCAGGTTGTCTTTTACCAGAGGCGAGGCTGCTCTTCTCTCCTTAACTTTAAGCGGCTGCACCCCAGAGCTATTGAAACAGAGCTTGCCAAGTGGCGGGGCCAACAATGCCATCCGCTACGAGTTGAGCACTGGTTTGGAAATCCATCACTGCGGCTTCGGTGCCAGGGCCGAAAATGCCGTCGATCGCGCCATCATAAAAGCCGCGAATCTGTAAGTTTTCTTGCACTCGGGAGACGGCTGGCCCCACCATGCCCTGTCGTAAGATGGGCAACGCCACGGGGGCGTTCTCCTCTTCTGCGTCGGGCGCGGTGCCCCCATCAGTCGGGGGTGTGTCGGGGACGGCTGGCGGCGTGAACTCCGTGGATGGATTGGGCAATAACTTGGCCCAAGTCGCTGGCCCCACAACGCCATCATCCACTAACCCCGCATCTATTTGGAAGGCTTTAACGGCGGCTTCTGTCGTGAGCTGATAGCGGCCATCAATCGGGTCTTCAAAATAACCGAGCAAGGTCAACATGCCTTGTAGTTCGGAGACGGTGTTGCCGCTGCTGCCCAGTCGTATCGTTGGACGACTTGTGGTTTGGGCGAGTTCGACCGCGGCGGCATCGATCGCGATCGCCGCGATCGGCATCATCACCACAGTCGTTGCGGCCAAACCCAGTAATAATCCAGAACCAACTAAACGAGAGCGGAGACGGGCGCAATTCATAGATTTCACAAGCGGGGTAAACAGATGTGGCAGCGTCGGCAACATGTTAATTATCCAACTGTTATGGGAGCCGCAGTCGGCAATTGGGGCACATGACTATACCGCAAATTTTTCATAGGGTACCGTAGAGTGCTAGACGGTTAACCAATTCCTATGGTTTCTTTTCGCAATAGTCAGTTCCAGGCAATTTTGGTCGGCATGGTGATTGCCGATGCGGTGAGTCAGGGGCAGTTGCCTTGGGGCACTCGCGGCGCGGCGGCGCGGCCTCCGAGGGCTGGGGCCGCGATCGCGATTGTCCAAGATGACTGGTGTCACGCGATCGCCGCTGCCCTCACCGCGCCGTTAACTAGCCAGATGTCTGAGGCGGCGATCGCCACTGAGCCTCCGACCATTGCGGCCCTACTCACCGATCTCCCCCAACGGCTCAGCACCCTCGATCAACGGCCACTGCCAGCCGCCCTAGGAGACGAGAACCCGCCGCTGCCTCAGGTGACTATCTCAGCGATTTTTGACGCTTGTTTGCAAGCCAGCCTGCAACAAGATGCCGCTACCTTGTACGCCTTAGGTCAGCAGCTATCGCCTGCCCCGTCAGGGGCTCAGCCGCAGTCGAGCCCAGCGGCAGGGCTCAGTACCGCTCTGGAGGCGCTATTGACTGCCCAAGGAGACTTTCAGCTGGCTGTGGGCCAAAGCTTGCAGTTGTCGACGCCTCCCCCAGGCAGCGTCATCTTAACGGCTATCCTGAGCGCTAGTTGGGGCGATTTACCCAGCATCCCGATGCGCTATCGCCACTGGCTCCAGCAACCGAGTCCGCCTCGACAAGGCTGGCTCCAGCAGCGCTGGCACTGCTCGACCGGCAACCAGTTAGCGCTCTGGTCTGAAACTCTCTGGCAACGATGGTCGGGGCAATATTCCGGCAATCCAGAGCGATCGCCCTTGGTGGCGATTCAGCTCCCGAATCTTTCCTCAAACTGTGCCTTTCTGTAACCAAACTTTATGGCGTTTATAATATTGAGATAGCTACTCATAAAGGGATGATGAGACGATTGAGTCGTTGAAACTGGCTGGTTGCGGCCCGAGCGACGGCGTCTACCGACTAGCCACTGCGCGCACTGCGGTCGCTGCTGCCCGATCCCTGGCCTCTGAGCGGCTCTTGGCCCTGTTAAACCGATGGACTGGCTGGTTGGCCTGCCGCTACGCGACTGTTTGACTGGTGTGAACGATCTTCCAACTGAGGCATGCATTAATGGTTAACAAGATACGTCAGCGCCCCTGCCTATTGGTCATGCTGCATGGATAGGTCACCCCCTAATTGAGATGACCATGAACAAGATTTGGCGATGGTTTCGACACGGACAGCTCGGGTCAACCCCTCAGGCACCCCCCTCAGGTGAAGATGCTGTGGGGAGACGTACCGCTGAGCGTCCCCCCACAGCCAACTCACTTGACTCCGGTAGCCCGCTGCGATTTTGGCCCCGGCGTCGGGTCGAAGGGTTACTGATTCCCACTTTGCCGCCCCCGCCGAGTGTGAAGCGATCGCGCCCCAGCGATCGCCACAAGACCCAGCGTGTACGTCCGGCGATCGCCCTGAGTCTTTCGGTACTGGCGCTCACTGCGGCGATGGGACAGCGCTACTATCGCCAACCGGAGCTCCAGGTCGGCACAATGTCGCCGAAAACCATCATTGCGCCTGATAGTGCCTCGGTCGTTGATGAAGAGACCACTGAGGCCCAAAGAACCGCCGCCCGGAATGGGGCCGTTCCTGTCTTGGTGCCCAATCTGGAAGCCAGCCAAAGCATTCAAAACTCCCTCGATAATCTACTCAAGCAAGCCGAAATTCTGCGGGAGCAAGCGGGCGACTTTCCCCTGATTGACGGTCGTCAACTGCCGACGGCGACGCAAACTTATATTCGCGAAGCAGCGACGACAGAGTGGGCCCCCATCTGGTCGGTGGTGATTGCCGTCGCTACCGATTTGCAAGGCGCTGACAACACGGTGGCACCGCTGACCCTGCTCACTCAGCAGCCAGACTATGCTGACCTTACCCCTGAACAGCAAAAAGTGGCCCGCGACCTCGTCCGTTATCAGCAATTAGCCGACGCGTTAGAACTGGAAGCGTTGCAGCTCATCTTTGAAACGGCCCGCAATAATTTCCGCCGGGCCCAAGAAGGCTTCGCTCGCTTCGCAGAAGTGGATCGGGCGATTCCCCCAATGCCCGTGTTGCTGCGTCTTTCCGATGCGGAATGGCGTACCGTCCGCCAACAGGTGCGGCGCACGCTTGATTTGATGCTGCTGCAAGGCATTCCAGAAGGGGTGCAGGCAGATCTGCTCGCGATCGCCGTCAACGAACATTTGCAGGGGCAAATTCCCCCGGCGGCACAAGATCTGGGCCAAGAGTTGATCATGACGGTGCTCGGGCCAAACTTAGTCCAAGATCCTGAGAAAACCCGAGCCCAGGCCGAAGCCGCCGCTGAAAAGGTCGAACCTGTGACCGTGAGCGTCCAATCAGGTGACATTATCATCCGTCAGGGCGAAGAGATTGATCAGCCAACGTTTGTTCTGTTGGATTATTTCGCCCTCAGTCAGCGCCGGTTGAATGTGTGGGGACTGTTGGGCTTTGGGGTCTTGGTGACCGGCGGCGTCGTGCTGTTTCTGGTCGTCGAGCGCACCCGTCGTCCGGGTCTCCGAGGGCCTGATTATGTCTTAGTGGTGTGCATGATTTTGGGGGTGTCGGGCCTCAGTATTTTGGGCTTTGCGGTCTATAGTTTGCCCGCCCTGGGCCTCTTGGCGAGCAGTTTTTATGGCACGGCCCTCGGGGCCACGTTAGTCGGTCTCACGGCGCTGTTGCTGCCGGTGGGCACCCGAGTGAGTCCGGTGCCGTTGCTGGCCAGTGCCGCCGGGGGATTGGTCTGTAGCCTCATCGCCCCGCGCCTGCGATCGCGCGAAGAACTCGCTTTGCTCGGTGGCGTGGTCGGCATCATTCAGGGGGCGGTCTACCTTGTACTCACGTGGATGATTAGTCCCGTGGCGTTGACTACCTGGTATCTGCCGCTGACGGGGGCCATCATGCAGGGCATTTACGGCGTCGTTTCCAGCGTGGTCGCGCTTGGGCTGAGTCCCTATCTAGAGCACGTCTTTGACCTGGTGACGCCCATTCGCTTAGCCGAGCTGTCGAGTCCGAATCGACCCCTGCTGCAGCGCTTGGCTTCGGAAGCGCCTGGCACCTTTCAACACACATTATTTGTGGCTTCGCTGGCGGAAGCGGCGGCGCGATCGCTCCGCTGCAATGTGGAATTAGTGCGGGCGGGCACGCTGTACCACGACATTGGCAAAATGCATGACCCGGAAGGCTTCATCGAAAATCAGATGGGTGGCCCTAACAAGCACGACGAAATTGACGATCCTTGGGTGAGTGCCGACATTATCAAAAAGCATGTGAGCCAGGGACTGGTCATGGCCCGCCGCTGTCGTTTACCTCGCTCGGTGCGGGCCTTTATTCCTGAACACCAGGGCACCATGCTGATTAGCTACTTTCACCATCGAGCGACGGAACTGGCGAAAGACGATCCCGCCATCACCGTTGAGGAACCTAATTTTCGGTACGACGGTCCGATTCCGCAATCCCCGGAAACCGGCATTGTCATGCTGGCCGACTCTTGCGAGGCGGCACTGCGATCGCTCAAAGATGCTTCGCCTTCCGAAGCCTTAGCCATGGTCAACCGTATTCTCAAAGCCCGCTGGCGTGATGGCCAACTCGTTGATTCCGGCTTAACTCGGGAGCACATGAGCATCATTGCCCAAGTCTTCGTCCAGGTGTGGCAACAATACAACCACAAGCGCATCGCCTATCCCAAGAGTGTGCTGAATCCCGTAGCGGGTCGCACGTAGCTGAGAGGCTGGCGAGTAACTAATACCCAGGCTGGGGCTGGGTGGCCGAGTTAGTGGCGCGTCAGGAGCCGATACGTTGATTTCCAGCGCCGACCTAATTTGCCCGTCGATCAGACCAAGAGGCGCATTCATCATGACGGCTCGACTGGGCCACCGCTCACGCTCACGTCGGCCAAAAGTTAAGTCCTTGCAATCTTGCTGATCGGTTTCTGAAAAACTGATCCACACTGGGTGAGTGGCGATCTACCCCGGTCAACAAGGAGACGTTGAAGATGCCGAAGGCTAAAGCGCTGGGAAATACCTTCTTAAAGACGGAGCCGATTCCCTCTAGTGACTTAAGCGATAAAGAAAAGATCTATGTTCCTGAGGGGCATGAGTTTTTCATCTATCGCTACGCGCCAGACCGAAATCAGCACGTATTTATGGAACTGGCGTCACCGTTTCCGACCTTAGATCGAGCGGTGAAAATCCAAAAAGTTTACGCCTACGATCCCCATATCGAGATTGAGGGGGAAAAAGACAACGTCCCCGATAGTAAACTGCCCCTGGACACGACAAAGCTGATCAAGCTTCAGGTGCCCTACTTTCAGCAAAACGACAACGACTCACGGGTCTTTGGGGCGGGCTGGCGACAGTGCAACACCACCAGCAACTGCATGTTGGCGGATTATCTCTTGCAGGGCGCACTGACCAAAGCTGCCAAGCAAAAGGGGTATCCCGAACCGGAGTCGGTGTTTATGCGGATTGTTTCCAAGTATGGCGACACGATTGACCATCCGGCGCAAACCAAGGCGCTGAAGGAAATCGGCATCAATTCTTACTTCAGCCGCTCCATTTCTTCTAAAGATGTCATGCTGTCGCTCAGCTATGGTATTCCCATGGTGGTGGGGTTTGCATACAAGAGCAGTGGTCACATCTGTGTGATTGTGGGCCACGACCCTGTCCAGCGCAAGTTTTTGGTACACGATCCCTACGGCATTCGCTATGGGGCCAGCGATTCTTACGACATCAACGCTTGGGCGGCGTTTGATCCCTATTCCTACGATGTGATGCAGCGCATTTTTTGGGATATGGGCAACGAAGCCGGCTGGGGACGCATTGTCACCAGCGTTAACGGCAAACCAACGGGCCTACCGACGGGACTGTAAAACATGCGGCCAGCACCGCAGTATGTCAGCGGGCTTTAACAAAAGCAGCGGCAAGCTCGGTGAACCCCTCAAAATTCTGGAAAAATAGCGCGGTCTGTGTTGAGACCGCGTAAGAACAGCGTATGCTTACTGGTCGGGAGTGCTGGGCCGATCGCAACGGCTAACGCATCCAAGCTGCGATCGCAAAAACCATGTCGTGACCGATGAGTAGCGCTCTCCCTTTGCAATACCTATGGAGCATCCGGCGATGATGTTTGACGAACTAGACACCTCAATTGAAGATATTCGAGCCCGCGAAATTCTCGATTCGCGCGGTCGGCCCACGATTGAAGCTGAGGTTTATCTGGCGGGGGGCGCGGCGGGACTGGCGCAAGTCCCCAGCGGCGCATCGACGGGCACGTTTGAGGCTCATGAACTGCGGGATGGTGACGCGAATCGTTACGGCGGCAAGGGTGTCCTCAAAGCGGTGGAAAACGTCGAGGAAGCGATCGCCCCCGAACTCATCGGCGTCAATGCCCTGGAGCAATCCGTCGTGGATACGATCATGCTGGAAATCGACGGCACTGAAAACAAATCAAAAATCGGTGCCAATGCCATTCTGGCCGTTTCCCTTGCCAATGCAAAAGCGGCGGCCGCCGCTGTCGGTCTGCCCCTGTATCGCTACCTGGGCGGGCCACTGGCCAATCTTTTGCCCGTGCCGCTGATGAACGTGGTCAACGGCGGAGCCCATGCTGACAACAATGTCGACATTCAAGAATTCATGATTGTGCCCGTCGGTGCGCCGACCTTTGGCGAGGCGTTGCGTTGGGGGGCGGAAGTGTTCGAGAGCCTGAGCAAAGTCTTGAAGGGTAAAGGCTTGCTCACGGGCGTGGGCGATGAGGGCGGCTTTGCCCCCAACTTAGGCTCTAACCAGGAAGCGCTGGAATTGTTGATTCAAGCGATCGAGCAGGCTGGTTATAAACCGGGCGAACAAGTGGCCCTGGCCCTGGATGTGGCTGCTAGTGAATTCTACAAGGATGGTCAATACACCTACGATGGCGCGACCCATTCCCCCGCTACTTTGATTGATTACTTGACCGATCTGACGCAAAAATTCCCCATCGTTTCCATTGAAGATGGGCTGCATGAGGAAGACTGGAGTAACTGGGCAGCCCTCACGCAAAAGCTGGGCAGCAAAACACAACTCGTCGGCGATGACTTGTTTGTCACCAATGCCACCCGTTTGCAAAAAGGGATTAGTGAAGGCACCGGCAACTCGATTTTGATCAAGCTCAATCAGATTGGCAGCTTGACGGAAACGCTAGAAACCATTGACCTCGCCACTCGCAACCGCTTTACCTCGGTCATTAGCCATCGCTCTGGGGAAACCGAAGATACCACCATCGCCGATCTCGCGGTCGCGACCCGGGCCGGCCAAATCAAAACCGGTTCCCTGAGCCGTAGTGAGCGCATTGCGAAGTACAATCGTCTGCTGCGTATCGAAGACGAACTCGGTGACCAAGCCGTGTATGCGGGGACCGTCGGCATGGGGCCAAAAGTTAGCTAACTCGCAAACTGGACTAGGCGCGATCGCCCCCACCCACCGACCGACTATGCTGGAAATATTCCAGTTGGTCGGTGGGAGATTTCATCATGGTTCAACAATGGCGACCCCAAAGATGGGGGCGATCGCTCGTAGGCGCACTGCTAGCCGCTAGCACCGCCTGGCTCACCACAGGGGCGGCTCTACCCACCACGACACCCATGCGCGCACAATCTCTGCACCTGGCCGACATCACCATCCAAGTGCCCGTGATCATTCCCGGCTACCCGATAATTGTGGTGCCCCGGCGCGAGGTGGCACAGCCGGTGACGGTGCGCTTTATGGCTGAGGGTAACGACTGGGCCAGCATTTATCTGGACGGTCGGCTACTCTTTCGCGCTAACAATACTCGCCGCGACCATGTTGTCCGACTCGATCCCGGTGCGTATTATTTGGAGGTCACTGGGGTGACGAGTTTCGATCGCTGGGCCGCTGGCTATCTGGATGTCGGACGGAACGATGCCAACATCGTCGTTATTCGCTATGGCAAAGATTCTGGTGTCCGGGTCGCGGGTGATCCCAATGTCTGGCTACCCGACCAGGTGAACGATTGAGTGCTGGCGTGCAGTCTGCCGCGAGCATAGAGACCTGAACCCTCCAAGCATCGCCCCAATTTTTGTGATTGAGAGTTGATCGCTTGGTGGGTTAATTACTGACTGTGGGTTTCGATCTGTGCCGATAACTCCGCCCCCGCAGTCTGAGCCGTCCATGGGGCGATCGCTCCCCTGATCATCTGAAACCACCCAAGATTTGGGGCATCGCGCAGCTGGTAGACGCTTCCAATTTGTCTGTTGCTGTCGCCACTCAGGTGGCTCCAAAAGCTTGGATTTTGCACGCTCCGTGAGCTTCATCACGTAGCATGAAGCACATTTGAAGACGCTCTACGTTGTTCAATAATTTAGTCATTTCCGGTGCTCTAGAACACAGTGATGCCCCGTCGCCGATCTCACTACCTGAAAACTCTGACCAGGTTCGTCTGACACGTTGACCGTAATTTTAAGATTGCGTGTTTTATTTTAAGCAATGCAATCTACGGGAATATTCTGGTATTAGAAAGCACATTTTGATTCAGTGCTGATTTGGGGACTGGGATTCCTGTTCCCTATTGCTTGTCATAGTGTTAATCGGTGCAATTATGCTCAGTCAGCCGCAACTTACTCCCTCCACAACACACTTCAACGTCATGGAGTTATTGGTCGCCGACGAAGTCGATCGCCAACTACAAGACTTACCGTCGCGCTTAGCCAAGTATCTGAAACGGAGTGAAATTGAGACGTTTGCGCTCAATCGTTTACCGGCTCTGTATGCCGCGAGTGAACGTGGCCTCGACTATCAGCGCGCTAAGGCGCAGAAAGAGCTGCCAGGACAAATTACTCAAGCGGTTCGGCAAGCTTTGGCCGCCGTGCAGGGGGACCCGTTGCGGGCGGCACAGCCCCTGCAAATTGACGCCCCACAACAGCAAGCCGAAGCGGCCCTGGCCCTGTTGCAGCAATGGCTAGAAGCGCCCAATTTGACCTGGGATAAGGCGCTCGCTGTGCTGGCTCAGTGTCAGCGGCAGCCGACCAGCCATCCTCAAAGTGTGGCCCAAGCCTTGGTCTCGCCGACACCGCTGCCCCCGACTCGTCGGGCCACAGCGCAGGGCTATGCTAAAGAGGCGAGCGAACTCAAAAGTACCGCCCTGCGCCCAGGCGTCTATGGTTGCCGCACCACTTGGATTCCTAAGCAGCGTCAGGCTCAGTCATGGCAGCGCTAGTGTGAGGTCACTTTGACGATGTCGGTTGGGGACTAACCCAGTTGGCGATCGCACTTGCTACCGCCAATTGCTGACCGGCCGACCTCAACCGATCTGCCACTTAAATGGGCTAAATCATTAATTTGGCGTCATGACAGTGCTCCGGACCGAGCTAGTTGCCCAGAGCTTACTTCGTGCTCACGGCCTAACCATGCCGACGCATGGCGTCGATTTGCATGGCAAGGTAATCACGTTCTCGATAGTCATTGGCATAGCGGAGCTGATGACGCAATTCATTGATTTTTTGCTGCTTCTGCCGTTTCTGTTCGCGATCGCTATATTTCATTTGAAAACTCGCTTTGGCCCGTGCCTAACTACATCACCGCTTGCCGACCCCCGATCGTGCGATCGGGCAAGATTCCATGAGCCTTCAGAAATCAGCAAGGGGTATTTAAAGGCTGCCGCTAAAACTGTAGTAAATGATACGGTTTTAATGAATCTCAACAAAAAAGTGATGTCCATTGGCGGCGTTGAGAGGAGTGCCAGGCATGAAATGGGGGTTTCCGTAGAATGGGGACATCCTATCGCCCCATCAATGTCATGGTCATTGCCTTGCCCCAGACTCCGGCGACTGAGGTCGTGCAGCCCAGGTTTTGATGGAGGCCCCTGGTCCGAAACCCTGATTCATACCGATGCCATCATCAAGGCAGTAGTTGTCTTTAGGTCAGTATTGTGCGGGTTAAGCGGCGATCGCCATGGCCGCTCCGTTTGTCTGTCGCAACCCGCAGTAAGATCCCGACAGCCAAGGAGTTTTGTATTTGTTGGCTCTGGCTAAGGCGTTGTGGAATATAAGGCTAAAACCGCCTAGATAGAAGCCTTCAAAAGTATTGGCACGTTCTTTGAACATGAGCCTTAGTCTTTCTTTTTTAGAGCCCAAAAAATGTACTCGTCTTCGAGAATTCCAGTTTCTATTAATGTGTCTTCAATCTGGATTAAGTTCTTGAGCCAGGTATCGGCAAAGGGATCTTCATTGGCGCGCTTAAAGTCAAAATGCCCCGTCATGTAGGACAACAATACGCCTCCAAAGCCTTTTTGCTCTAGGACTTCAAAGGACTCAGTAAACAGTTGCTTGAGCTTGAAGCCACAGATAGCTTCAGACGGATCTATCTGCTCAATAGATTCTGCTGTGGGGGCAACATAGTGAACTCGCAGGTTGTCTTGGGGAGAAGCCGGATACATGCCAAATTCGTCACGGGGAAAAGGCCGCAAAGATTTTGGGATTGTAGCTAGAGCAGCGTTGATCCATTTCACTTGATGTTCAGGGAGTTGAAAGCGAAAAGCACCATGAAACTCCACTCCCAACATCAATCCTCCAGGCAGTAACTTATTTTGGAGATGCTGTAAGCATTCCTCAATTTTGACAATATGATGCAAAACGCCTTCAAAAATAATGAAGTCGAACATGCCTGGAAGGTCAGCGAGATCTCCGTTTAGATCAGCGACTACATAGGTGATATTTTCATAGCCTAATTCCTTCGACTTTTCAGCAGCTCTGGCTAAGGCTTTATCAGCAATGTCAGAAGCGACAATTTCACCGATAAAACCATGCTGACATAACTCTCGCTCGACATGGCCTTCATTGGCTCCCAAGATGAGACAGCGATACTCTGTCCGGTCTTTGTCGGCAGAAATTTGCCCGATCGCGCCCCCTAAATACTTCTGCACAGCATAGGTTAACCAGTGGGTATTTTCGTCACCAGAAACCTTACGCTGAATATGCTTGACGCAGGTATTGCACCCCAACCACATACCGTCATAACTGACGGGCTCATTCGCATTCCAGGGATTATTCGTGGCGGCAGCAAGCGGCGTTGCGACAGAAGCTGGAACCGATGTTTTTATACGTCTAGCGACTTTAGAAAAAAAAGATTTAACCATATGTCAGGAGGTTAGGTCGTTAAAACTATATCACTCACTTTAAGGTGTCTACTGCACCAAAAGTCGGTAGCAGCAGGCTGGATGGGTCTGAGCCTATGGTGCCGGAGTGCGGCGCAAGTTTTCATGACAAGGTTTTTGGCGTAGCAAAGATGACCTAAGACCCTTGAGACTGGGCTGAAACGCCTCTTTCATCGTCGTGTTTCTAGGTGTTCCAGGTGGCAAACCTAGGCTAGAGAACTTTTTAGGCACCCTCTAAGCTGGCCTGATAAGCTCGCCAGCCGCCAAATTGGGTGATTTCTGGCTTGCCTGCCACGGTGAGCGGTTCGCCAATTACGCCCAGGACGGTTTCCCCCGTCGCGAGTTTGACTTTGCCGATCGCTAACCCAGGGGGTTCTTGGCCCAGCACAATGCCGAGACCGGCTAGGGGCACCTGCCACACTTCCACCGCGATCGCGGCTCCCCCTGCCGCGACGCGCATCATGGCCGGATATTGGTCATCAATGGTCCACAGTCGATACGCCGGTTCGGTCTGGGTCTCGCCATCAAAGGTGGCTCCCACATTCAAGAGATTCGGGTTGAGCGCGAGGCCACGCATCAACGTACCATTCACCGCAAGTTTCAGGGTTTCCGTCATGGGTTAAGGGGAGACATCGAGTAATGGCAGGCGAGGCCCGCTGAGCAGAGTTGCTGATGGGTCGGCTCGCGCCCAGTGGCAACGACTGGGTAATTGGCGGCGATCGCCATCAATCACGATCCGCTCGGTAATTCTAAACATTATTCTCAGCCCTGGCTCAGATAGTCGGCGAACAATCTAAATAGGCTTACAACTAGAGACAGCACAAGCGAGGCACAGCAAATGGCGGTTGAGTATGATCTGGTGATTATCGGGGGCGGTTCCGCTGGGTTAGTCGCGGCCAGTGCTGGGGCGCAGCTAAATGCCAAAGTGGCGCTAGTGGAAAAAGAGCCCCGCTTGGGCGGCGATTGCCTGCATTATGGCTGCGTGCCCAGTAAGTCGCTGATTCATGCTGCCCGCGTCGCCCACGAGGTTCGCCATGCCGCCACCTATGGCATTGATGCCTCGATTCACGACATCCATATCCGCGAAGCGCTGGGGCATGTGCATCGCGTGATCGACACGATTCAAGTCCATGACTCCACCGAACGCTTTGAGGCGTTGGGGGTGGAGGTGATCTATGGCGAAGGACAGTTTAGCGATCGCCAAACCTTTGAGGTGAATGGTCGCCAGCTCAAAGCGCGGACGTATTTGATTGCCACCGGCGGGCGTCCGGGGCTGCCCCCCATCACCGGCCTCAAAGAGGCCGGATATTTAACCAACGTCAATGTCTTTAGCATTGAGCAGCGACCGTCGGCGTTAGCCGTGATTGGTGCTGGCCCCATCGGGTGTGAACTCGGCCAAGCCTTTGCGCGATTGGGCAGTCAAGTCACGATGATTGCCAGCCGCGACCACATTTTGCCAAAAGAGGAGCCGGAAGCGGCGCGGGTGGTGCAAGCCCAGATGGAATCGGAGGGCATTCAAGTGTTGACCGAGACTCGGGCTAAAGAGGTCTTGGTGGAAAATGGGCAGAAGGTGATCGTGACGGATCGGGGCGATCGCATCACTGTTGACGAAATTTTGGTGGCAGCCGGTCGCGTGCCCAACGTCGAATCGCTGAATCTGACCGCCGCCGGGGTGGAGGTCGGCAAATCAGGCGTTTTAGTCAACGCCAAGCTCCAGACCAGTAACCCCAAGATTTACGCCGCCGGGGATGTCATCGGCGGTTACCAGTTCACCCATGTGGCGGGCTATGAAGGCGCGGTAGCGATGCAGAATGCGTTGGTCTTGCCCACCAAAAAGGCAAACTATCGGGTGATTCCCTGGGCCACGTTTACGCAACCGGAACTGGCGCGGGTCGGCTTCACCGAAGAGCAAGCCCGCAAACGCTACGGCGACGATTTGATGGTGTTGCGCCATGACTTTGACCACGTCGATCGCGCCCTGGCCGAAGGGGCGGGCATCGGGTTTGCCAAATTTATCACCCGCAAAAATGGCGAGATTTTAGGAGCACATATAGTGGGGCCAGCTGCCGGGGAACTGATTCACGAAGTGGTGCTGGCGATGAGCTACAAACTCAAAGTGGGGGCGCTGAAATCCATCATTCACGTGTACCCTACCCTGGCGGAAATCAACAGCAAAACGGCGCTGCAACTGACGAAGCAGAGCTATGCCGAGAACACCCGTTTGCAGAATCTCCTGCGGCGCTTCTTTGACTTCCGGCGATCGCTGGGTCGCTAACCGCCACTGCTGGGCTAAAGTGCCATCAGTTGCCCCACCGCGATGATGCCGTGCTGGAGCGATCATCTCGATGACTGAGCTGTCGTCGTCACGCGGGTGAAGGCTCCAGCCGCAATTGCGAAGCAGGTCTGTCAGGAGGGTTGAAGCGTGTTCACAGGGGTTCATCGATTCTGTGACTTTTGCTCCAACGGCTCAACCGTTAAGGATATTTGTATATGGCGCGTCAGAGTCAGGGATTTCAAGCATCGGGTCGGGTCTATCTCATCATTGCCATCTTGATTTTTGGTGCCGCTAACGCGGTGACGCGACAACTCACAGATCTAGGTGCGGCACATTTTGTCGATGGTCATAATCCCGTCTCTGCTTGCAATGTCTTGTTTGTGGGGAATGTGTGTGCGTTAGGTTTGCTGATGGTGCTCTATCATCGGCAGTTACGGCCTGGGCTGCTGCGGCAGATTTCGGGGCGTCAGTGGGCCATTCTCACTCTGATTGCGGTTGTGGGCGGTGCTTTGGTGCCCATGCTGATTTTTACGGCGCTCGCTATCACAGCCGTGAATAACGTGGTGCTGCTCAGTCAGCTCAGTGCGCCACTGGCACTGGCTCTGTCGGTCATCTTTCTTGGCGCACAGGTCAATGTCGCTGTGACGCTGGGGGCAATTGTGGCGTTTGTCGGGGTGGCATTGACGGTGTTGCTGCCGACCGTGAATCCGGGTGTCGTGGAGACGACCATCGGACTCACCATTGGTCGGGGAGACCTCTTGGTGCTGGTGGCGGCTGGATTGCAGGCGATCGCCAATCTGATTAGCAAAATTAGTCTCCAGACTGTGCCGCTGGGCTTTTTTAACGTCTACCGGACGATGGTCGGCACTGTGTTCTTTTTCACCGCGACCATCCTCCTGTTCGAGCCGAGCCACTTTATGGATGTGACTTCCCCCTTTTTGTGGCGTTGGATGCTGCTGTACAGTGCCGTCATTGTTGTGGGTGGTCAACTGGCTTGGTTTGCGGGCCTGAAAAGCAGTACGGCTAGCGAAATCTCCCTCGCGACGGCGTTTACTCCCATTGCTGGCGTTTTGGCGGCTTATCTAATTTTGGGTGAAGTCCCAACCGTGGCCCAGTACGTTGGGGGAGCCGTCATTTTGGTTGGAATTATGCTGAACCAAGTCGGCGTGCAGCAATTGAATCGGGCTGTGCTGTCACCGCCGCCCTCACCTCCTGCTCCAGTCGCGGTCAGCGAGCAAGTGATTTATAAAGGTGTGTAGCCCCGATCGCACCGCCTCCAGGGTGAAGGCCCAATCTATCGACTAGAGGGGCGTCGACTCGCGAAGAGGCCCCGGCGAGCGGGCGAAACATGCCACAATCGACCAGGGTTAGCCAAAGGACATTAACTGTGAAATTTGCTTTCATCATCGATCCGATCCATCGCCTTGATCCGGGGCATGACACCAGCGTGGCCCTGATGGAAGCCGCGCAAGCCTGCGGCCATGAGGTGTGGATCACCCAGGCCGAATGGCTCGGGGTCGAGATGGGGCGGGCGATGGCGCGAATGCAGCCGGTGACGCTGACGCCAGTAACCCTGGGCGATAACCGCTGGCTGGCGGAAAGAGACTGGTACAGCCTGGGCGAGATGGTTTACCAACCGCTAGAAACCATGGATCTGGTGATGATGCGGACGGATCCGCCCGTGACGATTCCTTACCTCTACACCACCTATGTGCTGGACTATGTGGACCCGACCAAAACGCTGGTGATGAACTCACCCCAGGGTCTCCGAGCCGCGAACGAAAAGATGTATGCGCTGCAGTTCACGCGGGCGATTCCCGAAACGATTGTGAGTCGCGATAAGGCGGTGATTGCCAAAACGGTGAAACGCTGGGGGCGGGCGGTACTGAAGCCGTTGGGGGGCAAGGCGGGGGAGGGCATTTTGTTTTTAGAGCAGGGCGATCGCAACTTCAACTCGATGATCGAAATTAGCACCCAGCAGGGGCGTGAGCCGGTCATGATTCAGACTTACCTGCCTGCCGCCAAAGACGGCGATAAGCGGATCATTTTGCTGGATGGCGACCCCATTGGGGCGGTCAATCGCATTCCCACGGGCAACGAGTTTCGCGGCAATATGGCTGTTGGGGGGCGGGTGGCCCAGGTGGAAATTACCGATCGCGATCGCGAAATCTGTGACCAATTGGCCCCCACCCTGCGCCGCGATGGCCTGATGTTTGTGGGCATCGATATTATTGGTGGCTATTTGACCGAGGTGAACGTGACCAGCCCCACCGGTATTCGCGAAATCGATCGCCTTGACAACCTGAATCTGGGCAAGCAGGTGGTGGAGTGGATTGAACAGAAGCGGACGGCATGATCGGTAGAGTTCACAGTGCCACCGGTGGGGCTTTGACTGATACCTCATGTGGATCAACTCACCCCGACGCAAATGCTAGACTACAGCCCTGATAGCTGTTTTCTGAGTTCGTTCATGGCCGATTTGACTCAACTGCTGGCAACCGAATTAGACCTCGCCGTTCGCCAGATTGACGCCGCCCTCGCCCTCTTAAATGAGGGAGCGACAGTCCCCTTTATTGCCCGGTACCGGAAGGAGCGCACCGGGGGCATGGATGAGGTGCAGTTGCGATCGCTGCAAGAGCGCTACGCCTACTTGACGGAACTCGCCGACCGCCAGCAAACCATTCTCAAATCCATCTCGGAACAGGGCAAGCTGACGAAGGAACTAGAGGCGAAAATTCGCGCCTGCACCCAAAAGACCGAACTCGAAGATTTGTATCTGCCCTACAAGCCGAAGCGCCGCACCCGCGCCACCATCGCCAAAGAAAAGGGCCTAGAGCCCTTAGCTGACCAGATCGCCGAACACAACCAGCCCCAAGCCCCAGCGCTGAATTTGACCCGGGTGGCGGGCGAGTTTGTGAATTCGGAATTGGGGGTGGAGACGGTCGAAGATGTCTTGAAAGGGGCGGCAGATATCTTGGCTGAGGCCGTGGCGGAGCGGGCCGACTTGCGGGCCTGGGTGCGGGAATATTTGCTGAAATCAGGGATCTTTCAATCCCGCATTGCGGACAAAATTCCGGTGGGCAGCACCAAATTTGAGCTGTATCGCCAGTACGACAACCCCGTCAGCAAAATCGCTCCCCACAATCTGCTGGCGCTGTTGCGGGGTCAGCGGGAAGAGGTGCTCAGCCTGGAGCTGGCCTTTGACACTGACACGGTGCTGCACTATCTGGAATCGGCGGTGATTCGCACTCGCCAGCCGGAACTGCGCCAGTTTTATCGGGAGCTGATTCAAGAGGCGTTTGCCCGGTTAATGAAAACCTCGCTGGTCAACACCGTGATTGCGGAGAAAAAAGCCTGGGCCGATGAGGAATCGATTCAAACCTTTGAGGCGAACCTGCGGGATCTGCTGCTGGCTCCCCCGGCGGGCATGAAGCCGACGATCGCGATCGATCCCGGTTTTCGTACCGGCTGCAAAGTGGCGGTGATTGATCAGACCGGCCAGTTCCTCCATTACGAAGCGATCTTTCCCCATCAGGCCCAGGCTCAGCGGGAAAAAGCCGCTGCCAGCCTAGCGGGGCTGATTCAAACATACGAGGTGGCACTGATTGCGATCGGCAATGGCACGGCGGGGCGCGAGACGGAAGCCTTTGTGAACGAAGTGCTGCAAACCCTGCCCCAAAAGCCAACGAAAGTCATGGTGAATGAAGCCGGAGCGTCGGTGTACTCCGCCAGTGAGGTGGCGATCGCCGAATTTCCCCAGCTGGATGTGACGGTGCGCGGGGCCATCAGCATCGGTCGCCGCCTGCAAGACCCCCTGGCGGAACTGGTGAAAATTGATCCGAAATCCATCGGCGTCGGGCAATATCAGCACGATGTCGATCAAAAGCGGCTGAGACAAAAACTGGCGGACACGGTGGAAAGCTGCGTGAACTACGTCGGCGTCGATCTCAACACGGCTTCGACCGAGCTGCTGATCTATGTGTCAGGCATCAGCGCGGCGGTGGCGAACAATATTGTGCAGTATCGCAACGAAAATGGCGTGTTTCGCGATCGCAAAGCCCTGAAAAAAGTCCCCAAGCTTGGCCCCAAAGCCTTTGAGCAGGCGGCGGGATTTTTGCGCATTCGCGGCGGCGATAATCCCCTCGACAACACCGCCGTCCACCCCGAGCGCTACGGCATCGTCGCGCAAATCCTCAAAGACTTGCAGGTCAATCCCAAGCAACTAGGAACGACCCAAGAACTGCCAGGGTTGCCTCTCCAGCAGGTGAACCTGCAACGCTACATTACGGACGAAGTGGGCGAGCCGACCCTGCGCGACATTCTGGCCGAACTGGAAAAACCGGGTCGCGACCCGCGATCGCAGTTCGTCACCGCCCAGTTTCGCGATGACATTCAGACGATGGCCGATCTGCAACCCGGCATGAGTCTAGAGGGTGTCGTCACCAACGTCGCCAACTTTGGCGCTTTTGTGGATATTGGCGTTCACCAGGACGGGCTTGTCCACATTTCGCAACTGGCCGATCGCTTCGTCAAAGATCCGAAGGACATCGTCAAAGTTGGGCAGGTGGTCACCGTGCGGGTGATGGACGTGGACGCCAAGCTGAAGCGCATTAGCCTGTCGATGAAATCGCCCGATCGCGACGGGGAGAGTCAATCTCGCCCGTCGCCAAAGTCTGGCACCGCCAAACCCCAAGGCAAACCAGGGCGATCGGGCCAGGGCGCACCCAAAGCGGCCCCCACGAACGCGACCGCGACCGCAGCCCCCACCCTAAAAGACTTGAAAGCCAAATTCAACAAACGTTAAATCGAGCCATCGCCTCGCCTGGCGGGCTTGCCCAGTGCTCTTGGTAAACCGTCGCTTGGCCCATGACAGTTTAAGGTAATGGGGGAATAAGCCAAGGCTAGGGGGTGAAAAGGAATGCTATCAACATTGCCAAAGTGGGCGATCGCGGGTCTCGCGTTTCCCCTGATTGTCTTGAATGGCTGGCTATTGTATCGCCTGGGGGCACTGCTACAGCCGATTCCTAGCATCATTGCGACGGCCAGTTTGCTCGCCTTTTTGCTGGATTATCCCATCGCGCTGCTACAAGGCCGAAGTGTGTCGCGGGGGGTGGCGACGGCAATGGTCTTGCTGAGTGCTCTAACCGCCGCGATCGTGCTGGTGATCTTTTTGGGGCCGCTAGTGTGGAAGCAGCTCAACGACTTTGCCGACAGCCTGCCCCGACTCGTTGAACTGGGCAAAAACCAGTTGCTGCTGCTCAACGAGCAACCATTTATGCAGAACTTGCCCCTCGATTTTGAGGAAATCACGATTCAGGCGGCCAATCGCCTCTCGTCGGCATTGCAATCGGCCACCAGTCAGGTCATCGGCGTTACCCTGAGCACCATCAACAGCACCCTGAATCTGTTGATCACCCTCGTCCTCAGCCTATTGCTGGTGCTAAACGGCGAGCGACTGTGGAATGGCCTGCTCAGTTGGCTACCCAAAAATCTGCAACAAGAAACTCGCGACTCGCTGCAACCCAGCTTTCAGGGCTACTTTTCTGGTCAGGCCACGCTGGCCCTGATTCTCGCGACCGCCGAAGCGATCGCCTTCATCGTGTTAGACGTGCCCTATGGCCTCCTGTTTGGCATTGTGATTGGCTTCACTAGCCTCATTCCCTTTGGCGGCACCGTCGCCGTTTTGGGCATTAGCGTGCTGCTCAGCTTTCAGTCCATTACCCTCGGACTTAAAGTGCTGATCGTCGCTGCTATTTTGGGCCAGATTAACGACAATGTGATTGCTCCTAAGCTGATTGGTGGGGTGACGGGCCTCAATCCAGCGGTGGTGATCGTAGTGCTTCTAGTCGGCGCGAAGTTTGCTGGCTTTTTAGGATTGCTGCTGGCAGTACCCACTGCCAGTTTCATCAAAAAAGTGGCCGACGCCCTGCGATCGCCCGCGATCACGTCTGACGCCGCATCATCCCTAGTCGGCCAAAGCCTGTAACGAGTACTGGCTCGCTGGACCCCCTAAGGGATCTGCAACTAAAAAAAGTACCCGTTCAATCCGGTTTCGACTTCGCTCAACCGATCAGTATCGAGAGTTGAGCAGAGTCGAAACTCAGTTCATGGGGATCTTTTTTGCGCGCAAGTCCCCAAACTCACGATGTCTGTCATTTCTAATTGCCATGTCGAAAAAATACGTTATCAATGCCATCATCTACATCCTGGCGACCTTAGGAGCCAACTACACCGCCGCCTGGTTCATCCCGTTTCCCATCTTCGGCCAAGTGGCGGTGGGTACGTTTATCTTTGGCATCACCTTTACCCAACGCGACAAGCTGCACGGGGCAGGACGCCGCTGGGTTTACGGCACGATCGCGATCGCGGCCCTCGCCAATGTGCTCATGAGTGCAGTGCTCGCAGTGCCCCTGCGCATCATTGCCGCCAGCTTTCTCGCGATCGTCCTGGCCGAAACCGCCGACACTGAGATTTATCAAAAGCTTTTGCGCTATCCCTGGCTGGTGCGGGTAGCGGGCAGCAATGCCGTGTCGATCCCCCTCGATACGCTGCTGTTTACGCTAGTGGCTTTTGCGGGGGTGCTCTCGACCACCGAGATCGTGTCGCTGCTGTTTGGCGAAACGGTGACCAAGTACGCGATCGGCATTTTGGTCGCCCTTTGGCGCGAAGGCAAATTCATTTGGCAAGAGAGCTGAGGGGAAGCGAGAAATTAGCATCTCGGTTGAGGGCTGTGGTTGGGTAGCTGGGTGGCTGGGTGGTTAGGGGGGCGGCTGACTCAGATATGAACCGCTGGGTTTCGATGAGGATGAAGGTGTCTTAAGATTTGTTTTAGAAAGTAAATCTGAGCAAACTTCTCCCTGTTGAACGGGCTGCATATTAACCCATGTCTAATTCCTACTCCCTGATGATCCACGGTGGATCCGGTTGTCTCGAAGATTTGAAGTACGAAGCTGGTGAAGCAGAATTTAAGCACAGCATTCACGCCATTTTAGAAAAAGGTCGCCAACGGTTGGCGCGGGGCGATCGCGCCCTCGACGTGGTGGAATACTGCGTCACCCGGCTCGAAAATGACCCGCTTTACAACGCGGGGCGTGGTTCCGTCCTAAATGCCAGAGGCCAAGTCGAAATGGATGCCGCCCTGATGAACGGGGCCGATTTGCGGGCGGGTTCCGTGGCCTGCGTGAGTGAAATCAAAAATCCCATTGCCCTCGCCCGCCACGTCCTCAACCACGGCAAGCATGTTCTCCTCATGGGCGATGGCGCGATGGAGTTCGCGAATCTCTGCGGGCTAGAGCGCTGCCACGAAGATTATTTCATTACCCCAGCCCGCATTGAGCAGCTGAAAGAAGCCAAAGCCGCGGGACGCATCACCCTTGATCACGAGCGGGTCAGCATGGCCGAAAAGCTGGGCACCGTCGGTGCGGTGGCCCGTGATGTCTACGGCGATCTCGCCGCCGCGACTTCCACTGGCGGCCTGGTCAACAACCACTGGGGGCGCGTGGGCGATACCCCCATCATTGGTGCGGGCGTCTTTGCCGATAACGAATCTTGTGCCGTGTCGGCCACGGGCTATGGCGAAGAATTTTTGCGGACGGTGCTGGGCAAGACCATCGCCATGTTTATGCAGTGGCGCGGTCTGGATGTCGCGGCGGCTGCCGAAGCGGGGATCGAGTATTTGGTCAACCGCGTGCAGGGCGAAGGCGGCGTCATTGTGGTGGATGCTGATGGCCGTTGTGCCTCTGCCCAATCAACCACTGGGCTAATTTGCGGCTGGATTGAGCACGGCGGCGAAGCCCACTGCACCTTGGGTTAGGCTGGCGCGATCGCCCAGGCCGTTAGAAACCGGCGATCAAATCCCATCCCCAATCCTGACAGCAAACGCTTCAGGATTGGGGATGGCCCACCCGCGACGACTAGGGACACTCTTTTTGAGCCGTTTCCTGACTCAATCGTTCGATGTCCTGAGAGCTGACACAGACGGTGGAGCGATCGCACAAACCACGTCAAAGTTGACCTAACCGACCAACCTGCCAGAAGGAGTAGTTGCACCCCACCCCACGCAGTTGCTCCCCTGCCCTCGACCTCACCAGACTTGTCAAGCCTGAACCAGCCACGGCAGCTCGGCCATTAATATCCACTCTTCAAGGCCCGCTCGACTTCTCGCTTCTCTTGCTTGCGCTTCAGAGCATCACGTTTGTCGTGCAGCTTCTTACCCTTGGCTAAGGCCAGGGTCACCTTAATCCAGCCCCGGACCACATAAATTTTGAGTGGCACCAGAGTCAGCCCTTTTTGCTCGACCTTGCCAATCAGTTTGCGGATTTCGCCTTTGTGCAATAGCAGCTTGCGGGGGCGAAGGGGCTCGTGATTGTACTGCTGAATGGTCGTGCTGTGGGGCGAAACATGCACATTATGCAGCCAGATTTCGCTGTCTTTGAGCTGGGCGAAGCCATCTCTTAAGTTGGCCTTGCCCGCTCGCACTGACTTGACCTCGGTGCCCCTCAGCTCAATGCCCGCTTCCCAGACCTCCAAAATTTCATATTGATGACGGGCCTGGCGATTATCACTCAGGATCTTGTAACCGTTATCCGAATCCGCCATAACTCTCTTCTACTCCACCACAATGCACCATTCGTGCAATTCGTATTCCACACATTCGTTTTGAATCAGCGGGTCGGCTTGAACGATCGCCGCCGCTTCCGCCATCGATGCCGCCTGAAACAGCAACATACCGCCCCCCCGCTCAGCCCAATACCCGCTACGGGCTTGGTGTCCCTGGGCAATCAAGTTTTTCACATAATCCACGTGAGCCGGCACATGCTGATCAAAGACCGCTTTATGGATGATTCCTCGTTCAATCTTGACAAACCAGGGCATGGAAAGATCCGTAAATCCAACGTTAGCGAAATTGACTAACCTGTTAACAGGTCGGGTTGCCTAACCCGATCTAGTCGCCCCCACTGGGGGATTGCTTGTGTTATTAGCATACTGATTCAATTCGCCTTGCCCGCTAGATCGTAACGGAAAGCCACACCCCCAGTCGCGATCGCGACCTACTGCGACCTCCACCTCGCCCCATGACAGCGCCCGCCACCCCACCTAACAACTCGTCTCAGTCGCGCTACTTTTTAGCGCTGATTCCCCCACCAGACATTCAAGCCGAAGCGACCGCGCTCAAGCATTACTTTCGGGAAAAGTTTCGCAGCCAAGCGGCGCTCAAATCGCCGCCGCACATTACCTTACAAGCGCCGTTTACCTGGCCGGATCAGGAACGCGATCGCCTATTCAACACCCTGGCTACCTTTCGCCCGTCGGCATCCTCCATTCCAGTCCATCTGTCAGGCTTTGGAGCCTTTCCGCCGCGCGTGATTTTTCTAGCGGTGCAGCCCGCCTCCGCCCTTATGCAATTGCAGGCCGAACTCAGTCAATATTTGGCAAAAACCCTCGGCATTGTGGATCCTAAAGCGCGCGATCGCCCCTTTCGACCGCACTTAACCGTCGCCTTTCGAGATCTGAAACCCGTCGCCTTTCGCCGGGCCTGGCCGGAATTCGAGCGGCAATCTGCGGAATATCGATTTACCGCCACAGCGATCGTCCTTTTGCGCCACACTGGGCAGGTATGGGAGCCCCTGCGAGACCTAAAATATTCATGAATCTTTACAACGCGATCTCGCTTCAGCTCGCACCGAACCACGAAGCACTTTCTCCTGTAAACCTCTCCTAGAGTAAGGATTTTGGCAATAAAGACGCGACCTTAGACGCTGCAAGTGTGGAAACCTAACCTCACAATTTCGTAATGGATCGTTGATATTGCAAGAAACAGTAGCTTATAATACAGAAGTGAAGGATAAATCGTTCATCCTCTTGTTTTCATTCAGGAAATGAGGACGGAAGTAGGGGGCACCGGGCTCCGAAGGAACGCGCCAACAATACATTCCGGCTCATCATGGAACTGTATGGAGGCGACTCATGAAACTTACTTATCGCGGCATTCAATATGACTACAATCCGCCTGCTGTGGCGATGAACGACACGGCTGAGGTCGGTAAATACCGGGGCGTTGATATCCGCTTTCGCTCTGTGGAAAAGAATCCAGTGCAACAGCCCACCCTCGATCTAGTTTATCGGGGCGTGGCTTATCGCACAGGTGAAACAGCGGTTGAAACGGCTCCTGTAGCGGCTCCTGTGGCGACCGTTGCCGATGCCCCTGCGGCATTAGTCGACCTCGAACTCAAGGCCCGCACCTTGTTGATGGGGCATAACCGCAATGTGAAGCGCCGTCAACAAGCGATGATGACCCGTCTCGCTGCGGATGTGGGGCTCGAAGCGGATGTTACCCAGTATTGGAATCGTATCCAAGGCAAAGTGCATCCCAGCTTTCGGGCGACCTACGATCGCAGCGGTGCGGCGACAAGCTAATCGATCAGCGTCAGGTCGGTCATTGGACTGGCCACTGAGTTGAGTCAAAAGGGGGCTGACGCTCCCTTTTTTTATGTTAATCAGGCTGCATTTGCCATGCTCGCAAGGCTGACTCCGTGCGCCCTATCCCTTGACCTTGCGCAAGACAAAAAGGCTGCCCTGATTACCGCGGCCAATGCGGAGGTCGTCGTCAAGATAGGTGACCTCTAGCCAGCCCGATTGGCGATCGCTGTTGATCCGAAAGTCAATGCCTTGCCACAGGGGAAACTTGTCTTGCGCCTGCAATTTGCGAATGAACTGCAGCGGATTCTCATAGCCGAGTAACGACTGCAAACCAAAGACGCCCCGCTCAAACGCCACGTTGACTCGCTTTTGCGACACCGCTTCAAAGGTTGCCCCGACTGAGACCAAACCGCTCAGTTGAGGTAGCCCCACCACCTCGGCAATGTTGTAAATGCGGGCCTCATCTAAATAGACACATTGGTAAATTTGCCCCAATTTATAGAGCGGGAAGCGGTCAATTCCCAATAGCTCATCGCTGGTCGTGTAGAGCAATCGCCAAATGCCGTTGAGTTGGGCGGTGGCGGCCAGGGGCGATGGTTGCGGGTTGCGTCCTTCTAGGGTCGCCGCCAGACTTTGGATAGCCTGCTGATCGGTGGGCGAGGCCAACAGTCCCCGGTTGGTGGAAGCGATCGCTTCCAGAAGTTCAGTTTTGCCAAGCATATGCGAATAGTGTGAGGATTTGTTGCAGCGGCGATCGCCATCGCGAAAGCGTGTAAGGTTACGTGAGATTTAATTGACAATCACTCATTCGTCAGTTATCACTCCGATGTTAGACTCATAGCTGGGCTAAATAGCCCCACGATGGCAGCGCTACTTGCAGGATATCAGTCGCCTAATCACGTTGATTGCTATTCCCCTGGTTGCCAGAGTGACCCTTCAACCAAAACTTTGTTTTTTGGAACTCAATTTCCCATGACATACAACCCTTCTCTACGCATCATTCCCCGTGACCAAACTGCCGACGTTTTACCGACGCAAAAAGAGCCGTCAATTTTGACCTGGCTGGAAGGGACTGGCCGTCTCAAGCCCCGCGAAGAAGTCGCTGTCGTTGAGGCCGAAAAAGAGGAAGAAGAAAGCGAAGAGATTGATGATCTCATGGGCGATTCCGACAAGGGGCTCGATGATGATGATGATATGGCCCTCGGTGACGACGATTAAGTATCCCTGTCTACTTGAACTAAAGGGGACTAGCCATTAAAGTACTTCCAACTTGCAAGCGCTAAAAGCACCGCACATTGAGTGCATCTGGTATTTGCCAATAATCTCTTGGGGGAAGTACAAGATGTTGAAAATTTCAAAGGTTGCTGATGTGCTTGGTGACTTGCAGGAGATGGAATCAGCAGGCGGAGATGGACTTCCCGACATCGCCTAATGTGGCGTCGGGGTAACCCCAAGATTGTGTGGTGAGTAAAAACTACAGAGCATGGGTAGTCGCTCGCTCTGTGGGCGTGGTGTAGAGGCAGTGAGGAGCAGGATTCGTTGTGGATGCAAAGTTTTTGACCAACAAGCCGTTGGGGACATCGGTCCTTTCCGGGAGGGGATTGTTGGTTTTAGTGACATTAGGGGTGCTGCTGATCGGCTTGTTTTTAGATGATGGAGCCGGTCGGTTAGGCCAAGTCACGTCGCTCACGCTGCCACTCGTCATTGCTTGGGGCGCTACCGCGATCGCGGGCTTGGGGACGCTGCCTATCCTGCGAGCTTGGAAGACCGGGCAATTTATCCGCGAAGAAGGGCCGCAAGCCCATTTCAAGAAGGCGGGTACACCCACCATGGGCGGCATTTTCCTGGTGCCGGTTGGAGTCCTGGTCGCCATGCTTTTGACTGGCTTTTCTCCCACTGCGCTGGCGGTCGGGGCGCTGACTTTGGCCTACGGCTTTGTAGGCTGGTTGGATGATTGGCAAGTGCTGCGCCGTAAGTCTAACAAGGGGATTTCGCCGCGCCTGAAGCTAGCGCTGCTTATTGGCTTCGCCACAGTTTTTTGTCTATGGGCGATGGTGACTCAGCCCGGTGAACTCACGCGAATTGCGCTGCCGTTAGGACTCACCTTGCCTTTGGGCTTCTTGTTTTGGCCGCTGGCGGGTTTTGTGCTGGTGGCGGAGAGTAATGCCACGAACTTGACCGATGGTTTGGATGGTCTGCTGGGTGGTACAGCGGCGATCGCTCTGCTCGGCTTAGGGGCGCTAGTCGCACCGACCCATCCCGACCTGATGGTCTTTTGTGGCGCGATGAGCGGGGCTTGCCTCGGCTTTCTCGTTCACAACCACAACCCAGCCAAGGTGTTCATGGGCGACACCGGCTCATTGGCCATCGGCGGTGCGTTGGCCGCAGTGGGCATTTTGAGTGGCAATCTATTTGGCTTATTGTTGGTGACCCTGCTCTTCTTTGCCGAAACCCTGTCGGTCATTATTCAGGTCAGCTATTACAAAGCGACTAAAGGCCCCGATGGCAAAGGTAAGCGCTTTTTCCGGATGGCGCCTTTGCATCATCACTTTGAACTGTCGGGATGGTCAGAGTTGCAGGTAGTTGGCGTCTTTTACGCGGTGACTGCTGGGTTGGTGGCGATCGCCCTCTTCACCGCATAAATCATCCGAGTACCATGGCATACTGCGAAGAGAGCAAGGAGATTCATCCTCCCTGCTCTTTTTGATTGCTGAATTCATGCACTGATTGCTAAACCCTGATGCCTGAAAGCTTGCTGTCGCTAAACCAGTTTCGTGTCTCTTATCCCGGACAGTTGGCTTGGGCAGTGGATGACGTGTCCCTGAGCTTGGCACCGGGCGATATTTTGGGACTGGTGGGGGAGTCGGGCTGTGGCAAAAGTACGCTGGGACGAGCGGCCCTGCGACTTTTGCCTAAAGGGACTCGCATTGCCGGCGATGCCACGTTTGAGGGCCGTTCCATTCCCGCGATGTCGGCTCAAGAACTGCGACATTTTCGCGGCGAGGCAGTGTCTCTGGTGTTTCAGGATCCGATGACGCGCCTAGATCCGTTAATGACCATTGGCGACCACTGTTTGGAGACGCTGCTGGCCCACGAACCCCAACTCTCCAAGCAGGAAGCCAAAGCGCGATCGCTGGCGGCCCTGGAGTCCGTCCACATCCCGGCTGACCGCTGGAGCCAGTATCCCCATGAATTTAGCGGCGGCATGCGGCAGCGGGTGGCGATCGCCCTCGCGTTAGTGTTGAATCCCAAGCTGATCGTGGCCGATGAACCCACCACCAGTTTGGACGTAACTGTTTCGGCGCAAATCTTGGATGAACTCACGCGCCTGTGCCGCGATCGCCACATGGGGCTGATTTTGATTTCCCATGATTTGGCCTTGGTCGCGGAATATTGCGATCGGGTCGCCGTCATGTACGAAGGCCAACTCGTGGAACTAGGCCCCTCGCAGCAGGTGATGCAGCAACCCCAGCACGATTACACCAAGTCGCTCTTAAAGTCGGCTTTAGATTTGCAGCAGGCGGTGATTCGCGACGAAATCGCCCAGACTGAAGCGCCCCTGCTAGAGGTGCAAGATTTGCAGAAGCACTATACGCTAGCGGCTAATCCGATTGCCCGGCTCTTGGGAGGGCAAGAAAATCAGGCCATTAAAGCCGTGGATGGCGTATCTTTTGACCTGTACCATGGCGAGGTGTTTGGCTTGGTGGGCGAGTCGGGCTGCGGCAAAAGTACGCTATCGCGCACGATTTTGCAGATTGTGCCCTCGACGGCTGGGCAAGTACGATTTGCCGGACGAGACATCACTCAACTGTCGCGATCGCAGCTGCAAAAGCAGCGCCGCGAAATGCAAATGATCTTCCAAGATCCCCATGCCTGCCTAAACCCCATGATGACCCTGGGCCAAGGCATCGGCGATCCGCTACGGATTCATCAATTAGGCACCGCCGCCGAAATTGACCAGCAAGTCCGCGCCATGATGGAACGCGTGGGCCTGACCCCAGTGGACGACTACATCGATCGCTATCCGGGCGACCTCTCCGGGGGGCAGCAGCAGCGCGTAGCGATCGCCCGCGCCTTGATTACCCGTCCCAAACTGGTGGTGTGTGACGAACCCGTCAGCATGCTAGATGCCAGTATTCAAGCCCAGGTGCTTTCCTTGATGCTGGAACTCAAGGAAGAATTTGATCTGACTTACCTATTTATTACCCACGACCTTTGGGTGGCGCGGTATTTGTGCGATCGCATTGCCGTGATGCAGGCCGGTAAGATTGTGGAAATGGGTTCTACCGAGCGCATCTTCAACCAGCCTCAGCACCCTTATACCCAGGAGCTGCTAGGAGCAGCGCCCTTCCTCGTCACCCAATCGGCCTGACAAGGCTGTGTAGGGTGCCACCAATGTAGAATCAGGCGCGGCTTAATCGACACAGCCGTTAATTTCACTGGCCCGAGAATTCAAGTAGTCTGCGCGTGACATGTCGATCTGAGCTTGCAGATCGACCGTTTCTAAATCTGCCGCTGAGCTGCTACGGGGGCCGATCTCAGCATCTGTGACTGCTGCCGTTTCTGTCGCCGCACTGCTAGCGTCGGGCTCGCTGGTGATGGCGCTTTCCTCAACGAGGACCTCATCCTCTTCCACATCCGTTTCCAGAAAGTCGAGACCGTTGTTGAGATCAAGCTCTAGCTTGAAATTGGAGTTGGCATTGGCCGGGCTAGAGTTGACGAAGAAAGCGTCCTCGTTAGCCGGACTGCGGTTGAGGATCGCGTTACTGCTGCGAAGACATTGAGCTTGGGCGACTTCTGCTGACCCCGCGATCGCTCCGACGACCATCAATGCGGAAAAGAAACCGATCCGAGTCATCATCATTCACCTCCTACTAAAGACTGTTCATGATCTGTAGTTGCGATGCGATGCTGGCGCAATGCGATCGCCGCCTCGAGACATTGCCGATAGTTATACGTAACTTAGCTGTCCCCTGATGCTTTCATTGTGACGCCAAATACTGGTCAGAGCATCGATTACGACATTTAGTATCATTGATGCTTAGCAATGACACTAAATGGTATTGCCAAATATTAAACACCTGACCACTTAGTCAAGCCCCTCCTGGTTGAGCCGCATCAGCGGCATTGACCCAGGCGATCGCATCAGCCTGTTCTGCCAGGCTAAAGTGCTTGACTGCGATACTGGGGAACAGCTGGTCGCTCACTACAGCGACCTTGTCCATCCATTGATGCTCCGATACCACGGCTTTTTTAGCGAAGCGTCGAAACTTCGATAAGCCGAACTTTAAATCTTCTACCAGGGCATCGAGAGTAATACCGCCCAAGTGAGCGACTTCGACGTAGATACCCACTCGATCAAACTGCTCAAACTTATCCGCAAACGCCGCTTCAATCGCTTGAATATCAGCTTTTTGAATGTTGCTGTCAATCTTGACTCCGACGACGCGATCGCTGGGCATTTCCAGTAGCTCAATCATGTCTAGCCTCCTGGCTATCGATGTCACACCTCTGTTCTAGCGAACGGGTGCTCCAAGTTCCCAGGGGGGATTGGCGTACTGTGGCGGCGAGCGATCGCTCGGTCCGCTCAAGGACAGGTGGAAACGGGATTGCTGCACTGTTCGCCCACAGCCAGCCAGCCGGTCGCGTCTGGCGCTTGTACCTGTAGCCAATTGCCGGAGCAGCCCAGTAGCGTTACTTCAGAATATTTGGGGATGGCGGCCACGACTGCCGCGCTACCATCCGGCGCAGCATACAGGGTTGTCGGTGCTTCGGGGTCATTGATGTTCAAGCTGGTCGTGCTCACGCCTAATAAGGGCGCATACACCCAACCGGGCTGTTGCAAGGCTTGCTGCTCTACGCCCCAAGCTTCATTGATCAAAAACCATTCCCCCGTGGCCCCCACAATCGAGACTTCCACGGGCTCCGCTGTGGATAGGGTATCCTGAGCCGCGAAATCACTACCGGGGCCGCTGCGGACATTCAACCCCGCTGGGTCGGTATCCACAATGAAGGCACTAGCAGAGCATGATTGGGTGGGCGTAGTAGCCCCTGGGGCAGCGTCGTTACTCTCAGGCTCGGTCTCGGTGGTCGGGGGGGCTTCTGGGGCGGCATCGGTCGTCTCTTCTGTCGTAGGGGCGGTGGCATCGGTCGAGGTCGTGGCCTCGGGGTCGGGTGATGCCTGACACGCGACGGTTAGCAGCAGACAACTAGCCGCGATCGCGCTACCGCTCCGTCCCATTTTCCAGCACATCTTAACCATGCTCTTGGTTCCTCCCAGGGCAACGGTTCCTTAGTGAAGCAGACTTTGGTGTCCAGGTGGCGCAAAGATGACACTTTCTTAAGGCTGATGGGCGCCAGCCCCAATTGCCCAATCTGGGGACTCGATTGACGCAAAACAGTGCTGTAAAGTGTTGGTATGTACGAAGAAGACGAACTCAAAATCATTGATCCAGACGCTGAGTTTGACGATCCGCTTGATCAGATTGCGCCAGCCGGGGAAGCCAGTGAAGAGCCTCAGGTCGACCCTGAGGAAATGTTGCAGTTGCTGAATTCGCCTCAAGCGCAGCAGCGCATGTTAGCAGCGCGAGCGTTTTGTGAGTTAGAAGAACCTCGCGCCGTGCCGCGCTTAATTGAACTGCTGCAAGATAGCTGTCCACTGGTGCGGGTGAGTGCCGCCTATGCCTTGGGGCGTAATGCCGATGAAACCGCGATCGCGCCCCTCATCGCCCAGCTTTACGACTGGAATGGGTACGTCCGTAAGGGGGTTGTGTGGGCGCTAGGCAACAGCCACACCGCTGAAGCGTTGCAGCCCCTAATTGAAGCGTTGAAAAATGACATTCCAGCCGTGCGGCTCTGGGCCGCGAGTGCCCTGGCGCAAATGATCAACGTCAATTATGAAACGGTAGTGACCGCGTTGCCGCCGATTATTGAAGTGATGCGCCGCGACCCCATCGCCGCCGTGCGTAGCAACTGCGCTTGGGCGATCGGGCAACTTTGTCGCGAACTCCCTTCTAACGTGGTGTATGCCACCGCGATCGACGCGCTGATTGAGACTTTTGCTGAAGAAGACGATCTGGGCGTTCGCGAAGATGCCCGCACCGCCATCTTGAATGTGGGTGATCCGCGCGGCCTCCAAATCATTGAGGAACTGGAACAGGACGGCTGGTTCTGAGTGCCGGTGTGCGAGCAATTGCCTGGCTCAGCAAGGTTACCCAAGTTCCGAGAGACTCTAGGGTCAATGACCCAGCCCGAACGCCTCAGCGCCCTCATCCTGAGCTGGTCGAAGCAGAAATTGCAGCTAATTTTCACAGCATCGAGGATTGAAGTAGGATGGGATTGGTTTCTCGCCGCTACCCTAAGAGGGGCCGTACATGTCTAGGGCGGACTTGACGGCGGGCTGCTATGGGGTATGGCGCAACCCCCCTTCAGGCCGGATTTTCAGAAAGTTGGTGGCCTCGTGATCTGAGGTCATAGCCAATCCTGACAGCATTCCACCCCTGAGACCACAGCAGAGGCGATCGCCATCAATTCCCCGATCTGTTGTTATTACGCTATGTCCCCTGGGCAATATAACCGTAAATTCCCGTAAGGATGCATCTTGAAGTCACGTTATTCGCAGTTGCCTGGGGTTGTCTTAGTCGTCAGCACCGCCATCGTGAAGTTTTCTTGCCAAAATGTATACAGGTAGACAGACCTTCAAGTGCTCTCGGCAGATTTACATAGAAAACATCAAATTTTGACAGGAACTTTACCGCAACTTTAGAGAGGGCACGGTGTTCATCGCGGTTTTCTGAGCGGTGTCCCCTAGAATAGTGTGGAACTTTAAGCCACGCAGTTTGAATTTCTGGCTTATCGGCTCCCTGAAATCGCCACTAGAGTTTTGCAAGGTTACGTGTGACTTTCATTTGCTCATAGCCCCAGTTTCTCCGAGCTTGTTACCATGCCCCAGACTTATCGAGACGATGTGGCTAACCCTCCTGTGAAGCAGCACTCTGATACAGACATCGTTTTGGAAAAAATTAACAGCGGCAAACTTTGGGTCGTGAATAGTCGGCGACGCAACGGTATTGTTGTTTATAAAAAATTTCACGCTGAGTTCGCTGGGCCAGGCGCTGCGGTTGGCGGGGCTTTGGACGACAACTGTCAGGGGGTTGCTCCCCTCGGTAAGTTGTCTCTGGTCGAACCGAAGTCTTACGAAGAGCAGCAAAAAGCCATTCGCATTCGTCTGCAGTGGGTGCGGCTAACCCAAAACTTTACGGATAAGCCCATTCCGGTGGAACGGGCCCAGATGATTCTGGAGCAGTTTAAGACCTATTTCGATCAGTCCATCGTTGATAGCGTCCCGGACGAGGCGTTTTCGATGTTGGTGGGGGTGTTTCCTCGCACCGTACGGCAAGCCCGCCGCCGATGAGGGGAATCAGGGCTTTAGGACTTGACGCACATGCGCTAAAGTCCGGTCGTTTTCGGTTGGGGTGCCAATGGTGATGCGTAAGCCGCCGCCCGTTTGCCGGATTTGTGTCCCCTGTTCATACAGTTGGTGAAATACACTGTCTAAGCTTTGCACCCTTGGGCGACTGTAGAGAAAGTTGGCGGCACTGGGCCAGGTCTGCAAGTTTGGCAGGGCTTGAAAGGCTTGGCATAAGCGATCGCGCTCTGTTTGCACTTCTTTTATGGCTGCGAGAAGGTCAGGGGCATGGCGTAGCGCGATCAAGGCCGCTGCTTGGGAAAAGCTGGGCAGATTGTAGGGCAGACGCACTTTTTCGAGAATGGCGATGATTTCGGAGGACGCGATCGCATACCCGACCCGATGCGCGGCTAACCGAAACGCTTTGGAAAACGTCCTTGTGACGAGCCAGTTGGGGCGCGTCAGAGCCTCGGCCACCGTGCTGACTTGGCTAAATTCAAAATAGGCTTCATCAACCACGACGAGAATATCAGTGGGCAAATTGCGGAGCCAGTCTAATTCAGCGCGGGTCAAGCTATTGCCCGTGGGCGAGTTGGGAGACACCATAAAGACCATCCGCACCGGGGTCGCCGCGTTCGCGATCGCTGTCTCAGCCGCTGCCACATCCACCTCAAACGTTGCCGCATCGCGCCGAACCGACACGACATCCACCCCTAAGGTTTGGGCCAGCACCTTGTACATCGAAAAGGTCGGCTCGGCCACCAAAATCGACCCCGATCGCCCCACACAAGTAGCGATCAACAACGAGCGGATCAACTCATCCGACCCGTTGCCCACGGTGACTTGGTTCGCAGTGACTCGTAGGTTGGTGGCAGCGATGGCCTGACTCGCGTATTCAGCGATCGCGGCCCGCAGTTCCTCATGCCCGCCGTCCGGATACCGATTGGCCCGAATGGCCTGTTGATATTCCCCAGCCAGCTTTGCTTTGAGGGGCGCAGGTAAATCATACGAAGACTCATTGGTGTCGAGATGATCGACCCGGGCGGGTTGGGTTTGGGCGTCAGTAATGGCGTGGGCACTGTAAGCGGCAAACGCTTGCAAATCAGGACGAATAAAGGCGGACATAAAACAACGGTGACGGACAGCAGAGTTTTATTATCGCGCACCCCTTACTCAAACTGGCGGCTGGGGCCGGGCGCGATCGCTCAGGAAGAGGATGACGACAGTGTTCGCCCCCAGCGAAGAGTGCCCCCCGAGCAGGGCGGTAAAACGCTGATCACTTGGGCCTTTGGGGGTTGCACCGTAGAGCGACATCAGTGGAGACATTGAAATCAAATGCTATGCTAGATAGACTTTACTGAAACTACCTAGTGACGCAGTAAAGCGATCGCTGATACGCCAACCGCCGCATCAGTAGACTCATCTAATTCCAGCAGGGGGACAACGCCCGACCGGACAGAACACACAGTCAAGTTGACCGCGACTGGCTGGCATTGATGAACGTGGATTGTGCTTGTGAGACTTCAATCAATTGGCTCTGAATTGCCCATCGGACTGCAACCTGAGTTGTCATTCGTGACCGCTTCGATCAGGTATTGTTCCGCCAATGGCTGCCCCTAGCCGGTTTCTCGCCCAGGCGGCACCTCCCCTATGGACAACTCATTTGCCATTACGATTCAAATTGTCCTCACTGTGTTGGCCGGTATTAGCGCGCAGGTAATCGGCGAGTATCTCAAAGTTCCCAGCATTATTTTCTTGCTGCTGTTTGGGATTGGGTTAGGCACCGATGGTGCCGGTTTAATTCACCCATCAGACCTGGGCATCGGTCTCGAAGTCTTAGTTTCCCTCAGTGTTGCCCTCATCCTTTTTGAAGGGGGCCTCAGCTTAGAGCTGAAAGAGCTCGACAAAGTTTCCACGAGTCTCCGCAATCTGGTCACGACAGGAGTGTTTGTGACGCTCTTGGGGGGCGGTATGGCGGCCCATTGGCTGGGGGAATTCCCTTGGTCTTTGGCGTTTCTGTACGCTTCGCTGGTAGTAGTCACTGGCCCCACGGTGATTAACCCGCTGCTGCGCCAAGTCCCGGTCGATCGCAAAGTTGCCACCCTGCTCGAGGGGGAAGGGGTGCTGATTGACCCCGTGGGGGCGATTTTGGCCGTCGTCGTGCTCGACATTATTTTGAACGGGGATGCTGACCCGCTGTTGATCATTACCGGCTTGACTGTCCGCCTCGGGATCGGTGCACTGATCGGTGGCTTAGGGGGCGTGTTACTCGGGGTATTCCTAAAGAACACCCTGTTTTTATCGGAAGAACTGCGCAATCTGTTGGTGTTAGCAAGCCTGTGGGGATTGTACGGCTTAGCGCAGGAAATTCAGGGTGAATCGGGGTTGATGGCAGCTGTCGTAGCGGGCATTGTGCTGCGATCGCTGTCGATTCCCGATGAACGGCTACTGCGGCGATTTAAGGGGCAGCTCACGATTTTGGCAGTGTCGGTGCTCTTTATTTTGCTGGCGGCGGATTTGTCGATCGCCAGTATTTTTGCCCTGGGCCGGGGGGCCGTGTTGACCGTGGCGGTCCTAATGTTTGTTGTGCGGCCCCTCAACATTGCCATTTGTACGGCTCCGAGTGACCTGAATTGGCGACAAAAAGCGTTTTTGGGTTGGGTCGCGCCCCGAGGTATTGTTTCCGCTTCGGTGGCGTCTCTATTTGCCATCTTGTTGACGGAACGGGGCATCAGCGGGGGCGATGCGATCAAAGCTTTAGTGTTCCTCACGATTATTATTACGGTGCTCGCCCAGGGACTCACGGCGGGGCTCTTGGCTAAAGCCCTGGGGTTGACGGGCCATCGTGAGGGGAGCGGTGCCGTTATTGTGGGGTGCAATCCTTTGAGTTTGCTCATTGCCCGATTATTTAAGGACAGCGGCGAAACGGTCACGCTCATTGATACCAATCCTGAGGCCTGTGAACCAGCAGAGCAAGAGAATCTCCCGGTCTTTGTGAATAGTGCGCTGGATACCGAAGTTTTAGAAGAGGCGGGCATCGCGGCAGCGGCGACGTTGCTGACGATCACTAACAATGGCGATGTGAATGTGCTGGTGGCGCAGCAGGCGCAGGAGGAGTTTCAGCTACCGCGCATCGTGGCGGTAATGCCCAAGGAAGATCTGGAGAAAGAGCGGGCGACGACCAGTGCGGCGGGGAAGAAGGGTAAGAATAGCAAGGGGGGTAGTGTCCAAAAAGCGGCGGCAGGAAAGGCCATTGCCCCTAAGACGATTGCCCTCAAACTGTGGAACAGCCATTTGCGTACCGGGGCGGTGCGGCTAGGGGAAACGCAGCTGCGATCGGACGGGGCGTTGATGCAGCGAGCCCATCTGAGGGCCCTCATTCGGAGTGGCGAGTTGATTCCCCTGGTGGTGAAACGGAACAATCGCATGTGGGTGGCCCTGACGGAAGATGATAACTGGAAAGCGGGCGATCGCTTGATTTACCTGCTGCATGATCCGAAGCCCAAACTCTTGCAGCGTCTGTCTGGTGGCAGCCGCCCGAATAAGCTGAATGTCGAAACTCTACCTACAGTGGAAGATGTGCCCTTGCCGACCAAGGTCAGTGCCGCGCCACCGCCCGATCCGTCGGTGATAGGGACAGAAACCAGCCCTCTAAAGGTGTTTTCAATACCGCTTAATAATTGCTGTCACTCAGCCCGAGAGGAAGACGGAGCTAGTGA
>NZ_JACSWC010000280.1 GCF_016888165.1 Halomicronema sp. CCY15110 | reverse complement strand
GAAAGTGACGACTTTCTCACGATGAGACTACCGATACTTTGCTCCCAAAACTTTTCTGCACCAGTGAGCTCTGCCAGACTAACTCTGAATATCCTAAGCCTACAATTGTCTGCCATCCTTCGCATTCACCCATGGTTTACAAGGCTGCTACAGGTCAGTGACTGGGAACTTGATCTGGGCCGAGAGCGATCGCCGATCTCGGCCCAGGGTTATAACCGGATTTCCATCACAAGTTGCAAATAAAGACTGCTTATTTTTTTTATGCTGTGAGAGTAATGTTAATTTTGCCTCGCAACTTTGTCGACTATCTTTGGGCGATTTGTGAGGCTGCTAACAACGCATAAAAAGGGCAATGTCGCTGCTATAGGCGACTGTTCTTTTCTGAAGATAATCTCAAAAGGAGTATGGAATACATCAATATTGCATCGATTCCGACTGAATTGACTCCAGATCAATTTAGTCTTGTCTATAATGCATTTTCTTTGTGCATTGCGGCTATGTTTGCTGCCGCTTTATTTTTCTTCAATGCCAAGTCCCAAGTTGGACGCAAATACCAAATCGCAATCATCATTTCCGGTGTGGTTGTGAGTATTGCTGGCTACCACTACTTTCGGATTTTTAATAGTTGGGAAACGGCTTACACCTTACAAGGTGGGGCTTACCTAGCGACTGGACAACCCTTTAATGATGCGTATCGATACGTCGATTGGCTGCTGACAGTCCCGCTGTTGTTAATTGAAGCAGTGGCGGTGTTGGCTCTGAATAAGAACATTTCTCGTCCCTTGTTAACTAAGCTAGCGATCGCAGCGGTGCTGATGATTGGCACCGGGTATGTGGGCGAAGTTGCCGATTCGATTACGACCCGCGCCATTTGGGGCGCAGTGAGTACGCTGCCCTTCTTATACATCCTGTTCATTCTCTGGACAGAGCTGAGTCAGGCGGTAGAGCGTCAAGACAACCGGGTCAAAACGTTGCTCAATGGCATGCGATTCTTGCTGCTGTTTTCTTGGGGCGTCTACCCGATCGCCTACTTACTGCCTGAATTGGGAATTGAAGGCGCTACCGCCACGGTTGGCGTTCAGGTGGGGTACACCTTTGCTGACCTGTTGGCGAAGCCTGTATTTGGTTTGCTGGTATTCTCAATTGCCCGCGTCAAAACTCAGATTGATGAGACTCAGGCTGCCGAACCGCATTCAGTGACTGCCACCAACGGTAACCGCGCTGAAGAACTCGTCGGCAGTACTCAGTAAACATGTTAGGTGTCTGGCCCCTGCCCATGCAGACGCTGCCATGCATCAGCAACGATCCGCCAGCAATAACCGCTCACTACACGGTGTAGTGAGCGGTTATGTCAGTTTTAAGCCCCTAAGAGGGTGCCAAATAAAAAGTTATCCAACCGAGATTCCTGCCGTTAGTCGGAACGACATAACCGGCCATGTTGAGCGCAGCGCAGCGGAGTCGAAACATCTGGCATGACGAGGGACGACTATTGCGTTGGTCTACTCTAAACACCGCCAACTTTCGGTTGGCCCAAGCCGCACTACGACTCGGTTGACGACTCGGCGATGTCGGCTTGATGGCCCATGGCTAGTTGCAGCACCATCGGTCGCCCCCCGGTTTCATGATATTTATCGGCCCAGGCCCGCAAAACCTCGTCGAGTTCCGCGATCGCCTCGGGAAGTTTCTCCGGCGGCACGTCCAGTTCTTCCAAAACACGAATCGTGTTGGCTTTGTTCTCCGACCATTCGCGCATCATGCGAAAGTAACGAGCCGTATCTTCCAGCATGATCAAGGTGCGCTCTTCTTGGTCAGCGGGAGAAGAGGACGGTCGCATTAAGGCATAGAACGACATGCCCCAGGGCGAATCTAGCCGCTGAATCGTGCCGGAATACATCAGCCGGCGGCGAATATGTTCGGCCAAGGCTTCGCTGAGGGGGCTACGGCGATCGGGGGGAAAGTCTTCTTGCGATCGCTCATGCAAAAACTCAATCAGTTCCATGAGTTGGAACGAGTTGATGATTTGCGCATCGGGAATGTCGGTCGGTAGTTTGCGTTCCAGCAGACGTTTTTCGTCGGCGGTGAGGCTGGTACTCGGAATCCGAAAGGTACCCGGCTGCCACGGGTATTTGTCTAGCCACACATAGGGAAACTGAATCAAATAGCGCGGTTCTTGCGAGCCCAACAGTTTGAGCAAACGCCCTTCGGTCAAGGCTTCTTGGAGCTCACCGACAATCGCCTTCACGCGCTTCGGCTCGATGTGATGTAAATGCCCCGTCATGCGCAGATTTTCGCCCTGCTCCACATAGGTCATATAAATGGCACACTTGGCCGCTGTGGCTGCCGCATCCAAAAAGGCCCCGTGACGATGTCCCCCGGTGCGCATGGCGCTAAACGCTATGTACAGCAAAATTTGATCGATCGCACTGGGGCCAAGCTGTCGGACTAAATCCATATCGTTGCTAACCGACTCTAACGCATTAAACATAACTCGAAACCCAACACTGCCAAGCGATTCAAAGAACAAAAATAGATATCACCTAAGGTTTTTCGAGAGTGGCACAGCGAGCGTCGCAAGAACATTGCCTGAGCGGGCATCGTCAGTACCAGGCAGAATTGCTCATTAAATGCGCCGACTCTCAGATGAATGGACGACGGGGGCCCCGCGATCGCCATTCCCGGCTCTCTAACGCTGAACTTGCGCTAAGCCCACTCAGGACAACCCACAGGAGTCGAAATGACCCGACCGCTGCCCCGGTAAGCCGTGGTGGGCTGGGAACTAGCGGCGGGCGATCGCCCGCTGCCACGATGGGCCAACCGGGCTTCCGGAGTTTGCTGGAGCCGTCCGGTGCCGCGATAGTCGTAAGTGGCATCGGGGAGCCATTGGGTGGGCACCTGGGTCACGACCCGACCGCTACCGCGATGACTCTCGGGCGATCGTGGATCACTGTCTGCGTAGGGCGCACTGAAACTAGATGAAAAACTCACAGCGCCCAAACAACCTAGCGTCAAAGCTGCCAGGCAAAATTGCGGTAATTTAATCGAAGTAAGCATCGTTGAGATAACCCTCTATGGCGATGTTCCATGTTTCAGAGGGGAGGCTTTGCCTTCAGGAAAAAACGGCTGCGTAAATTTTCTGAATCTCGTTAGATCGGGGCGATGGCGTTGACTAATATCCAACCGGCATACCAGTTGGGAGTGCCTCTCAGAGCGACTTGGCAAGGCCCACTGAACTGCTGAAAAGCGTCGTCCACAGAGGGATTCAGGGTAACGACAGTGAGTTCGCGACCATCGGTAAACTGGAATCTTGCCGACCACTTTTCTCCCGTTAGCGTGGGAATTAAGGTGCCGTGATAAGGGTATTCAGCGTTGATGTCTGCGGGGATATTAATGCTTGGCTGAGGGCTTAACAAATGGGGGTGTTGATAACAAGAAAAAGCCTCAGGATTGGCTTTAAAAGTTAATTGACGCGATCGCCATTCCGGATGTTCCGGCACGGTATCAATCAGGGGCACGATCGCGGCGGGGGCCGTCGGTTCTTCCAGCAAGGCCATTTGCACCTGGGCCACGGGCAAGTCACGGGGTTCACAGCCTTGCTCGATGCACAGGGCTGCTGCCATGCCCGCCGCTTGGCCCAAGCCCAGCACCACGGGCTGCAACCGGGTGGCCCCGTTGGCAATGTGCGAAACGGAGATATTTTTTTCACAGGTCAGCAAGCCGTCGATCGCGGCGGGAATCAGCGCCTCATAGGGAATAGCAAATGGCGTGCCCGTCCAGCGACCGCCCCAATGTCGGGCTTTCGGGGCCAACGGCATGTCAAAGCCGGGATAGTGATGATCGTTGGGATAGTTGCCGATCGCGATCGCGCTCATTTCTCCCCGGTCATTGACTGGCAAAGCCGCCGCCAACTCACCCGATTGCGGCAAAATGTCGGACTCGGTGACGGTGGTGAGTCCGACCAGGCGACGACTTTCGCGGTAGTAGGGCATCAGGGCCAAGGCCCCGCCCCCCAGGTGATCCGGCAATTGTGGAAACGCCCCGGTCGCGAGGCCATAGCGCCGCCCGATGGCAGATTGGATGTGATGGGCAAAGTTGCGAGAGTGGGCGATCGCCTCCTGCGCCCAAGCTTGCCAAGCCGCGTCTCCCCCGATCAGCCGATGGAGATCGTGGCCATAGTCGTTGCCCTGGGTCGGCCAATTCAGCATGAACTGGTGGTTGGGCAACCGCCCATAGTTCATGAACTGCTCAGCGCCACACCCCTCCCATGCCCCCCGAAACAGACTGGGATCATAATCATGCGCGGGCGTGATTTTGGGCAATTCCTCACCAGCTCCCGCATCCTGTAACAGCACGACCCAAGTGGGCGACTGCACCGGATAAGTTTGCAGGATGGGATGCAGCGGCTCCGCCGGATCGGTCAATGAACCGGGGGCGCTGGGTTCGTTAAATTGCGACTGGGCTTCCCAGCCCCAGCGATGGGGCACCTCGCCCAGCGCCAGCAAGTCGCCTAACTCGGTGCCATCCAGGGTGATTTGGGCGCGAATGGTGCAGTCATCAAAGCGTACTCCCACGATGCGATCGCCCTCTCGCAGAACGGCTTGTGCCCGTTTGCCCACCAGCCACTGCAAGTTAGGCAAAGCGTTGACCCAATCGGCAAAAATGGCCGCGCCGACCCGTGGCTCATAGGTGAAAAAGCTGACCCAGGCATGATCTAACCCGCCGGGTTGTCGCTGCCGCAACGCTCGGAGAAATGCGCCCCACAGGCCCGTTTGCCAAGCGAGTAATTCATTGCCGTCCGGGGCTGAGACTCCAGCCGCCGTCAACATGCCCCCCAACCAGGGCAACTCGCTGACCAGGATCGTGTTCGCACCGCGCCGCGCGGCTTGAATCGCCGCTGCGGTGCCTCCAGCCCCACCACCAACCACCAAGACATCAGTTGTGAGCATTGTTAAAACCATGACGGACAGCGGGCGATCGCACGAAGCAGGGAGACTGGGCGAGTCGTGACCCATGGCCCATTAACGAGTCGTGACCCATGGCCTATTAAATAAGAGGATGCGGTAAAAGGAGCGCTTGGCATCGCCAAAGATTTTCCCGTCTCCTGAGTGGCGACTGTGTCACCGGCCACCCGACAGGCTGACTTGCTCTGTCCGGTCAGCGATCGCCCGTGGTTTTGCCCCAACGCCAAGCCAGTTTTAACAAGCCCAACTTATCGATGCGTTCAGATCATTCTGATGGCGGATGACCACAAAACCTGGCAGCCACAGTAAATCTAAGTATAAACTTAAGAATATGGTTCAGGGTGAAAGCATAGATATCTCTCTAGTTTGTGCTCAGAGATGTCGTTGTTGAGCCCGAGCGGAGCCATCACAGGTGATTTTTCCGACAGGTGTTTCCTGCACAGATGGGCATTAGACCCGATCACGACAGACCACTGACCCGCATGAAACGGACACCATGAATAAGTTTGACTCCTCTCAACTGCGTCCCCGAATCAACCACACCAGCGAAGGCTGGCTCGTGCAAGTATATAGCCGCGATCGCCGCCTCCTCTGCGTCCTCGAAGCCTCTCACGGCTGGACTTTTTTACTCGGGTGTGGGGCGGGCCTTTTGCTCGCTATTGGTTGGTTTAACCTGGCGCGTCACACTCCAGCGACGACCTACGCGCCATCCACCATATCCCCACCCATGATGGTGGATTAGCGCTAGGCGCGGCCACACGGTTGGGATGGTAGGTTTGCTCGTGATGATTGCCATCCCATCTGATGACAGCGCCATCGGCGATCGCGGTGCTCATCGCTCCCCTTTTCAAATGACTTCTGAAAATTGGCGACAGCTACACCCAGCTCATTGAGTTCGCCGTTGGCGTATCATTCCGCGATCGCGAGTCTCCAACCATCACTGGGGCGATCGCCCGCTGCCGTGTGCGTTACCGGCCCCGCCTCAACTCCGGTTTGCAGGGAGTCAGGGTCGCGGTGACAATCGCGCCCTAGCTCTGTGATGCCCCACCTAGTTGCGATCGCTCACCGCAACCAGCCTGTGATCGCCAGTCCGCCAGCCCCACCACAGAGATGAGTGGAAAATTCTCCGGCGGCAATTTACATAACCCAAAAACAAATCGATGATCAAGAATCAAAAGGAAAACTTATACCCTGGATTTAACATCGCGTTGCAAATCTGGGCGACTGAAGCGCTAAAACCCACACTTTTCAGGATAGACTTATTCGTATAGAGATTAAGTTCTTGATAGAGCTAAATCTATCGAAGGGGATACCAGACAGCTATCGCCTTTCAGCACTATTCAGAGAGCAACTATCTCTGAAATCACTCTGTCGACAGGTTTTCGCATAACACCTGTGCTGTGGGGGTGAAGCGCTTTACCCTCACTTTCTTCAATTCTTTGAAGCTCACTTGTCACAATCATCGCTGCTCCGGTTAGAGCAGGTAGAAGGAGGTTTTCGTGGATTTTTTATCCGAGTTTTTGTCGCTCTTCTTGTCGAAGCTGCAGTCCCCGACACTCGGCTTTCTGATCGGAGGTATGGTCGTTGCGGCTCTCGGTAGCCGACTAACGATTCCCGATTCGATCTACAAGTTCATCGTCTTTATGCTGCTCATCAAGGTTGGCCTCAGCGGCGGCATTGCCATCCGCAATGCCAACTTGGTAGAGATGTTGCTGCCCGCACTCTTCGCCGTGATTATCGGCATTTCGGTCGTATTCATTGCCCGCTATACGTTGGCTCAGATGCCTGGCGTCAAAACTCTGGATGCGATTGCGACTGGGGGGTTATTCGGGGCCGTCAGTGGCTCAACTCTGGCCGCTGGTATCACGCTATTAGAAGAGCAAAGCATTGGTTACGAGGCCTGGTCCGCGGCGCTCTATCCCTTTATGGATATTCCCGCGCTGGTGACGGCGATCGTTCTGGCCAGTATCTATGCTGGCAAGCAAAAGCGCGAAAAGTATCGCATGAATGCGGAGGCGATCGGCAAAGGCGAGTATAGCGGCATGCAGCCGGTTGCCGCCGGTGGATATTCCAGCGAGTCTTCCGTGCCGACAGGCGGTTATCCCAATAGTGATCAGCGTAGTGCTGAGGGCAGCTTTTCCGGCGGTACTGGCGGCGGCGCGGCTGGTTCGTCCGGTGGCCCTGCCGATGATCGGGTCAAAATCTGGCCCATTATTAAGGAAAGCCTGCAAGGTTCTGCCCTCTCAGCTTTGCTACTCGGTCTCGCCCTAGGTATTCTCACCAAGCCGGAGAGCGTCTACGAAAGCTTCTTCGATCCTGGTTTTCGCGGTCTGCTTTCGATTCTGATGTTGGTGATGGGTATGGAAGCCTGGGCTCGACTGGGCGAATTGCGGAAGGTGGGCCAGTGGTATGCTCTATACGCTGTGATTGCGCCGCTGCTGCATGGTTCCATTGGTTTTGGTCTGGGCTACATTGCTCACATCGTGACCGGCTTCAGCCCCGGCGGTGTTGTGCTTCTGTCGGTCATCGCGGCTTCCAGTTCTGATATCTCCGGGCCGCCTACATTGCGAGCGGGTATTCCCAAAGCTAACCCCTCTGCCTACATCGGTTCATCCACTGCGGTGGGCACACCGATTGCCCTGGCTGTCTGCATCCCGTTCTTCATTGGGCTGGCCCAGGCGACGATGGGTGGTGGCTAATCCTCATAAGGGGCATACTGACAGACTGCGCCCCTCGTCTGACAACTTAGTAGTTCAATGAATGCGTTTCTAAGGAGGTAATCAACATGGCTAAGTCAGCCAACAAACTCGTCATTATCACGGAAAAGATGCTGCTGAATAAGGTCGCCCAAATCATCGATGAAGCCGGGGCAACCGGTTACACGGTGGTGGATGCTGGCGGGAAAGGCAGTCGCAACGTGCGCTCGGCTGGACAACCCAGCGTTTCCGATACTGAGTCGAATATCAAGTTCGAGGTACTCACCGAAAGCCGGGATATGGCGGAGAAGATTGCGGATCAGGCCGCCGCGAAATTTTTCAACGATTATGCGGGCATTGCCTATATCTGCGAAGCGGAGGTACTGTACGCGCACACGTTCTGTGGGCCAGACGGCTGCTAAAGTCTGCCACTACAGATTTGCAAAAGCCGAGGGCATTTGTCCTCGGCTTTTTTAGTGAGCCTTTTTCTGTTCTGCGGACTGTAAACGCATCAGTCCATGGTGCGAGTCATGATTACGTCATGGCTGGAGAGACGGATGAATGACAGAGATCGCCCCACGTCTGTACTCAGCACCGCATTGATGATCTGAGTCATGCCTGACGGCGAGCGATCGCGCGATAGAGCGATAAGCCCAGCCTATTAAACATAATCGATACTTATATTTTTGGGGTAGTGTCATCCGCTCAAATTATAGCTAGGCTATGCAGTAACAGTTGCATTTCCATCCCGACACCACCATGTTGCACTCATCCATCCGTAAACTCATCCTTACTCAACCCTGGCAGAGCCAGCTGCGCTGTTCCCGAGATGTGTTCCGCCCTTGGCGTCAGTGGCTGAACCACATTGAGCTGCGTCATCCCACCCAAGCTCATTTGATTTGCCAACTCATCCCAGCCCAATGTCCGTTTGAGCGTGAAGTGCGTGTCGGGCCGTGGCTGCACATCCAGGTGCCGCCCCTGTGCAAACTCAATCCGCTGTATGAGGAAGTCGTAAGTCTGCGTTTTCGCGCCCTCTGCTATCTGGCCGAAGAGTGCGCTGTCGATATCTGTCGCTATTGCTGATATTTCACCCGGCTGAAGCTGCGTCATTACACCCATTCACCCCTCAACCCTGATGAATCATCCCTCTTCCTCTCCGCTGCCTTGGTACCGCTGGCTCAACAGTAGCCATGTGATTCGGGTATTAGAAACGGTTCAAGATTTGATTGTCGTTTGCCTGTGTATTGGGCTGTTCAGCTTTATGGTCTTACAGCTCCGGGAGATGGTGCTGTCGCTACTCCCCCCGTTGCAGTTTCAGACCGTCACCTCCGATATTTTATTCCTGCTGATTTTGGTTGAGGTGTTTCGGTTACTCATCATCTATTTGCAAGAGCATCGCGTTTCGATTGGGGTCGCTGTCGAGGTTTCCATTGTCTCCGTGCTGCGCGAAATCATTGTGCGAGGAGTGTTGGAAACCCCTTGGATTCAGGTGCTGGTCGCCTGTATCTTTCTGATGGTCTTGGGGGCCTTGCTGGTTGTGCGCGTGTGGTTGCCCCCCACCTTTGATGGGGTTGATCCAGAGCAAGTGATGTCTCAACGGCACCGCTCGCGGCTCCCAGATCCTGACCACAACGTCCCGCCTGCCCGGTCAAAAGAGGTGGAAGATATGGCCATTTTTCGGGCTGCCAACCCAGATTTTTAGGCCAATTAGCCGCTTGCGACCGGGCGGCTCGGAGCATGCCACCTGTTTCTCTTGTGCGGATGTGAACCGCACTCGCTCAGTCTTGGGGAGAGCTCCCTTCTGACTCCATGGTTCTGTAAACGATCTCTCCCTTTTTCTCTTACAACTCCAGAGCGGTGACCACGCGGGTGAAAACTCTAGTTGAGAGTCCATCGCTCTGGCTCTGACTGGCTCAGACAGGGGATGTCGCCATCCTCGGGTTGAGTCCAGTCCCAGTCGCCGACTGCTACTATGGGCGATGTCGTCAGTCTCCCGTGGGTCAGTTTTCGCCTATGCCCAGCGCGTCTAACTCGCCGATCGAGTTTGCCGGACGGCAGGTTGTCATCGCGACGATGCACGGTAAAGAGCTGGCGATCGCTCCTCCCCTGCAATCCAGTCTCGGCGTTTCAACCCACGTCCCGTCTGACTTCAACACCGATCGCTTCGGCACCTTTACCCGCGATGTAAAGCGTCCCGCCGATCAACTCGCCACCGCCCGTCTCAAAGCTCAAGCCGCTTTAGCGCTGACGGGTGGGGAGCTGGCGATCGCCAGCGAAGGCAGCTTTGGCCCTCATCCCGACATTCCGTTTGTGCCCTGCGATCGCGAACTTGTTCTCCTACTCGACCAAAAGCACGATTTAGAAATTGTCGGTCAGGCGATCAGTACCCAGACTAATTACCGATCGCAAACCATTCGTTCCGTTGAGGAAGCGTTCGCCTTTGCCCAAGCCATTGGCTTTCCAGAGCATGGGCTAGTCGTGATGCCCACCGCTGAAAGTGCGCCAACGGCAGCGATCGCCAAAGGCATCGTCACCGCCGCCGCCCTCACCGCCGCCGTCGAAACCGCGATCGCCAGCGCCACGACCAGCACCGCCCATATCGAAACCGACATGCGTGCTCACTTCAACCCTACGCGCATGAAAGTCATTGCTGAAGCAACCGCCGACTTAGTACAGGTCATCAACCAACGGTGTCCATCTTGTCAGTGTCCAGGCTTCCACATTGTCCGCCGGAATCCGGGGCTCCCATGCGCCTGGTGTCGCACTCCCACCCTGCTGACTCTGTCAATGACTTATCGTTGCCAGCGCTGCGACTTTGACCAAGTAGCCACTTATCCCGATGGTCAGCAAACTGCTGATCCAGGCAACTGTCCCTACTGCAATCCTTAATCCAACCGACCGCTCTTGGGGGCAGCGGGACGATCAGTTCTCAGGCGAAAAGTTCTCAGGAGAAAAATGTTGTTGTATGCGCTGAGCGGTGCCCCAGCCCAACGCTTAGAAACGTAGTTTTCCGGCCAATGCCTAAACGCCGCCCTGCTTGGTTGGCGGGGTCTGCTCAAGACTCACACTCGCCCCGAGCAAGTGTAAAGCAGCTAAAATCTCATCCAGCAATTTACTCGGATCGTCGCCCATATTTTCTTCCGCCGCGACTTGCAGCGATCGCGCATCATATTCCCACTGCTGCAAGACTTCGACCTTCTGGGCAGTCGTCAGCTTGGTCGTGGTAGCTACCGCCGCTGGCGAGTCAAAAACGCGGCCAGGACTGAGCTTGGCTTGTTCAAAATCCACAATTCATCAAATGAGCATCATTGTTCAACCTAGCGTTCTCAGGCTTTCATTTCATCTGTCCGCTGGTCAGAGTTGATGACTAACTGCGGCATTGCCGCCGCATCAGTCACCCATGAAGTAAGCAACCCGGCTCCCGTTAGTGGACAAGGAGGCTCCTTAGGCGCAATCTGATCACCTGCTGTTTGCGTCGTCCAGCAGAGACTCCAGCGCCGCCCAGTACGCCCAAAACATAGACTCAACTTAACCCAACTGGCTTTATTCATATAAATTACCTATGTGTTGGTTTTGGAATTGACATTTTACATTCGATGATCGGACTGCCACCATTGAATTAAGTTTCGTAAGAAAAAATGTCATTTCATTGAGGGCAATCTCATGGTTGCACTGGTTAATTCTTCTCCTACTCTGAGTCCGGCAGGACGTTTGACCCTGCAAGTGGAAAATATTGCGCCCGATATTACGACCATTCGCTGCTTGGATTGGGATCGCGATCGCTTTGATATCGAGTTCGAACTTCAGAACGGCACCACCTACAACTCATTCGTGATTCGCGGCGACCAGACCGCTCTGATCGATACCACCCACCGCAAGTTTCACGACCTCTACCTGAAGGAACTGGAGCGGCAGGTCAATCTGGCTGAGTTGGACTATCTCATCGTCAACCACACCGAGCCTGACCACAGTGGCCTCGTTCAAGCCGTGCTCGATCGCGCCCCTAACGTCACCGTCGTTGGTTCCAAAGTGGCGATCCAGTTTTTAGAAAACATGGTGCATCGGCCCTTTGCCTCAAGGGTGGTTAAAAGCGGCCACACTCTGGATTTGGGCAAAGGCCATGAGTTGGCGTTTGTATCAGCCCCCAACCTCCACTGGCCCGACACAATTTTCACCTACGACGCGGGTACGCGCATCCTGTTTACCTGCGACGTGTTTGGCATGCATTATTGCGACGACTGCCTGCTGGACGAAACGCCGCACTTGTTGGAGCCCGATTTCCAGACTTACTACAACTGTTTAATGGGACCGAACGCCCGCTCCGTGCTGATGGCCCTCAAGCGCATCGCTCCGCTAGAGGTCAACCTCATCGCCACGGGGCATGGGCCTTTACTGTGGCACCACCGCCAAACTTGGGTCGAAAAATATCGCACCTGGAGTGAAAATCAAGCCCAGGCCGAAACGCTAGTCGCCCTGTTTTATGTCGATGAGCACGGGCATAGCGATCGCCTCGCCCGCGCGATTGCCGAAGGTATTGCCAAAACTGGCATGACGGTCGAGCTGGTCGATTTATCCGTGGCAGATACCCATGAAGTGCGAGAAATGGTAAGCTGCGCCGCTGGTATCGTCATTGGGATGCCCCCCCAGCAGCAAGACAGTGCGACTCATCCGAGTCTGAGCACGATCTTAGCCACTGCGTCGAGTCGGCAGATTTTAGGGCTATTTGAAACTGGCAGCGGCGAAGACGAACCGCTTTATCCCCTCCGCGCGCAACTTCAAGAGCTGGGACTCAAGGAAGCCTTTCCGCCAATTGTGCTCAAAGCAGCTCCCACGGCTGTCACCGATCAGCTCTGTGACGAAGCGGGCACCGACCTGGGTCAAATTCTGCTGCAAAACCGGAGCGTCAAGCCCAGCCAGGTGATCGATTCCAGCCTCGATCGCGCCCTCGGTCGCATCAGCAGCGGCCTGTATATCATGACGGCGCGCAAAGGTGACGTCGCCAGCGCCATGTTGGCTTCCTGGGTGATTCAGGCCAGCTTTGAACCGCTCGGGGTCGCGATCGCCGTCTCTAAAGATCGCGCCATCGAGTCACTGCTACACGTCGGCGACACCTTCGTCCTCAACGTGTTGGAAGAGGGGCGCTGCCAACCGTTGATTAAGCATTTCCTCAAACGGTTTCCGCCAGGAGCCGATCGCTTCACCGGCATTGATACTTACCCCGCCCAAAACGGCTCCCCCATCCTCGCCCGGTCGCTGGCCTATATGGAATGTACCGTCACGGGCCGCCTGGATGGCAGCGATCATTGGTTGGTTTACGCCACCGTCCACGCTGGACGAGTCGCCAAACGCGACGGCCTCACCGCCGTTCACCATCGCAAAGTCGGTAATCACTATTAATTCAGTTCAAAACTCAAACTTCGGAATTTACAGCTCTTCACACCCATCCACCCCAGCCCTCTGGGCAGGCTTCGCCCACATACCCATCCACCCTCATACCCTCACACTCCCTTCACTAACCATGCACCCTTCCTCCCTCAACCCCACTCCCCTCACCACGACCCGCCCGCGCGACGTACAAATCGCCACCCTGGGTAGCCAGACGACGGTGCTGAGATCGCGCACCTGGGAACGGCTGAAATTTGAAGTTGAGTACAATCTCTGCCAGGGCACCACGGCCAATTCTTATGTGATTCGCGGCGATCGCACGGCACTGATCGATCCCCCCGGTGAGTCATTCACCCACCTCTACTTGCAAGAGCTGCAACATTTCCTCGAAGGCGAGCCGCTCGATTACGTCATCTTGGGCCATGTGAACCCCAATCGCATGGCGACCTTGGCGGCCCTGGTGGAGCGGCAGCCGCAAGTCACCATTGTTTGCTCGCGGCCAGCCGCTCAAGCATTACGGGCAACTTTTCCCGACTGGGGCGATCGCCTCCACACCATTTGCCCTCCCGAAGGGCTGCTTGATTTGGGACAGGGGCATGTGTTGCAGCTATTCCCCGTGCCGACTCCCCGGTGGCCCGACGGACTCTGTACCTATGACCTCGTCACCCAAATCCTCTACAGCGACAAACTCTTTGGGGCACACATCTGCAACGATGCCCTCTTTGATGAAGACTGGCGCAAGTTAGAGGTCGATCGCCACTACTACTTCGACTGTCTCCATGCCTCACAAACCCAGCAGGTACAAGCTGCCCTGGCCCTCATCGCCCCTCTGCCATTGAAATATATTGCCCCTGGGCACGGCCCCGTCGTGCGCTATAGCCTCAGCCGGTTACAAAATGACTATCGTCAGTGGAGCCAACACCAAGCCCATAAAACGATGCGAGTCGCGTTGCTGTATGCCTCGGCCTATGGCAACACCGCGATTCTGGCGGATGCGATCGCCCAAGGGCTAATTGAGGCCGGATTGTCCGTGGAATCGATTAACTGTGAGCAGGCTGACCCGGTGGAACTGGCGAAAGCGATCGAAACCAGCGATGGTTTCATTATTGGTTCCCCAACGCTGGGGGGCCATGCTCCCGTGCAAATCCAGACAGCGCTGGGCATTGTCCTCTCCTCAGCAACCAAAACCAAACTAGCCGGCGTCTTTGGCTCCTACGGCTGGAGTGGGGAAGCGATCGACCTGATTGAAGACAAATTGCGCGACAACAATTATCGGTTGGGCTTTGACACGATTCGCGGGCGTTTCAGTCCGACCGCTGACGTACTGAAAACGTGCCGAGACGCGGGTGCGCAGTTTGCCCAGCAACTGCGCAAGCAAAAAAAACGCCAGTCGCCCCGTCAGGCCATTACCGAAACTCAGGCCGATCGCACCGAGCAAGCGGTGGGGCGAGTAATTGGTTCCCTGTGCGTCGCTACCACCTGTCAGGGCGATACCCACAGTGGCGCACTCACCTCTTGGGTGACCCAATCAAGCTTTCATCCCCCCGGCATTATGATGGCAATCCCAGTCAACCCCTATGCCCAGCGCTTTCTGCATCCCGAGGCCAAATTTGTGCTCAATGTCTTGACCGAGAGGCGCACCATTCGGCGTCATTTTGCCCACCAGCCCCAGCCTGGCGATCATCCGTTTCGAGCCGTCGCGCATTACGCCGGTTCCAATGGCTGTCTGATTCTGGAAGAAGCGCTGGCATATCTTGAATGCAGCGTTCAGCGTTGGATGCAGTGCGGCGACCACTGGCTGGTCTATGCGATCGTACAAGCTGGCGATGTCTTAGCTGATAATGGCGTCACTGCCGTGCAACAGCGCACTTCCGGCAGTCAATATTAGACCACATTAGTCCGCCACACTGAGTTCTCCCAGCGGGTGTGGTTCCGATCGCGGGGCGATTCGCCCACGGTGCTGCCAGGGATAAGGGCTGAGCAATCTGGTGAAAATGCTGGAAATTCTTACAACTTAAAGATATGGGGTCACATCTTCGGCACAGTCATCCGCCAAGTAAGACAAGGCCCGAAAGCGCAATCCGACTAACTGGTCATATAAAGGATTGAGCTTGCACATAGGGGGAATGTGAACAATTTTCTTTTTGAATAAAGTGACATCCCGCTCAAATGGGCATTGCGAGGGCACCATCTTGCAAATAAAACGGGCCAGCCGAGGATCTTTGACCTCTAGCTGATCAAGCCATTCCCGGGCCGGTTTCAGCGGTTCAAGACCGTGCTCGTCGTCAGACGGCTGAACTGGCGCAGTCTCTGTCAAATCATAGAGAGTGGCACGCACCGAATCGAGTACCTGATTTTCCAGACCTAAGGCAGTGCAAAAACTATGGAGTTTTTGATCTTCCTCAGTGGAGTAAACGCCATCGGCCAGGGCGACCATCACCGCCGTGCGCAAAAAATTTTCGGCGGCTTCCGTTTGCTGGCCGAGAACGGCTGCCAAATCCTTTGGCGCAATAGGTTCAAGCGCATCAAAAAAATCTAGGTTAGGGGCGAATTCCTCCTGGGTCATCGAGGTAATGACGCTTTTTTCTTCTTCATCAAAGTGGCCGTCGGCCCAGGCAATGGTGAGCAGACCGCGAAACCAGACCTTGATTTGCTCCGGTGTGTAGGGAGATTCAATAGTGGTAGTGGAAGGCATAAGACAATTTCAGGCGATACCGCATTAAGAATGCTGAAATGCGACTTAATTGTAGCTTTCTGCACTCTTGAGCGTCAGCATTCCCGCTGTCGGTTCACAATTCTCAGCGATGGGCGATCGCCCTCGTGGCGATGGTGTCCCCACGAGTCGCGGTCATGTTTAGGCCCCAGGTTACTGGATTGATCTGATGATGAGCCCTAAGACTTACTTAAGCGTTGCCCCAACGATGACCCAGTTTGCCCGGTAAACACCCACAAGACCGCCCGAGCGCCGTCGCGCAATCCCCGCAGGAGCGGTTCCGTTGCGCCGTAATTAGAGGGCACTGGCACGGGTTCAAAGGTGATGTCATAGCGCCCCAACACGACTTGGGCAATAATGCTGGCGCGCCGCATGTGATAGTCCGAGGTCACTAAGTACACGCTTTCGACCCCTTCAGCTTTAAGGTCGGTGACCAGCGTGGTGAAATTGGTCACAGTATCCACCGCTCGATAGTCTAAATGGACACGATCAGGCGCAATGTTGGCTTCTTGAAACAGCCAGTGCGCATATTCCGGATTCGTTCCTGACGACACCCACACTTCTAGATCGGGGTATTGGGTGGCCAACTCCGCCGCAAAATGTTCTCTTTCGGCGGCCCCGCCAAGCACTAAAATTGCTTCCGGTTCCCTCAGCTGAGCCTTGATGTGGCTTTGCCCTAGCAACATCATCGGCAGCATCGATAGCAATACCCAAGGACGCCAAGATCGATTGAACCGCGATCGCCTCCCCATAGCGCAACCCAATATACTTTGGCCAACACCGACGGTAATCGGCAATTCTTAGGATAGCGTTTTCGCCGGGGGAGATAACGCTGCTTCAAAAAAATGTCATTGGGGCGCTAGCCCAACAAAAAACTGGTGGGCTCACCTGCAAACATGAACCCACCAGCAACCATGGCAAACTTTGAACTTGTGTGAGTCGGCCTTAACCCCTCGACGCGCCTAGCGGCCCATCGTCTTGGCCATATCTTTGAACGGAGACAAACTGGGGCCGGGACGACGGCGGGGGGAAAAGTTAACTTTGGGATTCACCAAATAGTCAGTCGCAAAGTTAGCAATCTTCGGCATTTCAGTCTCCACCGTGGCCACTTGCTGAGCCGGCGTTGACTGCGTCGCTGCCTTGGGGGTAGCCGGAATCTGCTCTTTGAAAGACGCCTTGCCTGGCGATGCACTGGGCGCAGGGGACGCTACAGCCACGGGAGCGGCCGCATCAGTAGCGGGGGCGTCGGTCACGACTGTGTTCACGATGTCGGCAACGGGCTGCGCCGCTTCGTCCAGTTCCATATAGAACTCGCCTTGCTTCCCAATGCCAAAAATCTTGGCAATGCTGCCAAAGATGCCGCCAATGAGGCCAAAAATGCCCCCGAAAATTTTCTTGATCAGGCCCATGTCAATACTCCCAACTGCCAACTGGCAAGATTCCTTAAACATTACAGTCACTAGAGTCAAACAGTGAGCAAGACGGCAAACAAACTACCCGTGCGTCTTTACGTCAGCAATGACTGCTATAGATGACCGTGAACTGTTGTCAATCATTATTGAGGTTGGGGCCGGGTCTCGACAAGATATCTGAAAAGTTGATTAAGGAATGTTTACACAAAAAAGGCGATCGCGCCGAAGAGCGATCGCCTTTTTCAGGATTCCAACCGGAACGGGCGGCGGTAGATTAGTCAGCTGCTGACAGCAGTTCTCGTCTTTCGCCTGGCTGAATGACGACCTTGCCGGCGTCATCCACGTCCACAGAGGCCGTATTGCCATCTTGTAGACGACCCGAGAGGATTTCCTCTGCCAAGGTGTCTTCTAACAGGCGCATAATGGCGCGCCGTAAGGGCCGCGCTCCGTAGCTGGGGTTATAACCCTCTTCCACCAGTCGATCCTTGAATCGCTCGGTGACTTGGAGTTCAATTCCCTGCTCCAGCAAGCGGCCGAAGACTTCCTTCAGCAAGATATCGGCGATATCTTTGACTTCGTCCTTGGTGAGCTGACGGAAGACGATGATTTCATCCAAGCGGTTCAAGAACTCTGGACGGAAGTATTGCTTCAGTTCCTCGTTCACCAAAGAGCGAATCCGATTGTACTGGGAGTCGGCTTGGTCTTCTTCAAAGTCGAAGCCCAGACCGCCACCCCCTTTCTCAATGACCTTAGAGCCAATGTTGGAGGTCATGATTAGCAGCGTGTTCTTAAAGTCCACGGTGCGGCCCTTGGCATCGGTCAAACGACCATCCTCCAAGATTTGCAGCAGCATATTGAAGACATCGGGGTGAGCTTTTTCGATTTCGTCGAACAGCACCACGGTGTAAGGACGACGACGGACGGCTTCGGTTAGCTGCCCCCCTTCGCTGTAGCCGACATATCCTGGCGGTGAGCCAATCAGCTTGGAGACGGTATGGCGCTCCATAAATTCCGACATATCCAGCCGGATCATCGCGTCTTCAGAGCCGAAGAAGTAGGCAGCTAAAGACTTCGTGAGCTCAGTCTTACCCACCCCAGTCGGGCCAGAAAAGATGAAGCTGGCAATAGGACGGTTGGGATTTTTCAAACCGACACGGGCGCGACGAATTGCCCGAGAAATTGCTTTCACCGCTTCGTCCTGACCAATCAACCGCTGATGGAGCGTATCCTCCATGTGGAGCAGCTTCTCGGATTCGGACTCGGTCAGTTTGCTCACCGGAACGCCCGTCCAAGAGGCGACAATTTGGGCGATGTCTTCCTCATCAACGGCGGGCATGCTGCTATCGTCGCCGCTTTCGTCTTCAGCCTTTTTGTTCTGCGCGATGCTGCGGATTTCAGCTTTGATCTCCATCTCGCGATCGCGTAACTCACCCGCCGTGTCAAAGTCCTGGGAACGAACCGCATTGTCCTTATCTTTCAGAACCTGCCGCAGTTCCTTGTCCAATTCCTTCGCTGCTGGGGGCAACTGAGAATTGATCAGGCGCACCCGAGAGCCGGCTTCGTCGATCAGGTCGATCGCTTTATCGGGCAAAAATCGATCCGAGATGTAACGGTCAGATAGCTTCGCAGCCGCATCCAGGGCATCGTCAGTGATTTTTAGCTTGTGGTGCTGCTCATAGCGCTCGCGCAAACCATGGAGAATCTCGATGGTTTCATCAATGCTCGGCTCACCCACCATCACCGGCTGGAAGCGGCGCTCTAAAGCGGCGTCACGCTCGATGTGCTTGCGGTACTCATCCAACGTGGTGGCACCAATACACTGCAACTCACCCCGGGCTAGGGCAGGTTTCAGAATATTGGCAGCATCGATCGCGCCTTCGGCGGCTCCCGCACCAATCAAGGTGTGAACTTCATCAATGACCAGGATGACATTACCCGCAGAACGGATTTCATCCATGATCTTTTTCAGCCGCTCTTCAAACTCACCACGATACTTGGTGCCGGCGACCAGCAGACCAATATCCAGCGTGACGACTCGCTTCTCTTCCAGAATGTCGGGAATATCACCGTTGGTGATGCGCTGGGCTAACCCTTCGGCGATCGCGGTTTTACCCACGCCGGGTTCACCAATCAGCACCGGGTTATTTTTCGTCCGCCGCCCGAGAATCTGAATCACCCGCTCAATTTCTTTCTGACGACCGACCACGGGATCAAGCTTGCCCTCACCCGCCATCTGGGTCAGATTGGAGCCAAACTCATCGAGAGTCGGAGTTTTTGTGCGGCCTTGACTACCGCCGGAGGAAACCTCGGCGGTTTCTCCCAACATGCGGATAACTTGAGTCCGGACTTTCGACAGATCTACGCCCAGATTTTCTAAGACGCGGGCAGCGACGCCTTCGCCTTCGCGAATCAGCCCTAACAACAAATGTTCTGTGCCGATGTAGTTGTGTCCCAGTTGACGAGCTTCTTCGAGAGAGAGCTCCAACACCCGCTTGGCGCGCGGGGTAAAGGGAATCTCAACGGCTACAAATCCAGAACCGCGACCAATAATTTTCTCAACTTCGATGCGGGCATCTTTGAGATTGACGCCCATCGATTTGAGGACTTTGGCGGCGACGCCGGTACCTTCTCCTATAAGGCCAAGGAGAATTTGCTCGGTACCCACGAAGTTATGGCCTAAACGACGGGCCTCTTCTTGGGCGAGCATGATGACTTTAATAGCTTTTTCTGTGAAGCGTTCAAACATTAGTGGATTTCCAAATACCTGCTGGGCGCTGGTTACGGTGATTCTAGCACAGGGGTATTGGCGATCTGTGGCACCGGACACAGTGGTGAAAACCGTCTATAGGGGTGAGTTTTTGCAAAATCCCGCCACAATCTACAGCGATCCCAATGCTTAAACTTTTGTTGCGATTGCGTCGCAGCCTGGGCGATTGCCGCCGCCAAACGAGGGGATCAGTGAGCGGCAAATCACTCGTTAGGAGGGTCGGCCAGCCCATGATGGCGACTGAGCAGTGGCGACATTGGCGGTTTGACGCAGTGGGTCGGTGAGTTGCTGCTGTTGGGTGCGAAGCTCGGTCAAGAACGCCGGGTCTTGTAGGTGGCTGCACCAGAGAATCAGGGCGCTCTCATCGTCGGCGTAGTAGCGTCGCCGTTCGCCCGCCACCCGGAATCCCAAGGACTCGTATAACGCGAGGGCGATTTGGTTAGATTGGCGGACTTCTAGCGTGGCGTGGGTGAGGCCGCGATCGCCCGCCGCCAGCAAAAGGTGAATCAGCAGCCAGCGCCCCCAACCTCGCCGCTGATAAGGCGCATCAATGCCCAACAGGGTAATGTGGGCTTCGTCCAAGATGGCCCATAGGCAGCCAATGCCGACAATTTGAGACCGCTCCTGAGCCGAGATTTCTAAAACTAATAAATCACTGTTCGGGCTGGTGATTTCGCGACGATAGCCATCGGCGTTCCATAACCCACCAAAACATCGATGGTCTAAGTCGACCACATCCGCTAGATCTGAAGGAGTCACGGAACGGCAGAGAATATGCATAGAAGAGACTCGCCGAGCGAGCAAGGACGCAGTTGTCGATTGTACACTAGTGTCTTGGGCAGCCCTTGGTTAATCGGCTCTGCCGCCTTTGGTGTCTACGTTGTTTGTTTACTCAATACGCAATTTTTATGGTTTCCACAGTCGATTCTCCACGTACGAGTTTGAGTTATTTGGCGGCCCATGCAGCCACGTTGTCGGCGCGTAGCGCTTCTCCCAATCAAAACTTGCTGCCCTTAACTGCCCAAGTGGCGGAGAATGATCACCTGGTTGTGGGGGGCTGTGATGTGCCGCAGCTACTAGAGCGCTATGGTTCCCCTTTGTATGTATTGGACGAAGACACGCTGCGGGCGGCTTGTCAGCAGTATCGCACCGCGATGCAGCAGTATTATCCAGGCGAATCGCTCGTGATCTATGCCTCGAAGGCATGGAATTGTTTGGCGGTGTGTGCTGTGGTGAATCAGGAAAATCTAGGGATTGATGTGGTTTCGGGGGGCGAGTTGCTGGGGGCCATCAAAGCGGGAGTGCCCAGCGATCGCCTCTATTTTCATGGCAACAACAAGTCCCTCGATGAGCTGCAACAAGGCCTAGAGGCGGGGTGCCGCATTGTGGTGGATAACTGGTTTGAGCTGAAGTCTCTGAGTCAACTGGCCCAAACCGCTGGCAACACCGTGCCCATTCTCCTGCGGCTAACGCCGGGGATCGAGTGTCACACCCATGAGTACATTCGCACCGGACACCTGGACAGTAAATTTGGGTTTGATCCCGACCAGATTGAGGAGGTGTTTCAGTTTGTGGCACAGCAGCCGCAGTTGCGTTGTCTGGGCCTGCACGCCCACATTGGCTCGCAAATTTTTGAACTGCAGCCCCACGCGGATCTGGCGGGGGTGATGGTGCAGTGGCTAAAAAAGGCAGCTGAGTATGGTTTACCCGTCTCGGAGCTGGATATTGGCGGCGGGCTGGGTATTTGCTACACCGAGCACGATGATCCCCCCAGTATTGAGACTTGGGTGAAGACGGTGGCGGAGTCGGTGGCCCAAGCCTGTAAGGCCCAAGGGGTACCGTTACCCAAGTTAATTGCCGAACCGGGGCGATCGCTGATTGGCTCTGCGGCAGTGACGGCGTACAAAGTGGGCAGTCAAAAAACCGTGCCGGGGATCCGGACCTACGTCGCAGTGGATGGGGGCATGTCGGATAATCCGCGTCCCATCACCTATCAGTCGGTGTACCGAGCGCTCGCGGCCAACCAGATGTCGGCCCCCCTGACGGAGAAAACCACCCTGGCGGGTAAGCACTGTGAATCGGGCGATGTGGTGATTCAAGAAGCGTACCTGCCCGCGTTAGCGGCAAATGACGTTATTGTTGTGGCAGGTACGGGTGCCTACAACTACAGCATGGCTTCGAACTATAACCGCGTACCTCGACCGGCGGCGGTCTTGGTCAAAGCGGGAGAAGCCCATCTCATTATTCAGCGAGAAACGTTACAGGATTTGATCCGTCATGACTGTTTACCAGCTAGCTTAATGGCGACCGCTGGAACCGACTCCGAATAACGCAACTGCATGTAACTCTCATTGGTCTAGCGAGAGCGGCGATCGCGGCTCCAATAGGCCAATGATGGGAAAGGCTTTTTACTGTACAAGGCGCTATGTTTTAGCGTTGAAAACCGTCCGTCATCCGTTGGGAATGAAGCTACGGCACTGCACATGGGGCAATTCTGGGAGCAAGGGCAGATAATCCTCGATCTTCTGGGAGGATGGCCATTGAGACTCCTGGATGGAGTGCTGGTCGTGCTGCTGGTTTACACCCTGCTGGTACTCATTGGCGAACGCCGCACCCTATGGATGGTGCGCGGTTTCATTATGTTGCTGCTAGCCGCCACGATTAGCCGCAATGTGGGGCTAGCGCTGCTGGCATTTGTGCTGGATAAGCTGGTCATTGGCTCGGCGGTGGCCATGGCTTTTATCTTGCAGGGAGAATTTCGTCGCTTGCTGGAGCAAATTGGCCGGGGGCGATTGGGCCAATTGTTGGTGATTGCCGATCGCGAACTCGTGCCGGAGCCGAATAGCGCCATTGATGAGCTCGTCGATGCCGTCAAGGAGCTATCGCAAAACCGGATCGGGGCACTGATTATTGTGGAGACCGATCGCCCCATTGATGAACGGGATTTTTCGGTGCCGGGGGTACGGCTGAATGCGGAGATCTCCCGCGAGCTGCTGCAAACGATCTTTCAAACCAGCACGCTACTGCACGACGGAGCCGTGCTGGTGCGGGGCTCTCGGGTGTTGGCAGCAGGGGTAATTTTGCCGATTTCCGAACGCTCGGCCTCGCGTCAGTTGGGCACTCGCCATCGGGCGGCGATGGGCATCACCGAACGGGTGGAAGATTGTCTCTGCATTGTGGTTTCTGAAGAAACGGGCTCAATTTCGATGGCGGAAGGGGGAAAGCTAAATCGCCCCCTAACGAGCAGTAAACTAAGGGAGTTGTTAAGCGATCGCCTCTCCTTATCGGTTGATCGAGACTCGGTCAGCCCGCAACTGCGTAGTTTGAGTAAACGGTTGCTTAGACAGGGGCGTGCTTTTTGGCAGCGCCTTCCCTTTGTCCCGTCATCTGCCCCGCGTGGAAAACAATGACCGCTGAGCCACTTGTGACCGCTTCCCTACCCTCGACCCTCGATCGCGATCGGCTGCCGCACCATGTCGCCGTCATTATGGATGGGAATGGTCGGTGGGCACAACGCCGCAGCCTGCCCCGCATCATGGGCCATCGCCGGGGCGTGGATACCTTGAAAAAGCTGCTGCGCACTTGCAATGACTGGGGCATTGGGGCACTGACGGCGTATGCATTTTCGACGGAAAATTGGGGCCGTCCCCATACAGAGGTTGATTTTTTGATGACGCTGTTTGAGCGGGTATTGCGTCAGGAACTGGCCGAAATGGATCAGGAAGGCGTGCGCATCCAATTTGTGGGGCACCTGGAATCCCTGCCGACTTCCCTACAAACGGAGATCGATCGCGCCGTTGAGCAAACCCGCGATAACCCTGGCATTCGCTTTACCGTCGCCACCAACTACGGGGGGCGGCAAGAAATCGTGCAGGCCTGTCAAGCGATCGCGACTCAAGTGCAGTTGGGCAAGCTCGCGCCCGAAGACATTGACGAAAATCTGTTTAGTCGCCATCTCTATACCGCTGGGTCAGAAGATCCCGACCTGCTAATCCGCACCAGTGGCGAAATGCGCATCAGCAACTTTTTACTCTGGCAACTTGCCTATGCTGAGCTCTACGTGACGGATACGCTGTGGCCGGACTTTGATCTGGCGGAGTTTCAGCAGGCGTTGAGTGACTATCAGCAGCGGCATCGACGCTTTGGCAAGATTTGAGTGAGTCGGGGCGGCGATCGCTGTCAACTAGTCGTCACCCATACTTTTGACGCCATCCAACAGCAGCCAAAGACCGCCCAATAAAATGACGAGCGCGATGCCCCCCAACAGCCAGTCCAAATTGGGTAATGTGTCCATCCCATCCTGTGATCAATGTCTATAAATAAGCCAGACATACGGTTGCGACCCTGGAGTCGGCGCATGTCTGGCGATGAGGTTGCTTGACCGGAGTTACCAGAGACCGGGTACGGGCTCTTCCATGTCTGCTTCCATCTCTTCCTCAACGACGACTTCTTCTTCCATCTCGTCTTCGACCACCATGTCTTCTTCCATCTCGTCTTCAACCATCGTTTCATCCGCCATGAACCGCATGGTGCCAGTGTCGAAGGGGAGATCCATCAACAGATCGCCATCGACGAAGAAATAGTTGACAGCATCTTCTAATCCGCGACGGAATTCATCATCCAGCGAATCGGGGCCACAAGCCGCCAGGGTGAAGGCTTGCAAGGTAATGAAGTCAGGACTTTCGGGGTCGAAGATACCGTTGCCGACGTTGCAATCGGCACGGACGCCCAGGGTGCCATCTTCAAAAAATTGGATGGAATACAGCTCCGGATCGTCCGGCACGGTCATGGTGTCGTTGTTATAAACGATTTCTTCTAACATCCAGAGCGGGCCAGTTAACATCGGCTCTTGCGCCATGGCGGTCGTCGCCGTTGCGCCACAAATCGCCACGGCTGAGGCGATCGCCCAAGAAACAGAATGGGATGGTTGCATCATTATCCTCCACACCTAATCGGGTAATTAATCACAGTTTGCTTAAACGAAAAGAAGCTCACGGCAAGCAGCCTGATTGTCAAGATCAGCAAGACCTTATGGCACACCATACCGCTCAGGTTCCGCGATCAAAGCAATTTTCACACTTATTTAAATGGCGACTTGGTGACTGGCTCAGACCGGGAGCTCGACGACGTGACTACAGTCTGGCGTCTCTCCGATATCGGCTCATTGCATCAACTTAATTGGGCGGCGCATTCCAAGATGAGGCGCTGATTTGCGGTGGCGTAGGGCTGCACCGCTAAGGCCCGCCGAAACGCTTGAATGGCTGCCGTGTGGTTGCCGAGCTGCATGTGGCAAAGGCCCAAGCCATGCAAAGCCCCAAAATGGTAAGGCACGAGCTCAGTGACTTTGTCGCAGTCAGCGATCGCGGCCCAATAGCGCTGCTGCATGTAGTACAGCACCGCCCGGCGATTCCAGGCTTCGGCAAAGTCTGGCATGGCTTCGAGGGTTTCGGTCAGGATGGTTTCCGCTTCATCGGCCTGTCCCTGATCCATCAATTTTTGGCTACGGACTAAGAGTTGTGCGCCGTAGGCTCCTTTTTGGGTGTACCACAGTCGCCATAACGCTTCTGTCGCCACTTGGCGCACATTCACGTCGTCGGCTTTGAGATTTTGCAAGAGTGATTGCGCGTCGGAACCCATAGACTTGAGAGATTACAAAGCGGAGGTCGCTCAGTGGCCCGATGCACCGTTACTACGATCCGGTGCTGTGCTGCCTGAGGCCCTTGCCCTAACAGTAGCTTTATTCGTAGAAAAATGTGAGCGCGATCGCCCCTGCCAACCATTGGGGACGGTGCCCTGGGGGCGACAAACCGCCACATCCCCTTGCACACCCTGTTACTGGCCCCAGAGCAAATCGAGGCGATTGTGGGTGTCAGCATGTTCGCCGCAGTCTTTCACCCATTGTTTGTCTGAAGTATGGGTTGAGCAGGATGTTGCCGCTATAGTGCCGAAGACGACAGCTCCGCCCTTGATTGATCTGAGAGATCAGCCATCGCCGGATATTTTGCGGGTGTTAGCGATCGGTAGTCCGCAAGTGGTTCATTCCTGTGTATTGACGCTGTATCGGTTGGGCTATGCCCGCCCTGAGGACTGGTCTCAGCCGTTGCCGACAGTGAATCCGGGTGAAGTGATGCGGATACTGACAAAACGGGTGATGCAGTCAGATCAAACATGACCAGACACTGATTTATCTGCAAGATTCAAGCCACTGAAAGGTTGTCCCTTCCTCAGTGGCTTTTTATTGGGTCTGTATCCGAAAGGTGTTGCAAAATAGGGTGGTTGGGGAAAATTGGGTATGTGGCTGTGAAGTGGCAAGTGATAAGGACACTTCTCTGAATACCATCGCCAACCAACAGATTAACTTGCCAAATCAATTTTTCTAGGAATAGAGTTCATGAAGACACTTGGAACAGGGAAACTATACATCAAAGATTTATTTGATAAAGACCGTTTTTTTAGAATTCCTGAATACCAGAGAGCTTATGTTTGGGAAGCACAGCAAATTAATGAACTCTTAAACGATGTCAATGATGCGATGGAGTCAGATCCTGAAAAAGAATATTTTTTGGGATGTATGATTTGGAATGTAGTCAACAAACGTACTGGTGGCTATGCATATGATTCCTTAGACATTCTTGATGGGCAACAAAGGCTTATAACCCAGGGTAAGCGCAAGAAAAACATCGGGGAATTGTGCTACGTTGCCAGACCAGCGGCAAGGACAGTGAGCATGTAG
>NZ_JACSWC010000028.1 GCF_016888165.1 Halomicronema sp. CCY15110 | reverse complement strand
GCCACCGTGTTGCGATGACAACTAAAGGCTGAGGCGGCCTGCTCATCCGTCCAACCCGGTCCATTCACATCGATATTCAACAGAATATTGGCGTGTTTGATCTGATAGGCCGCACTTTTGCCGATCGAAACCAAGTCTTGAAGATCCTGCTGTTCTTTTTCGCTCAGGCGGACAATATAGCGTTTGGGCATTGTCAGCTCACCGC
>NZ_JACSWC010000279.1 GCF_016888165.1 Halomicronema sp. CCY15110 | reverse complement strand
TGAGCCACCCCACCAACCAAACATATTATGGGCGACGATGGACAACCCTCAAGGGGCGGTGACAGTCGCAATTAGTCGCCCACAACATCCCCTCAAGCGAAAGCCAGTTAGGCCGCTTGAGGATGCTTGAAACGTTGAAGTCGATTGGAAAAGCTTTGCAAAACTTCGATCGCAAACATCGGCGTATTCTCGATCAAAAACTTAAAGCGACTTTCGCTAACGGCAATAAGTTGGCAGTCGGTCTTCGCGATCGCGGTTGTCGCCCGTTGATGATCGCTTTGCACCAGGGCACCTTCGCCAAAGACATCACCCGCTTCGATGGTTTCAACTGTTGTCCCATCGACCTGCAATTCTACAGTGCCAGAGACGATGCCATACATTATGAGCCCGAGCGACCCGCTCTTAAAGATCGTTTCACCAGCCTGACAAGTCAGATGCTCATCGGCGTTTGAAAATAGCTCAACCGTTCTCACCACAGCCATTATGCACCTCCACCATTAGATGTTTGTCTATACCAATTTTGCCCAATACGTAAAGCTTATGTAGTCTTTGCCACCATTAATACGGGTTTCTCAACGAAACGATAGGCTTCGTTAAGGTCAGCGGGGCCAGGGTCGCGCAGCGCCAATGTGCGAACAGGTGTCTGGAGAACGACAGCTGAAAGCCAGGGGGGGGCAGAAAGGGGAGGGTTGGACGAGGGAGTTTTCATGGCTCAGCGGCGATCGCCCTGCTGCTGCGGCATCATCCGCGCCATCGCATCCCAGGTGCCGGCCCCAAACTCTTTTTCAAATTCCCGCACAATCCAATCGCCGGGTTTGCCTAACTTTTTAGCGCTGCGATGCAAATAGCTCAGAAAAGTTTTCTTTTGCTCCCAGGTAGGTTGACGGCCAAAAATGGATCCCAAACACCAAGCATCCTTAGCTGTACGACCAGTCTTTTCAAGAAAATGATGTTCGGTCAGTGTAGGAGCATACCCTCGAGTAAAGTTAAGGCGACGATACCCATGAAAGATTTCTATAAGCGTCGGAATATCGCGAATAGCATGGGCTTGTTCCCTTGAATAAATCTGCACCATGTCTTCGAGATTCAAGGGGCGATCGGATAGCCACTGGTGCTCACATTCGGGACACCGCACAACAAAACTCAGCACCATGCGGCCACACTGGGGGCAGGCTTTCATCGGGGGGGGGCTGCCACCGCCACTGCCGTCTTTGCACATGGGCAACCGGTATTCATCAATATCTTCGGGAAAACCGAGGCGTTCTAAATTGCCTGCCTGGTCGAGAATGATGCCGCAGGCTTTGCCTGTTTGGGGCGAAATGCGCATGACGCGGCCAATTTGTTGAATGTGGAGCGCGCTGGATTGGGTGGGGCGCAGCATTAACCCGACTTCGACACTGGGCTCATCGAAGCCGATGCTGATGACGTTGCACGAGGTGAGCACGAGGATGCGTTCCTCCCGAAGGTCAGCATACATGCGCTGGCGATCTTTAATCGGGGTGCCGCCTTCGACGGTGTCGGCGGGAATGCCGGCCTGGCGGAAGGCTTCGGCGACGTGGCGGGCATGTTCGATATCCACACAAAAGGCGATCGTGCGCTTGCCAGATACTAACCGTTGCCACTCTTGCACGATTTTGCTGACAAGTTCGGGGCGATCGCAGGCATTTTTCAAGCCCGCTTTGTCGTAGTCGCCGCGCACGGTCTTCACCTCTTTCAGATCCGCGACGCCATCCGGCGGCATACTGAAATATTTCATCTGGGAAAGGAATCCCATCGCCTGCAATTCGTACGGTGGCGGTGCTGAGACCAAAGTGTCGAGATGTTCGCCCAGTTGGTCTTTGCCCAGGCGCTCGGGGGTGGCCGTCATCGCCAGGTGGACGGCATTGGGATGGGTTTTGTACAACACGGACTTACCGACGCGGCTGAAGAGAGTCGTATGGGCCTCGTCGTAGAAAATTACATCAGCGGGCCATTGTCGCCACCACTTCCGCTGGGCCATTGTCTGTACGCTGGCAATTTGAATCGGGGCCTCGCGATCTTCTTCCCACCCCGCTTTGATGAAGCCGCAGTGCAGCCCAAAAGACTTCATTTTTTCGTAGGTTTGCCCCACCAGCACATCCAAATGGACGAGAAACATCAGCCGTTTGCCTGCTGCCTCGGCATGAGCGCAAATCTGGCCGCTGATCACGGTTTTACCGGCTCCAGTGCCCGCAATGATGGCAATTTTGGTGTGGCCCTCGTTGATCTGGCGATAGAGGTCGTTGATCAGCTCGACCTGATACGGACGCAAACGAGGTGATTGAGAGGGGGCAGCCATAGACAAACCGATGTGCAGTGGGTGGGCGATCGCTCACCAATCGCGGTCAATCCCTTTCAGAATAATACATTGGCACTATCCCCGGTTTCTAGTCATGGGGTGGTGCGAGGTGGCGTTAGATTGGCGGGTCATCCCTCGAACGCAGAGAAAAATTCCTGATACATGTCGCTGAGGGTATCGTGAAAGCCCCAGCCCATATGAGCTGTCGCACTAACAAGCCGCTGAAATCGGGGCAAAAAGACTGGCCTCAGACCATGCTTCGTCGTCCACTGAGCCGCCGTCTGATACATGCTCTCCATGCTGTTGTAAAACGGCTCATCAATATCGCCAAAAGCCTCCGTGTAGGCGACGCCTTGCTCTACATAAAACAACATCATGTCAGCAACACTGTCTACACTGCCCGCGACCTTTTTAAAGTCCATGACGGCTTTGCGGGCCACTGAGAGGCGACCTGGCCCCGGTCTGTACTCCGTCGCAAACTCCCGACGAATGGTGGTTTTATATTTCTCTGCCACCGCATCCGCCGCTTGAGGATCGAGTTTTACCTGGTAGTAATCTTGGACGGCGGGAATTTTTTTGAACAAGTCAACGATTTCGTTCGCTAGCTGCGTTTCGGAACACTGAGACAGATATCGCTTGAGGTCGCTGACCTTGGGGCCACGAGTCGCCATGACGCAAGGGTAATTGGGTGAACTTCTTCGGTAGTGTAGACCATCTCGTCGGTGCACCAACAGAGGGGTGAAACGTCAGCCAAGCGCCTATGATTAGGGGCGATCGCCCCATCCCTGCGCCCCATGATCAGCCCCACCGAACGAGAAAAAATGCTGGCGAATCAGCCGTACCTCGCCAATGATCCGGAATTGGTCGCTTTGCGGCTGGCAGCGGCGCGTCAACTCCACTGCTTTAACCAATCGGCCCCGGACGAGACGGTCACCCGATCGCAAATTATTCAAACCCTGTTCGACACCGTGGGCGAGGGTTGCGAAATCTATCCGCCTTTTCATTGTGACTACGGACAACACATCAAGGCGGGGCAAAATCTCTACATCAATGTGAACTGCACGATTTTGGACTGTAACTGGGTGACAATTGGCGACAACGTGCTGATTGGCCCCAATGTGCAGCTCTACACGGCCTACCACCCGGTTGATCCCCAGGTGCGGCTGACGGGGGTAGAAATGGCGGCCCCGATCGCGATCGGCAACAACGTGTGGCTGGGGGGCGGCGTGATGGTCTGTCCTGGTGTCACCATTGGCGACGGCAGCACCATTGGGGCGGGCAGCGTGGTGACGAAATCGATTCCTGCAAACGTGGTGGCGGTGGGCAATCCCTGCCGGGTCATGCGCTCCGTGTGACCCGACGGGGGCTTTCGCCGAGGCTACCGATTCCTTCTAAGATGAGGACACGAGGACACGTTAATTCATCTGCCAACGGCATACTATGCAGGGAAAACTGATTGTTTTTGAAGGAGTTGAAGGTAGCGGCAAAAGTACGCAACTGGTACGGCTGCAACAGTGGCTAGCGACGCAGCCATCCTTTCAGAAACTTCAGTCAGCGGGCATTGTGCCCGACTTAGTGAGCACCCGTGAGCCGGGCGGCACGAACCTCGGCAAATCGCTCCGGGCGTTGCTGCTCGATCATCAACCTGAAACGGCTTTGGGTGCCCGCGCCGAACTGCTACTGTATGCCGCCGATCGCGCCCAGCATATTGAAGAGGTGATTGTTCCAATGCTGCAAGCGGGGAGTTGGGTCTTGTGCGATCGCTTCATCGACTCCACAGTCGCCTATCAGGGCTATGGTCGCGGCCTCAGCCTCTCGTTGATTGAGCAGCTGAATGATATTGCCACGGAAGGCATATCAGGCGATCTGACCATTTGGCTGAAACTCGACGCCGACCAAGGTCTAAGCCGCAGTCGGCGGCGGGGCACATTGGATCGCATGGAACAGGCCAACCTGGAATTTCATCAGCAGGTGCAGCAAGGCTTTGAAACGTTGGCTGAGCGCAACCCCGATCGCATTGTGGCCATTGATGCCGCTGCCCCTGAAGACACCGTGGCACAGCAGATTCAGATCATCATGGAGCAAAAACTGAAGGCGTGGTACAGGAAACATTTGCCGACCTCTTAGGTCAAACCACAGCGATTGATTTGCTGAGTCAGGCGATCGCCCAAGCCCACATTGCGCCGGCCTATTTGTTTGCCGGGCCAGCGGGCGTCGGGCGGCGACTCGGGGCACTCCGGTTTGCCGAGTGCTTGTTAGGCCATGGTTTGGACGTGCCGTCCGCGTCGCTGCGACGCCGCATTGCCGCCCGCAACCACCCCGATTTGCTGTGGGTCGAGCCCACGTACCTGCACAAGGGCAAGCCCGTCACCGCCGCCGAGGCCGAAGAACTGGACCTCAAGCGCAAAAGTCCACCGCAGATTCGCTTGGAGCAGATTCGCGACATTGCCCGGTTTTTGTCGCGCCCGACGTTAGAAGCACCGCAAGCCGTGGTGGTGATTGAAGGGGCCGAAACCATGGCCGAAGCCCCCGCCAATGGCCTGCTGAAAACGTTAGAAGAGCCGGGGGCAGCCACTGTGGTTTTACTCGCCGAAGATAGCGCTCAGCTGCTACCGACCATTATTTCTCGCTGTCAGACCATCCCGTTTCGACGGCTGGCGGTAGACACGATGGCCAGTATTTTGCAGCAGACGGGCCACGCTGATATTTTGCAGCGCCCCGACATTCTGGCCATGGCCCAGGGCAGTCCCGGCCAGGCGATCGCTGCTTGGGAACAACTCAATACCATTCCTGAAGACATTCTCACTGCCCTGGGTAAGCCACCCACCACTTTGCGCGCTGCTCTGGAGACGGCGCGGCAAGTCAGCAAAGAACTGGATATCGAATCGCAACTGTGGCTGGTGGACTATTTGCAGCACATCACCTGGGAGCAACAGCGATCGCCCCAGCCCTTGCAAGCCCTAGAACAAGCCCGCATTCATCTCCGCCGCTTCGTGCAACCGCGCCTCGTTTGGGAAGTCACCCTGATGCGCTTTGTCCAGTCTTAAAGCGCCCAGAGTCCTAAATTAATGTTGCAAACCGCGATAATCATGGTCGCGACCAGAACCATGAACGCTAAACCAAATAGAGAATAGCAAGAGTCAACTGTACAGTTTAGTTTTAGATGGGTGGCGAACCCGGCTGAAAAGCCCACGGGGGTATCCACTGCGGCGATTCATTTCAGGGCATGATTCATGGCCATTAAACAATTGCGTTCCCTCTCCGGGGCCAAATTTGGGCTCTTGATTGTCGGCTTATTGGTGCTGGGGGGGGGCTCGTTTTGGGTGGTGCGATCGCGGCTGCAATCCCGCCAGGCCGCAGTGGTGGAATCCACGGAACCGGCACCGCGACGCGTGCAAGTGGCGGCCCTGGGGCGCGTCGAGCCAGCGGGCCGGGTGGTGGATGTCGTCGCTGGAGAAAGTGGCCGCCTGGGCCAGCTCGAAGTGGCAGAAGGGGATATCGTCCAACCTGAGCAGATTCTGGCGTATCTGGATATTTATGCGGTGCGGCGGGCCGAGCGCGACTACGCCGCCAGTCAACTCGCCGAAGCCGAGGCGCTGCTGGTGGCCCAAACTGAGGCCGGACAGGCCTCTATTCAAGAGGCGGAAACGCGGGTCGGCCAAATTGATCAGCCCCAACTCGCGGCGATCGAAGCGCAGCAGCGCAACATTGACAGTCTGCAAGCCGACCGACAAATTGCCGAGGCCGATTTGGCCCGCTTTGAACGGCTGTATGCCGATGGGGCGATCGCCTTACAAGAGCGCGATCGCCAGCGGGCCACCGTCCAGCGTCTGCGGGAAGACGTGCTGAGTGCCCAAGCTCGCAAACAAGAACTGACCGCCGCGCGGGAAACGAGCCTAGCCAACGCCGACGCCCAGGTCAACAGTCAAACCGCCAATTTGCAACTGGCCCAAGCGCAGGTCAACGTCGAGTCGGCAGCCCAAAACCTCGCCCTGGCGGCAGCCCGACTCGAACAGACGATCATCCGGGCTCCACGCGCCGGGCAAATCTTGCAACTGTATGCCGAACCGGGTGAAGCCGTCACTACCAATGCCCCCATTTTGGCCCTGGGTGACACTCAGCAAATGTACGTCGTGGCGGAGGTCTATGAAACCGATGTGTCGCTGGTGGCACCGGGTCAGCGGGCCAGCATTACCAGCCGTAACGGAGCCTTTGGTGAAGTGTTGACCGGCACCGTGGAACAGGTGGGCCTGCAAATTTTCAAAAACGACGTGCTGGATGATGATCCCGCTGCCAATGCCGATGCCCGGGTCGTCGAGGTGCGAGTGCGAGTGGATCAGAGTGAGGTCATTGACAGGCTGACCAATTTGCAAGTGGATGTGGCGATTGATGTGGGGACATAAATGAAACGAACCCCGCTCGCCCTTTTGAATCTGCTCCATGAAAAAACGCGGCTGATTGTGGCGATCGCGGGCGTCGGCTTCGCGGTGCTGCTGATTTTTATGAATCTGGGCTTTCAGGGAGCCTTGCTAGCCACCACCGTCACGTTTTACGAACAACTGGACGCGGACATTTTCCTCACCTCGCCCGAATCCCTCGAAATCAGTTCCACCAAAGCATTCCCCCGCGTACGGCTAGCGCAGATTGCTGGAGTCGAAGGCATCGAGCGCACCATGCCGCTGTATATGGAGTATTTGCTATGGCGCAATCCCGAAACGCGCATCAGTCGCGCCATGTTTGTGTTTGGCATCAATCCCCAAGACCCGGTGTTTGGGATGCCGGAGGTGCAAACGCCCGCCGCCCAGCAAGCCCTCGAAGCGCCCAACACGGTCTTGATCGATCGCCTCTCTCGCGAAGAATTTGGCCCCCAGACCGTGGACTTGGAAACTGAAGCGGGCCGCCGTCGTGTCATCATTGGCGGGCAATATTCCTTAGGCGGGGGATTCGCCGCTGATGGCACCCTGATCATGAGTGACCAGAATTTTATCCGCTTTTTTGCCCCGCGCCCCTTCAGCCAAATTAATCTGGGCCTCATTCAAGTAAAAGCAGGCGCGAATATTGAGGCGATCGCCACCACCCTACGTCGCCTGCTGCCCGCCGATGTGCGCGTCATGACCCGCCGCGAAATGATTCAAAACGACTTGCAGTTCTGGCTCCAAACCACCGCGATCGGCTTCATCTTCTCCCTCGGCGTGATTGTATCGTTCATTGTCGGCACAGTAATTGTGTACCAGATTCTCTACACCGACATCCGCGACCACATGAAGGAATACGCCACCCTCAAGGCGATGGGCTACAGCGGTCGCTATTTATTCGGCATCGTGCTGCAAGAAGCGGTCATTCTGGCCGTCGCCGGATTTGTGCCCGGCTGGGTGGTGGCCGTGGGGCTGTATCGCCTCACCCGTGAAGCCACCAATCTCCCCATGATCATGACGGTCAACCGCCTGGTGTTGGTCTTCACCTTGACCTTGATCATGTGCAGCCTTTCGGGCCTGATCTCGGTACGCCGCGCCGTCACCGCTGACCCAGCGGAGGTGTTTTAGCCATGCTGTCTTGGTGGAAACGCACGCCCCTGGCGTGGCTCAACCTGACCCACGATCGCCGCAAGTTTGCCACCTCCATGGCCGGTGTCGGTTTCGCCGTATTGCTGATGTTCCTCTTCACCGGGTTTCAAAATGCCCTTTACGACAGTCAGGTGCAGTTGATTAACCGCCTCAACGCCGACATCATCATCATCAATCGGCTCAAAAACAATATGTTTGTGCCCGCCGCCTTTGCCCGGCGACGGCTCTATCAAGCTCAAGCTTTGGCGGGGGTGCAGGCAGCCTATCCGCTGTACATGAGCGATGTGCGCTGGCGCAACCCCGTCACCCGCAAAACGCGCCCCGTGCGGGTACTGGCCTTTAATCTGGCGGATCCCGTGCTGCCCCTGCCCGGCGTTACCGCTCATCTGGAGGCGCTCAAGTTCCCCAATACCGCATTGATTGACACTCGCGCCCGCGCCGAAGTGGGGCCGCGCGAAGCGGGTATTCAGAGTGAGCTAGCGGACCGAGCCATTGAAATTGTCGGCACCTTTCGCCTGGGCACCGACTTTGCCGCTGGCAACGGCAACCTGATCATGAGCGACCAAAACTTTTTGCGCTACTTTGCCAATCGCGGGCCAGAGGAAGATGAGCGCAGTTTCTCAACAGTGGATATTGGCCTGGTGCAAGTGCAACCGGGGGTCGATGTGGATGAAATGGTGCAAGCCCTGAGCGCTTTTTTGCCGAATGATGTGAAAGTGATGCGACGCTTGGGGCCTGGCAATAGCTTTGAGGCGCAAGAACGCGACTACTGGCGCGAAAGTACCAACATCGCCTTCGTCTTTTCGTTGCTGACGGTGATGAGTTTTTTTGTCGGCATCATTCTCGTGTATCAGATTTTGTATACCGATGTCGCCGATCACTGGAAGGAGTATGCCACCCTGAAGGCGATGGGCTACAGCAATCGCTTTTTGCTCACCGTCGTGATGCAAGAAGCGTTGATTTTATCGGTGGTGGGATTCATTCCCGGCATTCTGGTAAGCCGGTTGCTGTACACCGCCGCTAGCAATGCCATTGGCCTGGTTTTTCTCATGACCCCAGCTCGCATTACCCATATGTATCTGGCCGCCTTTGCCATGTGTTTGATTTCCGGCGCGATCGCCGTGCGTAAAGTCCAGTCCACCGACCCCGCAGAGGTGTTTAGTTAATGGCCACTTCCCAGTCCAGCGGGTCGAGCCCGGTCACCCCGACCACCAGTGCCGTACAGATTCAGAATTTGCACTATTCCTTTGGCAGCGGCGATCTCACAAAACAAGTTCTGTTCGATATCAATTTAACGCTGCCGCGCGGACAAATCGTGATTATGACGGGGCCATCGGGGTCGGGCAAAACTACCCTGCTGACTCTAATCGGAGCGCTCCGCACTGTTCACGCCGGGAGCCTGCAAGTGCTCGGGCAGGAAGTCGTGGGCCTGAGCCGCCGTAAACTCGTGAGCGTGCGCCGCAATATCGGCTTCATTTTTCAGGCGCACAACCTGTTTGAATCGCTCACCGCTGCGCAAAACGTCGAAATGGCGGTGGAACTCAAAGGCCAGTTTGGTACGAAGCGATCGCAGGCCGTCGAGATTTTGGACAAGTTGGGCCTCAGCGATCGCGTGGACTATAAGCCGGGTTCCCTCTCGGGGGGCCAAAAGCAACGAGTGGCGATCGCCCGGGCCCTCGTCAATCACCCCCTCCTAATTCTCGCCGATGAACCCACCGCCGCCCTCGACAAAAAATCGGGGCGCGATGTGGTGACCCTGATGCAAAAATTAGCGAAGGAAGAAAATCACACCATTCTGATGGTCACCCACGACAACCGCATTCTGGATGTCGCCGATCGCATTATCAACCTCGTCGATGGTCGGCTAGAGTCCGACGAAAACCTGGATACCTTTGTCAGCACTCACGATCCCAAGAGTCTCGACCGCCGCATGTTCATTATGTAGCGCTCAATGTTTGCCGCCACTGACGGCCATCGGATGCGGCCCTTGACTCAGTAACGGTTCTGTAACTTACGACACCACATGAGTTCGATGAAGCGTTAAAAATTCTCGCAGATGACTCTGCACCTGAACATCCTTCAGGAGTTCGCCAGGGTTTGAAGCCTTTCTCCATCTGGGAGCTACTACATACACACATCTCGATGGCTCCCTCAAAATGCTGCATTTGCCCCCCTTTATCCCCCCAATTCTGGGGGGATACCAGAATTCAAAGTCCCCCAAACTTGGGGGATTTAGGGGTTGGGGGCTGATCGCTGGCAAGTCATTACGCATACCTTATGTGTACGTAGTAGCCATTTGGGAGAGACGGTGAAACGGTTCTGTAACTTCCGACACCATTCTGCGATCGCCACTGGCACGACGATCGACTGATTCAGCGGGACTGTCGCATCTGGCCTGACCACGGGCACATTAAACCTAAAAATTCCTGGGCTGGTAAGTCGGTGGCCCACCCGCTAGCTTGACCAAATCATCCTGTAAGAGACAATCTACGCGTGCATACTGTCAAAGTTAGAGAGTCTCACCAGCGCTATCTTCCGTCAACCGTTCTGGGACAGATTGATTAAACCTCCTGGTTTGGGGTCCCATTTCGGGTTTTCCGCTTACTCGTCGCTCGGTTCACTAGGTTGATGACTTCCGGCCCTTCTCAATTTTCCCGCTTACCTCGCAGCCTGAGTTCATTTGAAACTTGGGGCTTTGGCTTGACCGGCTTGCTGTTGTGGTTAGGCATCGCCCCGGCCATGCAAATCGAGTTGGGCTGGCAAGCCCTCGCCGTCTGGATTCCGGGTGCCCTAGTCGGCATTTTGATTAACCTGCAAGTGCAGCGGTTGGGGCAGCAGTGGACCGACTTGGCCGGGGGCACCCCCAGCTATCTCAGTCGCTTATTACCGGAGACTCCCTGGCTCGCCACGTACGGTGCTCTGGGCTACTACATTAGTTGGGTGGCCGTTTTGCCGGTCAACGCGATCGTGCTGACTGATTTGGTGCAGGCCAATCTCACCCCCTTTGGCATTGACTGCCCCACCCTGCTGCTGAAAGTGGGCTTTACCGCGATCGCCTTCATCGTGGCTTTTAGTGGCACCCGCGCCTTGGGGGTGCTGCATTTATTTTTTGTCGTCCCGGCCATTTCCCTGATACTGCTCTTCTGCCTGCAAGGCATTGGCTGGGTCGCCCTCTCGCAAACGGTGTCGGCCATTACCTGGGGCACTTTTCAGATCGGCGACTGGGCCAAGTGGTATGTGGTGGCCAGCTATGCGGTCTACGCCTGCGAAAGTGGGGCCGCATTTGTGGCTGACAGTCGGTATCCGCAAAAAACGCTGCGGATTTTGCCGATCGCGGCGGCGCTGATTCCCGTCATCTATCTGGCGGGCAGTTGGCTCTTGCTGGCCCTGGGCTCCGCCGATGCCAGCATCACCACCCCCTACGAGCAGTTGCTGGCCGCCAGTCCCTTTTGGGGCGAGGGCGCAGCGTTTGTCGTCACCTTTTTGCTGGCTTCCGCGAGCTTGCTGAGTTGTGCCACAGCGGTTTCCAACACCCCTCGGATGCTGTATCAACTGTCACTGGATGGTCAGCTACCGCCCGTATTTGCCCAGGTCTCGCAGCAGGGCATTCTCGGCGTCGGCTTGTTGGTGACAATGCTGCTGAGCATCGCCTTCCTCTGGTGGGGGGATATTGCTCAGATTGTTTTTGTGACGGGTCTCGGCTGGTTGGGCTCGTTTGCCATCTTTCACTGGGGGCTCTGGCGACAGCGGCAGCAAGCCTATGTGCGCTGGGCGCGGTGGTCTTTGGGCTTTGCCATCGCTGAAGGGCTGATTGTCATCGTGGGCGGCCTAGCCTGGAACCGTCTGGACTTGCTGTGGGGCCTGTTGCTGCCTGGGGCGATTTGGGCGATTTGTCAGCTCGTCGGGCTGATCCCCGCGCAGTTATGGCGCCCGCCAGATCGCGATCGCACTCTGGCCGCTCACTCGCTCAACGCCCCGCAGCAAGACTGGGCCTTGGTGCAAATTGGCGGGCTGATCGGGCTACTCAGTGGCGCGATGATAGTGAGTTGGGTCATTCATGGCCAACTCGATCGGTTGCCGCTCACTAATCAAGTCAACGTTTTGGTAGTGGTGCTCATGATCGGAGCCGCAGTGGGAGTGGCGATCGCCGGGTGGACGACCTTGCCCCAAATTTCCCTGATTGGGGAAGCCCGGGAACGGGCCGAGCAATTTTTCAACATGGCGGCTGATGGCATTCTCGTCTTGCAAATTGACGGCACCATTCGGCAAGCTAATGCCGCTAGCCAATCGCTGTTTCGCACCGATGAGGGCACCTTACAAGGGCGATCGCTCTACGATCTCTTGCCCGACCTCCGCCCCACTGCCGACGTGCGTGGCCCCACCATCAACGTGCCGCTCAAAGCTACTCTGGTCAACCACGTCCTCGAAGTCACCCTCTCAAACTCGCAGGTAGCCACCAGTAGCGAGTACACCCCAACCGAGCAGTTAGTCGCCGTCATTCGCGACATCACCGAACGTCAGGCCGCAGAAGATGCGCTCCGCCAAAAGGCCGCAGAACTACAACAGTTACTCACCCGCCTCACCCAAACCCAGAGCCAGCTGGTGCAAGCGGAAAAAATGTCCAGCTTGGGGCAACTCGTCGCTGGAGTCGCCCACGAAATCAATAATCCTCTGTCCTTCATTGCGGGCAATATCACCTTTGCCCAAGATTATGCGCTGGACCTGATGCAAGCGATCGCGGTCTACCAACAGACCTATCCCAGCCCGCCGCCCAAAGTCACCCAGACCCTCGATCGCCTGGATGTCGATTTTCTCTGCGCCGACTTCCCCAAACTGCTGGCGTCCATGAAGGACGGCTCCCAGCGCATTCTCCATATCGTGCAGAGCCTGAAAAATTTTTCGCGCCATGACGAATCACCCACCAAGGCGGTCGATCTGTATAACGGCATCGAAAGCACCCTGGTCATTTTGCGTAATCGGTTAAAGGCGAGTGGCCCCCGCCCCGCAATCAAAGTCGTGCAGCAGCTTGAACCGATTCCCTTAGTGGAATGCTACCCCTCGGCAGTCAACCAGGTGCTCATGAACCTGCTCGTGAACGCGGTTGATGCTCTAGAGTCGGTCGAGCTGGACGACACCGCCACCCCCACGATCACTATTACCGGGCATCCGCAAACGCACCATGACGTGCCGGGGGTCGCGATCACCGTCGCTGATAATGGCCCCGGCATTCCGGCAGCATTGCGCGATCGCCTCTGCGATCCATTTTTCACCACCAAACCCCTAGGCAAAGGCACGGGACTGGGCCTCTCCATCAGCTATCAGGTGATTGTAGAGAACCATCAGGGGCGCTTTACCATTGAGAGCGAACCCGGTCAGGGAGCCCAGTTTCACCTCTGGTTACCGCAATCGTTAGAGCCTCGTCCAATCCCTGCCTCCCTGGCCGATGCGCCCCCTCAGACTGCCGCTGGGGCCGCCGCCACGGAAGCCGGTTCGTAAAGATATTCAAACCAGTTGCCATCGGGGTCTTTGCCATAAAACGAAGCGGTGCCGTCGCGGTGCTCGTGCACTTCGGTCACAAATACATCGTCGGCTTTGAGGCGCTCATAGGCGGCGTCGACCTCAGCGCGATCGCTAAACACAAAGCCAAAATGCGGCCCGGCTTGTTCATAGTTCGGGCTGAGCAGGGCCAGACCGTCGTCGCCCGCTTTGACATAGGCCCAATCTTTGTCGTGCCAGGCGACTTCCATGCCTAAGCCCTGGTAAAACGCCACAGCCCGATCAATGTCTTTTACACAAACGGCCACATGGCCGAGACGAGTGGGTTTCATATGCGCGTAAACCTGTATTAGTCCAACTCTTTCATTGTAAAAGGGGGGCCTCCGATCGCGGGTGGGGTTTTCCCGCGCGGCTTCAGTCGCGGGTGGCGGTTGGGGTCGCGTTGGCAGTGGTCTGGGCTCATTGACCGTTCGACGGTAAGTCGGTGGACACAATTATTTCGCAGACGGGTTTCGACTCCGCTCAACCCTCAACCTTTGACCTGGACAGTAATATCGCTGATTGAGCGGCGTCGAAATCAGCCACTTGGTTATCGTTTAACTAGGCCCAGCTACTTAAATGAGGGCACTCATTAAAGCGCTGGATTTGCCACAGGGTGCTGGTGTGCCGGGCCATGTCCGTCTGCGCCCAGCGATCGCAGTCCAGCCAAAATTCAAACAGCGCGGTATTGGACATGGTGATCTGCCAGGTGCGATCGCCGCCCATCAGCGCCGCCACTAGATGTTCCAAAATCCACTGATGCGCCACCACCCACACTGCATCACCATTGCGGTGTCGTGACAAGAGTTGGGTGATAAAGGCTTCGGCCCGCTGCCGCCCTTGCCGGGGCGTTTCCGCTTGGGGAATGGGCAACCAGTCCAGCGAAGTGACGAGCGCCTCACACAAATCGGGGTAGCGCTGCTGGGCCTCGGCCCAGGTCAGCCCGGTCAAAATTCCGACCTGAAATTCGCACAGTTGCGCCGCGAAAAAAACAGCGGGTGGTACCTGCTTGCCCCGCGCCAGCAGCGACACCGGCAGCCAGTCATTCGGGGCCGCGATCGCCGCCTGAGATCCTGTTCTAGCCGCCTCAGTAGACAGTTGCCACTGCCAGGGTTGCAGCAAATCCGTCATGGATTCCACGGCGCGGCGGAGCGGACTGCTGTAGATGTGGCTAGGCTGCCAATCCTGGTCATAGAGCCAAGTCGCCAACTGCTGACATTGCTGATGTCCGTGTTCGGTCAGGGGCGCATCATCTTGGCCAGCCATGCGGCGATCGCGGTTGCTGGTGGACTCACCATGACGCATCAATAACAGCTTCAACATGTCGCTTCCTCCCAGCGGCCCGATCATAACGCCCCGCTCCGCCTCACCGGGGGCAACCAGTCAACCACAACGGCAAGCGCCCGACCCAGATGTCCACAGCATCGGTCATTTCAGAGCTCTAGCATTTACTTCAGTTGATGGATGCCAAGATTAGGCCATAACGCTGAACCCTCTGGCAGCATTGAGATCCGATGACCCCATCCAGCGCTCTACAGGCGCTCAAGCAGCACTCAGACCACGCATTATTTGTTCACATAAATCTGAAAAAAAGATTGCAGAACCCTCTAGTTTTCTATATCGAGACGATATTCAGATTATGGATAGAGAGTAAGCGCCATGGCAGATATCAAACGCATCGGGATTTTGACGAGTGGGGGTGATTGTGCCGGGCTCAATGCCGCGATCAGAGCGGTCGTGCATCGCGCGATCGATGCTTACGGTTGGGAAGTTTACGGCATTTCCCGCGCGACCCATGGCCTCTTACAGCGGCCTCCCGAATTTCATCCGTTGACCCGCGTCCCGGACGATTACGATTTGCTGGTCAAAGGGGGCACCTTCTTAGGCACCACCAACAAGGGCAACCCCTTTGCGTTTCCCATGGCCGATGGCTCGGTGGGCGATCGCTCCGAAGAAATTATCGAAGGCTATCACCAGCTCGGCCTCGACGCCCTCATCGGCATTGGCGGCGACGGCAGCTTGGCAATTTTGCGCCGCTTGGCCCAGCAAGGCGGCATCAATCTAGTCGCGATTCCCAAAACGATTGACAATGACTTGGGCAGCACGGAGCGGGCGATCGGCTTTGACACCGCCGTCAACATCGCCACCGAGGCGGTTGATCGGCTGCACTTCACCGCCGCCAGTCACTCCCGCGTGATGATTCTCGAAGTGATGGGCCGCGATGCCGGACATATCGCCATTAGCGCCGGGATTGCCGGGGGCGCTGACATTATCCTGATTCCCGAGATTCACTACTCGATGGATCGGATTTGTGAGCACATCACCACCCTCAACGAGCGCGGTAAAGACTACGCCATCATGATTGTGGCCGAAGCCGTATGCAACGAAAATGGCGAGAAAATGACGAACCAACTGGCCCTCAGCCAATGTCGCCTGGGCGGCGTGGGTCAGTATTTGGCGGATAATATTTCCACCCGGACTGGAGCCGAAACCCGCGTCACCGTTTTAGGACACGTGCAGCGCGGGGGCATTCCCTCGCCGTTGGATCGCCTCACTGCCACCGCCTTTGGGGTAGCGGCCACTGACCTCATCGCCGAAGGTCGCTTTGACCGCATGGTGAGTTGGCAAAATCGCCAGGTGGTCGATGTGCCCATCGAAAGCGCGATCGCCCACTACCAGGACGTTGACCTCAACGGCACGCTCGTCAAAACCGCCAGAGCCATGGGCATTTGTCTCGGTGATCCCATTCGCGTCCCCATTAGTGTGTAATTCACAGCGTTGCAAAAGTTGAGCTGATAGCGCTGCTAGCGGGAGTTCCAGAGTATAGTGACGACAAAGCTGCTGTGGCGGCTCGGCTAGATTGTCCTAGTGACCACAGCAGATGCTTTGAGCGCCGCCTTGTGACTTTTGAGCTACCTTCCCCGACGACGCATGACCCCCGACTGCCCGACCATCGCCAGGCCGTCCGTAAGGTGTTGGTCATTACGCTGGTACTCAACCTGCTGGTCGTCGGGTTGAAGTCCCTGGTAGGGTTTTGGACGGGTTCGCTGAGCCTACTGGCCGATGCCCTGCACAGCGTGACCGACAGCGCCAACAATGTGCTGGGATTGGTCACCAATCAACTGGCTTCCCCGCACCCCGATCGCGATCATCCCTACGGTCACCAAAAGTATGAAGCGGTCGGAGCCTTGGGCATTGCCGCTTTTTTAGGCATTGCCTGTTTTGAAATTTTGCAAAGTGCTGGGGAACGGCTGATCTCGGGGGGAGAGCCCGTCAAGATGTCGGCGATCGCCCTCTGGATCATGCTGCTCGTGTTGGGCATCAACATTGGCGTCGCGTTTTACGAGCGTCGCGTCGGTCTCCAGCTCGGCAGCAAAATTTTGATTGCCGATGCCCACCACACCATGAGCGATGTGTGGATTACCATTTCGGTGCTCGGTGGCCTCGTGGGCGTGTGGCTTGGCTGGCAGTGGCTCGACCTGGTGATGGCGTTCCCGGTGGCGCTGCTGGTGTTCAAGAGTGGCTGGACAGTGCTGCGCGAAAATTTGCCCTGGCTCGTGGATGAGATGGCGATCGCCCCAGAAGCCATTCACACTGAAGTGATGCGCGTACCGGGGGTCGTGAACTGTCACGAAATCGCCTCCCGAGGGCTATTAGGACGACAAGTTTTCATCGACATGCATCTCATCGTGGAACCCCGTGACCTCAAAGACGCCCATGAAATCACCGAACATGTCGAAGCCGTACTCGAAGAAAAATTCGGCCCCACTCGCGTCACCATTCATTTAGAGCCCCTGGGCTATCAGTCGCCGAAGATCACCTATTGACGGGCCAGCCTACTCGCTCTCCCCATCGAGCTGGCACGCCAATGTCGTCATCAGGGACGTTTTCACGATCACTCGCTGGCATGCCCTCCCCCCCTCTCACCCACTCTCCGACCCATCACCACCGGAACCTGATTTTCCCGCCGAGCCTTAACCCGCGACTGAGCAGAGGAAACTCCCACCATGAATTTGCCGACCTGGATTACCGTTTCGCGTCTGCTTGGGGCTCCCCTGGTGTTGGCGCTGCTGCTGGAGCCGACGCCCCAGCGGGCTTGGTGGGCTACGGGTATTTTTTTGCTCGCCGCCAGTACCGACTGGGTGGATGGGTACTTGGCCCGGCGGCTGGATCAGGTCACCGACTTGGGCAAGTTTTTAGACCCGCTAGTGGATAAGCTGCTGGTTTTTGCCCCCTTACTGGCCCTCATTGAATTGGGGCGCGTACCCGCTTGGGGCGTCTTTCTGATTTTGGTGCGGGAGCTCACGATCTCCGGTTGGCGGGTGAATCCCACGTTTCAGACCCAGTCAGTTCCCGGTGCCAATCTCTGGGGCAAAGCCAAGACCGTCTTACAGATTGCCGCGATCGCTGGCCTGCTGGCACCCTTACCCGCCCCCGGCAATCAAGTCGGCATCATGTTGTTTTGGGGGGCGGTCCTCTTGACCTGGATCTCAGGGGTGCTCTATGTGCTGCCGCGATCGGCGGAATAAGCCGCCGCCTTGTGGATGCCCCAGCCTTCTCCTCAGTCCCCCAACTGCCAGCACCGCCGCTGCCAAATTTGCCGCTCTGCCCCCATTAGGACACGATTTAGCAATGCTTGTTACCAAGCGGCCAGGCAGTATCTGTTAACAGAATGTATATCCCCCTGGCTGGCTTTCAGGCTAATCGGGGCACCGCAGCAGATTTTATCCCCATGCGTATAGAGCAACTCGAAGCATTTCTATCAGTCTCTGAAACTGGCAGCTTTCAAAAAGCGGCCCAAACCTGTGGGGTAACTCAATCCACGATTAGCCGCCAAATCCAAGCTTTAGAAACCGATTTAGATGCCCCACTGCTGCACCGTGGCACCCCCATTAAGCTCACCATTGCCGGCGAAGCCCTCTTGCCCAAAGCCCGCCGCATTTGCCAAGACTGGCGACAGGCCACCCGCGATGTCGCTGACTTGATGGCAGGCAAGCAGCCCGAGCTCTGCATTGCCGCCATTCAATCGGTCTGCTCTCACCTGCTGCCGCCGGTTTTGCAGCAGTTTTGCCAAAGTCACCCCCACGTGCAGCTTCGCGTGACCGCTTTGGGCAGCGATCGCTCCCTCAAGGTGCTGCGGGATGGCCTCGTTGATGTGGCGATCGTGATGGATAATGAGCGCCTGACCACGAGTCCCGAGATGAACATGCAGCCGCTGTATGAAGAACCCGTGCAAGTATTGATGGCTGCCGACCATCCGCTCACCCAGTTTGACCAAGTCCCCTGGGCCGCCCTGGCCGACTATCCCCAAGTGGTCTTTAAAGATGGCTATGGTATGCAGCGTCTGGTACAAGCCCAATTTGCCGAAAGCGGGGGGGAGCTCCAGGCCGCGCTAGAGCTCAATACATTAGATGCGTTTCGTGGGGTCGTGCGCCAGGGCAACTTGACGGCGCTGTTGCCCCAGTCAGCCCTCACCGAGAGTCGTCGTGACCCGACGTTAGCGATTCGGCCCACGGCGGCCCCGCAGCTCACGCGCAAGGTTGTTCTGGTCACCACGAGCGATCGCCTCCGCATTCCGCTCATTCAAAATTTCTGTCAGTTAGTCCAAGAGCGGGGGGCCATCTTTTTACCACAGTCGTCTCTGACGAAATTGATGTCGGTCGATCAGTCGTCAGTCACCTAAGTCCTATGAGTCACGCCTTTCGCGATTTACTAAAAAAAGTGGGCAGTGGGCAGCATACCTCGGCGGTGCTTACCCGTCAGGAAGCCGCCCAGGCTGGGCAACTCATGCTGTCAGGAGAGGCCACGCCCGCCCAAATCGGCGCATTTATGATCGCCCACCGTATCAAACGGCCGCAATCGGTGGAACTTGCGGGATTTTTAGACGCTTACGCTCAGCTGGGGCCGACCCTACAGCCCATCACCGCTGACTATCCGGCCCTCGTCTTTGGCCTGCCCTACGACGGGCGATCGCGCACCGCCCCCGCCCAACCCCTCGTATCGCTGATGTTAGCGGCGGCGGGCTGTCCCGTCATCCTGCACGGGGGCAACCGCATGCCCACCAAATATGGTCTGCCGTTAGTGGATATCTGGCAGGCGATCGGCATCGATTGGACAGGCCTGTCACTGACCGCTATCCAGAGCATCTTCGAGCACACCAAGCTCGGCTATTTACATCTGCCCGACCACTTTCCCGCCGCCCAGAGCCTTGTGCCCTATCGGGAACAAATCGGCAAACGCCCCCCCCAGGCGACCCTGGAGCTAATGTGGTGTCCCTACGCTGGTGACTGCCAAGTCATTGTCGGCTACGTGCATCCCCCGACCGAAGGGCTTGCTCAAGGCACGTTATCCGCCATTGGCGTATCGCACTTTACCACTGTCAAAGGCTTGGAAGGCAGTTCTGACCTGCCCCGCGCCCGCGCGGCCATCATCGGCATTCACACCCCCAGTGGCGAAGAACGTCTGGTCCTCCATGCCCGTGACTACGATTTGGGCAGCCCCAGCGAAACCCCACTGGAGACCGAAGCCCAATACCTGTCCACCTTGCAAGACACGCTCAACGGCAAAGCGACCCCTTTGCAAGCGATCGCGCTATGGAATGGCGGTTTCTATCTCTGGCGTAGCGGGATTACTTCCAGTTTCACCGATGGCATTGCCACCGCGCGCGAGTTACTGAGCAGCGATCGCCTCATCCAGCAAATTCGGCTCATCCAACAAGCGATCGCCCAGCATCGTTCCGCCTAGTGGCTGCGATCGCAACGCCGCAGAAAATCACGGTTCACCCACCAAATGAATCACCGTCAGCTCTGGCGGACAGCGCCACCGTCCCGGAAAATAGCTGCCCAGTCCCCGATTCACATACAGTTGCGTAGCACCCACCTGATGCAAACCAGCCGACCATTGCCAATTGCGAAAGATGCGATCGCAGTCTTGTTTCAAAAAGGGTAGAAATGGCCGCATCCACTTGGGCACGACTGCGCCCCACTGCTGCAACAGTGCCGGCGCTGGCCCCCACGGCAAAATCACTTGGCCGCCGTGGGTATGCCCCGACAGCACTAAATCCGCTCGATATTGTTGCAGCGCAACCACGCTGTCGGGATTGTGCGATAGCACCAGCCGGGGCAATTGCGGATCTAACTGCTGAAATATGGTCGCTGGGACAAAGTCACGAGAATAAAAATCAGCCAGCCCCACCAGTGGAAAGTCCACTCCCAATGGGCACGCAATGTCATTCCACAAAGTATGAATGCCCACCGATTCGAGCCCAGCAGTCACCCGCGATCGCGAGTGAGGGTAGAAATTGTCATGGTTGCCCAGAATTGCATAGATCCCATTGGGACTATGCAACTCCTGCAAATAAGGCGTCAGCCCGTCAATGTCTTGAGCCTCATCAGTAATAAAATCCCCCGTTAGCACAATGAGATCGGGAGCAAGGTCATGACAGCGTGCGATCGCCTCCCTCAATACCTTGAGCGCCAAGCTACGACCATCAAAATGAAAATCAGACAGCTGCACCACAATCATCCCTTGCAACCGTTCCGGCAAATTCGCAATGGCAACTGTGACATGTTCTATCTTTAAAGGCTCAATCAGAATCGGCGGCAACAAGCACAATCTCTCTCAATAACGATGCCTCAGCCTTCATTATTACTCACCTGACATTGCTCAGTTGCCATCGTTCTCCACAACAGCAACTAGCCAATCCTCATCAACCGTCCCCTTTATGCATCGCCCGCGTTCTCCCAAAGTAGTGACCGAACCAATCCAGTCTCTTTGGTATCTACCCGCATCGAAAGACTTTTAATCGAGTATGATCGATAGGCTATCAACTACAGACATTGCCACGGACGCTGTGCCTGACATGACTGACTTTCCTCAGCCTCCGCCAAAACCGGACACCTCTACCGCTAAACCGACCGACCATAAAGTCAACCCTGTGGTCGAAGGGCTCCAAACCTTGGGCCTGAGCATCGTCTTAGCCCTCGGCATTCGTACCTTTGTCGCCGAAGCTCGCTACATTCCATCCGGCTCGATGGAACCCACGCTAGAAATTAATGATCGACTCGTAGTCGAGAAAATCAGCTATCATCTCAATCCGCCGCAACGGGGTGACATTGTTGTGTTTTGGCCCCCCGACAGCCTCTTCCCAGAAGAAGAACAGCGTAAAGACGCCTTCATCAAACGAGTGATCGGGCTACCGGGTGACACTGTGGAAGTCCGAGACGGGACTGTCTTCATTAACGGCATGCCCCTCGAAGAGGATTACATCAAGGCTGAACCCGACTACACCTGGGGGCCAGAAACTGTCCCAGCAGAATCATATTTAGTGTTCGGCGATAACCGCAATAGCAGTTTTGACAGTCACGCTTGGGAACCCGACTCCTTCGTCCCAGCTGAAAACATCATCGGTAAAGCCGTCGTGCGTTTCTGGCCTATCAGCCGTATCGGCGGCTTGGACTAGTACCGCTCGGCGTAAATTTGCCACCCATTAGCCCACTCTTCGAGAAGCCGCTTCGCGTCTACACCCTAAATCCCTCTCCCAAATTTGGGCTACTAAGTACACATAAATCCCTCCTGGGCTAGTGACCATCCCTGAAAGATGGCCTCAAATTTCCTGAGCC
>NZ_JACSWC010000278.1 GCF_016888165.1 Halomicronema sp. CCY15110 | reverse complement strand
AATGGCCAGGGTCTGATCCGGCGATCGCAGCTGCCCGGCGCTGGTCTTGGCATCGCTCAGAGCCACTTGGTCAGCCAGATCTTGGGCCGACAGCCCCACCGCCACCAGCGCCGCCGCGTTGATTTCCACCAAAATTTCTTCCTCCGGGCGACCAAAGAAATCCACATCCTCGGTGCCGTCAATGCCTCGCAGGGCCACCCCCAGCTCCTCGGCGTAGCGGCGCAGCAG
>NZ_JACSWC010000277.1 GCF_016888165.1 Halomicronema sp. CCY15110 | reverse complement strand
AGGGGCTCAGGAAATTTGAGGCCATCTTTCAGGGATGGTCACTAGCCCAGGAGGGATTTATGTGTACTTAGTAGCCCGTCGTGGGAGAAGGGGTTGGGGGATGAGGGTTTTTGCGACTGAGGCGATCGCCCTGGCGACACAGGGCGTCAAAATCGCAGTAGGTACAGGCCGATCGCCCATTATCCGGCTGCACCGGATAGTGGCCTTGGTCTAGGTGGGCTTTGCAGCGATCGAGGGCATCGGGTAGTTGGGCCTGGATGTTGGGCTTGGGTTTAGAGATCTGCTTTCTGCCGCGAATGGAATAGTAATAGGCATTCGCGATCGGTTCATCAGGAAACAAGTCGGGGCCAGCCGCCTCTTCGTATAAGGCTAATTGCACGTCGATCTCAACTCTGCCGTTGATGTCTTTAATACCAGGGGGGCGACTTTTGCCGGTTTTATAGTCGATGAGCACCAGGCCATGCTCGGTGCGATCGATGCGGTCCACCTGTCCCCGCACTTTGAGACCATGCCACTCGCCGCTAAAGTTCCCTTCCAGTTGCAGCGGCTCCGTCCCCTCGGGCAAAAAGTTGGGATCCGCCAGGGCGAGTGTGAGGCAGCGGAGGTGTTCACTGCGGCGCAGCGACCAGGAAGGGAGGTCAGCGGGGATGATTTGGCGCTCAGCGATCGCAAATTTCTCCTCCAAAAGCTGGGCATCGGTAATATCTAACTCAGGCTGTTGCTGCTTTGCCGCCAACACCAGTTCTAAAACCTTGTGATAAAGCTGACCGATCTGGCTCGGACTCAAATCTTCGTCTACTTCCTCGGTGGGGCCTAACTTCAGCAATTTGTCAGCAAACCACTTGAACGGACACTGCCCCAAGTTGCGCAGCTGCGAAGCGCTAAACACCCTGTCCGTATAGTCCAGAGGCATGCCCACGATGCCGTCATACTCGTTGGGAGCGGCACTGCTTTCCCGATACTGCTCGACCGTGAAAGCGTGACGCGCATAGGGGAGAACGGTGTCCTCATGGTCGCCAGAATGGCGTAAGCTGGCTCGTCGCAGTTCTTCGGGGCTAGCGATCGCCCGCATAGGTGGCTCCCCAGGCTTCAAGTCCAACTGTTTCAGATAAGGACTCAGCAACTGCTCCTGACGATCCTTGAGCTCAGCGTAGGAGAAGGTGAGATTGCCCGTAGCGGTTTGCAGCAGGGCGTAGAACGACAGGGCCTCGCGCCGGGCCATCGCCGCCGCTGTGGGGAGTGCCAAACCCTGCCGCTGGAGCTGTTGCCGCTCAAAGAAATCCAGCACCGGATCGTTGCTAATGGTTGCTGGCAGCCCCCCCTCAGCCATGCCCAGGACAAAAAGGTGATCATATTGGGCACCGACCACCGACGTCGGCTTGTGGAGTTCCACGCCGCCCCGGCCTGGTTGGGCAGGCACGGTTAGCACTTGCAGCAAATCGATCAGCTCTTGGCGAAAATCCGCCCAGGACTTCGGTTCTTCTCCCAATTTCGCCAATTCGACTAAGCCGCGATACAAGTTGTTGAACGCAATGCTTTCGCGAGACCAGCGGGCGCAGCGTTTGCGCAAGTCAAAGGTTCTAAACAGGTCGTACCACCAATTCACCCAGGTGTCCGGTTTGCGATCGCGCTTGATGCTAGCCAATGCGGTGAGGTCAAGGTCGAGATGTTCTTGTGCGATCGCTTGCCAAGCTGCAAACCCGACGGGATGCTCAACGCGCACCGTTGCCCAAAAGTTTTTATCGGGGTTACTGCACAAGGGATGGCTCAGTAGCTTCGCAGTGGCTTCAAACGGCCAGCCCGTATCCATCACCTCAATCAGCAGCTTCAGCCATGAGCCTAACCGGGTACTCAGCAGTGGTGTGTCGTAGAGTGCTCGCAGCGGTACGCCATATTCCCACGCGATATCAATGAGCTGGGGACCGTAGGCAACTTCATCGCGGGCAATGATGGCGATATCTCTTGCTGGCGTTCCGGCATTGAGCAGCGCTTTCACCTGCGCTAAGGTGCCCCGCATCTCCGCTTCAAAGGTGCTGTAGCGGTGAGCTTTGACCGAGAAGCTGGGGTTCTGCGTGGAGTGCGTTAATTTGAGAGGAGCGTCTTCAGAACCTCGGCTTCTGTTACCGATAAAGACTTGGCTGAGGTGTCCCCCGATCGCCTCAGTATCAATCGCTTCCGCCACCACCTCCCAACCTTGCTCAACCAACCACTCGACCGATCTCTGCACATCTTGAAACAGGGGAGCATCAGGAGCGGGAAGAAACAGGGCGCTATCGGAAGCTGCGATCGCATTCATCCATGCCAACTCATCCAACCGGGGCTGGAAGTAGCCATAGATCAGCACTTTTTGTGGTTCAGGGAAATGTTCAATTGCTCGCCAATACAACTCACTCAAGTCAACCAGGTTTTCCCCATGCAGCGCTTGCTGAAACGCTTGTGCCACATGCAAAAGCTGATGAGTTCGTTCTGAAAAAGTGCCGGAAACATTGCCTAGATTTGGGCTGCTTTGCAGGAGTGATCGCACCGTCGGCAACCAGGCATTGGCCGTACCCAACAAATCGGCGGGTTGCACCGTCTCTTGCAGAACTTGACGAAAAATAGATTGGGCCTTGAGTGTGGAGGCGATCGCCCAGCCCTGTTGTGCTAAATGTTTGGACGCAAGACTGCTAAGAGATTGATGGGGTACCCCTAGGGCTCGTGCTGCCAACCGGGAAGCCGTGATGACGGTACCGCTATCGTCTAGCAGCCTTAATGCCTGGGGTTCAGGATAGGGACCTACTTGGATAAAATTCGCCATACATGCTTGGCTCCGCACTAGCCACTGTTTGGGACAAAGCGGTCAATCTAGACAGGAATATTCACCGTCCGTCGACTCCTTACAGATTTCCCAACTTTTCAGTGATCTCACGGGCGGTTCGGGGCATAAAAAATAAAGTGCATCACAAATACATTTTTGAGCACCGATGCATCTACTTTAGCCAGCAAGACTTTAGGAATCGGGAGTACGTCTACCAAGGTTTGTTCCTGAGCCATAGCCATGACACAGACTCTCCTGATTATCGACACTGAAACCACGGGCATTGATCCGATTCAAGACACTGTCATTGAGATTGGGGCAATTCTCTATTCTGTCCCTTGTCAAACCGCCCTGTCACACCTCTCATTTCTGCTATACGCTTCCCATAATGCAGCTGAGTCCATCAACCGAATTCCACCAACGGCGCTGACGGCTCTGCCTCATGTTCTTCAATGCAAGTCCCTGGGCTTACTTCAAGAACTGGCGCTAGCCGCGGATTATATCGTTGCCCATAATGCTGAATTTGACGCCCAGTGGTTTGATGACCAAAGATTGCCCATCCTCCGAGGGCAGGGGCAACAACCGTTGCAATGGCTTTGTTCCATGGCAGATATGACTTGGCCCAAGCAAACCCGCCCCGGTGAATCGCTCATCGCCCTAGCGCTCAACCATGGTATCGGCGTCAGTAGTGCCCATCGAGCTTTGACCGACTGCCAACTCCTGGCCGAACTCTTCAGCCGTTTGCCCCCCCAGGGTAAGCGCAAGAAAAACATCGGGGAATTGTGCTACGTTGCCAGACCAGCGGCAAGGACAGTGAGCATGTAG
>NZ_JACSWC010000276.1 GCF_016888165.1 Halomicronema sp. CCY15110 | reverse complement strand
GGGAGTTCAGTCATGACCAAAGCCTAACATCCTCTGCTAGCTCATCGCTTGAGTCAACCTGGTTGAGCAATTACTAAGCTGGAATAGCTGTTTCGGCTGTCCCAAGACAGGCAAGATGTCTGCTCTAAACAATTGGGATGTTATTGGATCCTCATTCCTGAGCCGTTGAAATGGACATCTCGAGGGAAGGCGTTGAAGGCTTGAAAAATGCTAGAGCGCCGTTACAGTATCTAGGCCGTAGTGAGGACACGGTGAGATAAGCTGTGTGACGCCTGTGTCTGATTGCGGCAAAAGTGACCAATAATTACAGTTGTATATTTGTGTTTTTCCTGTTTTAGGCAGCTTTAGGTCATGACTTCTTCTCCAGACGTATTGCAAGCTGCAAAAGCGATCCGCCCTTATTTAGCTGAGTTACTAGAGCGTCCCGATGCCAACGCCATGGGCGATCGCCTGGAGCTCGCCCTGAATGCCACCACTGACACAGCAGCGCAGCAAGCCGAGATTCGCCGGGTTTTGTCCGTCGCGGAGCCGACCCGCGAGTGGCTGCGACTCTATCTTGAAGAGCAGAAACCAGCTGCTGAAATTCTCAGCATTATTCGGACGTATCATCCCCTGCCAGGCAAAGCAGGCGTGGTGGCCAGCCCCCGCTACCGCTGCCCGGTGGCGAGTTGCCATCAAACGTGGTATCGCCGCGAGGTGGGCGCTGAGGTTCCCAATTGTCCGATCCATGGCGTTCAGATGGTGCGAGAAAGTAAGGTTTAACCCTGCCTAACTTGCAGTCACATGCGCGTTCATTGTGCCCAGACCATGGGCTGTGGCGGTTCAAAGGTCGTAGTCAGGGTATAAGGCCCACCCGTAGCGAGGGAATTTTGGATGGCGATCGCCAACTCATTGTTGTGCAACGATACATCCGCAGCCATTCTGCTGGAGCGATTTTCGGTAATGGCATCGGCCATCTCTGCCACTCCGCGACAAAAGTCCATTTTTTGCGCTCCCCGAGTCTTAAAATTCGGGGTCTTACGCACTAAGGGTAACTTCTGCCGAAAGGGATTCATCAAGACCTTGCGGCGAATACGTAACATTCGCTGCACGTAGACGGGGTCATCATACTTCCAACAGTCATGAATGCTGAGGACACCCTCTTCACCAAAAATCCGTAACTGATGGTCATGGGTTGCCACAATGCTGCAGGTTAGACGTGCCACAACCCCCGATTGAAACTGAATACAGGCAACAGAAAAGTCAGGGGTATCATTGGGGGCCAACACAACATCTTGCACCTTGTCGTGCACTAAACAAGAGGAGAAGGCCGTGACCGATTGCGCAGGGCCAAAAAACATCGTGAGCCAGTTAACGTAATATCCCGCATGTTCTAAAGTGCAGCCCACTTCAAATTCATCTTGATAAGGCCAAGGCGTTCCTGAGTCTGAAATCCAGTGCTGATAGGGCATTTTATGCACTAGCCCATCGTCCATTTCGGCGTATACCAAATACACCTTGCCGACAGCATTATCCCGCAGTGCTTTCCAAACCGTTTGCGCTGTTTCGCTCAAGGCACTGCAAGGTGCAGAGGAGAGATGCAACCCCTTTTCTGCGGCCAGGGAAACCAGTTCCTTCGCCTGATCAATTGACATGGCCAGGGGCTTTTCAGAATAGACGTGTTTGCCCGCTGATAAAGCTGCCTTAGAAACTTCAAAATGGCTTCTGGGATTTGTCAAATTTAAGACAATATCTACTTGCGGATCTGCCAACAGTTCCTCTAGTGAGTCATAGGTTGGTAGCGAATGATATTCGGCAAATTTCTTAACGCGCTCAGGTCGTTTATCAGTGACTCCAACCAATTCAAGTTGAGGATGAAAAGATAGTGTACTGAGGTAAAAGTCAGCTACGAATCCGCAGCCTACGATCGCGATTTTCATAGAACCTTTTTGAAAAATAAAATATTGCGTGAAAGAGACCTAATACTGCGCTATCTGGATTATTCAGAAACCGCTACACCATCATCCTGAGCATACCTTAGTTGCCACGATTCTCTTAAGGTATCCATTAGATCTAGCACCTGTAGCGTATCTGCCCAAGGCATCAGTGGACTTTCTAACAGTCCCGCTTGTAGGCAACGACCGACTTCGATGGCCTGGTATTGATAACCGTTGCCGCCATCCAGTTGCGTCATCGTTTTGCCGCCTGTCGGTCGCCATCGACGGAGCCTTTTGTACCAAGCATTGGTCTTCAGGGTAGATTTCAAACGCCCTTTTAAGTCGGTGGGTAAACTCGCCGGGGGGGGCGCGGCTAGAGTTTCACGGTCAGGAAATTGATGAACCACCAGGCATTCGGGATAAAAGAACGGTGGTTTAATCACCAGTTGTCCCCGTGTGCCCGCAATTACCGCTTGATTCGTGCTGTAAGTTTGCACTGTGGCAGCCAGTTGTGCGAGTGCACCGTTGGCATATTGCAGGAGCATACTGCATTGTTCGTCGACACCAGTTGGCCCCATATGAGCAAATCCGGTAATTCGCTCAGGTTTTCCCAACAAATAAACCGCCAGTGATAAGGCATAACACCCCCGATCTAGCAAAGTGCCGCCGCCCAACTCCGGGTTAAATAGACGGCTCTCAGCGCTAAAGCCAACCGGATACCCAAAGTCTGCCGTAATGAAGCGAATATCCCCTAAATCACCCTGTTGGACAATGCGCCGTACTTCTTGCATCAGGGGAATAAAGCGCATCCACATGGCTTCCATACAAAATAGATTCTTAGCTTTGGCCGTTGCGAAAATCTTCTCGGCCTCGTGGCGATTAATCGTGAACGGTTTTTCACACAACACCGGCTTACCCGCTTCGAGTGCCAGCAAGCAATCTTCATAATGACGAATATGGGGGGTCGCCACATAAACGACATCAATATCAATCGCTTTGACTAATTCTTGATAGCTGGCATAAGCCCGACAGCTGGGAAAAGTTTGGGCGAATTGCTCGGCCTTATCGCGCGATCGCGAAGCTACCGCTGCCAACGCCGCACCAGGGACCCGTCGGAGGTCTTTGGCAAATTGTCCGGCAATCCAGCCGGTGCCAAGAATGCCCCACCGCACTAAGTTTTGTTCAACCATCGCACCTGTTAAATAGCAATCAGAGTTTTAGACAATGTTGTTCAAAAAGTAGCTAACTGCAACTGAATGAGAACTACAAACTTTAGCAGACGTTCCATCATTCTTGCCAGTGATTACTTACTGAAGTGACGTAAAACAATAGTCCGAACATCAATTTTTAATTGTCGCTTATAATCCTGCCAAAATGCTTGAGTCTCTTTGGCCGCAGCTTCGATGTCAACTGCTGCTAGTGTGGCTGCTAGATGCTTCCAATTAGAACATTTGGGGCAAGGAAACTCTGGTCCGAATACCTGTGTCCAATAGCTAGGCTCAAGCAACAGAGAGATAGCATCTTGCCAATAGCGAAAAGTCCAAACTTTATGCTGCTTGGCCTTCTCCGGCTTAAGAATCTCTTTCAGAATCTGCTTGATGATATTGAATTTGCTGACATCTTCAACGACAGGAATCGCCCCTACTTCAAGGGCCTCATAAAATCGACTGGTTTCCGCGCAACGATTGCCTGCTGGGGATAGCACAAAGACTGTGTCACAAATGAGTTCAACATATCCCTCAAAACTCAGATCCTGGCTGTCGTTGTATCCTTTGCCAACGTAAGCAATGCCGCCAGGAATATTCTGGGCCTGTTCCATCATGGCGCGCCGGGATACTTTTCCTCCCAACTGACCAGCAAACGACCAGTAATACTGGCGATCGCTAATGGGTCGCTCCACGGTGTATTTGTGCAGACCTTGCTTATATCCCACCGGGACAAATAATACGTGGGGTAAATGAGCTACATCGGGGCGATAGAAGTTCCGAAAGACAAAGTCTGCCTCAAGGTAAAAATCAACTGGTGATGTAAACCATTCATCACTGAGGTGCAGTACACCGATCTGATAGCCTTGTTGCTTAAAGCGCCCTAGATAATCTTTGACCGACGTTGCGCCTTTGGGGTTACCGCGAGTGATCACAATGGCATTGTCTATCACCACGTCGAAATTGGGGTCAGCGATATGATTGACTGTGAACTCAGAAAATAGGAAATCTATCCAATCCTTCTCAATCAACCCGTCTGTACTAATCTGCCAAATCAGATTGACCGTTGTGGCAGCGGATACATCAGAATTGACCGTACCTAGATTTTGGGCTGCTGGTTGCTGATCCACGTTTAAATCCACAATAGACATAAATTATTCCCTGTATCGACTAGAACTTAAGTCTTAATCGGTTATATATCGTACTTCTAATGAAAAAATACTAGCAGAGCTTTGAATTTTAGTGTGATCGCATTCAATACGCTAGAGAGTCCGTCAATGCTGCCCCTCGACGATGCCTGATGGGCAAGACACTTCGCCCTAGTTTAATTAGGAAATAGCCTGACTGGAAGGCATCCTCCCAACAGTGATTATCCATTTAGTTCTCCCGTATGAAGACAGAGCCTTGGTCATAAATAACGACGTTAGTCCCCTGTGTCACTCTCATCTGGATGTATTAAAGTTGACTCAACTCTCGGCCAATATATTTCTTGATGCTGAGTGAACTGCAATGGGGCACATCCATGCCAAGGTTATGCACTAGTCAATCTTCCAACAAAACCAATGGGACTAGATATCTCATATCCGAACTTGTACTAAGCTCACGTTTAACCAACACCAAACTATATTCAGTTACTCAGTAATTTTTCGTAGGTCAGCCCTTGAAGCCAAGACGAAACGGACGTACTCACTCAAAATTCATATACTAAGCTCGAATCATAAAGCTTATATGAAGTTGTTAGAGGCATTGCTGATCCCGATTTGGGAGATGTTACAGATATGGTGGCGATAGCAACAACGTAGGATTTATATTACCTTTACGTGTGAGCTATCGCACATATTGTTTAATTGTTGATATTTAGTGGTTCTTTGGTCATATGAAAGCTGTCATATTAGCTGGCGGATTGGGAACGCGCTTAAGTGAGGAAACTGCTATTAAGCCAAAGCCAATGGTTGAAATTGGTGGCAAGCCAATTCTTTGGCACATTATGAAAACTTACTCTCACTATGGCATTACAGACTTCATTGTTTGCTGTGGTTATAAGGGATATGTGATCAAGGAGTATTTTGCTAACTATTTTCTCCACATGTCTGACGTTACGTTTGACATGCGCTTTAATCAAATGAACGTCCACGCTGGAAAGGCTGAGCCCTGGCGCGTCACGTTGGTAGATACCGGCGATACGACAATGACGGGTGGTCGTCTAAAGCGGGTGCGCGAGCACATTGGTAATGAGGATTTCTGTTTTACCTATGGTGACGGCGTATCTAATGTGGATATCTCGGCTCTAGTTGAATTCCATAAGCAGCAAAATACGTTGGCTACTCTGACAGCTGTGCAGCCACCTGGCCGCTTCGGCGCGATCGCCTTGGCTAAAGAACAGACTAAGATTACTCACTTTCAAGAAAAGCCAGAAGGCGATGGAGCCTGGATTAATGGTGGTTTCTTTGTGCTCAATCCGCAGGTGATCGACTTCATCGAGAATGATTCAATTTCTTGGGAAAAAGAGCCGCTGCAAAAGCTAGCTCATAAAGAAGAGTTGTCAGCCTATAAGCACAATGGCTTTTGGCAGCCGATGGATACTTTGCGTGACAAGCAGTATCTTGAAAGACTTTGGGATGCGAATGAAGCCCCTTGGAAGGTATGGTAATTTATTCAGTTTTAAGAGGAGATTAATTGCCTGAGTGACTTAATCTCCTCTGCCGAGGGCTTTTGCTTTGTAGAGGTTCGACAAGGATATTTAAATCGTCATATCTAGTACGTAAAAGATTGGTTTGAGTTTTAATGAATCTTGTTTTCCGTCTTGCTCTACAAAGCAACCTCATTTTTGCTAACCATATTTTTTTGACATTATGAATGCTGATTTTTGGCGCGGTAAGCGAGTTTTTCTGACAGGTCACACTGGCTTTAAGGGCAGTTGGATGTCCCTTTGGTTGCAAACCGCTGGGGCCGAGGTGATGGGGTATTCCCTGTTGCCACCTACCAGTCCCAGTTTGTTTGACGTGGCTAACGTTAGTGAAGGCATGGCCTCAGTAGAGGGAGATGTTCGCGACTTGGAGAAGTTGCAGGCAGCGATCGCCCAGCATCAGCCCGAGATCATTTTCCACATGGCCGCTCAGCCGCTGGTGCGTTATTCCTACAAGCATCCTGTAGAAACCTACTCCACCAACGTCATGGGCACTGTGCATTTGCTCGAAGCGGCGCGTCAGACGAATTGCGCCCGAGTCGTCGTGAACATCACCAGTGACAAATGCTACGAGAACCGCGAATGGGTGTGGGGCTATCGCGAAAACGAAGCGATGGGGGGACATGATCCTTACTCCAACAGCAAAGGCTGTGCGGAGTTAGTCGCTGCGGCCTATCGCAATTCCTTCTTTAGTCCAGAGCAATACGACGAGCACACAACGAGTTTAGCGAGTGTTCGTGCCGGCAATGTGATTGGCGGTGGTGACTGGGCGGAAGATCGGCTGATTCCTGACATTATGCGGGCCATCATGGCGGGTGAGTCGGTCTTGATTCGTAGTCCGAATGCTATTCGCCCCTGGCAACATGTGCTGGAGCCGCTGAATGGATACATGACTTTGGCTGAGCAAATGTGGGAAGACGGGGGCACCTACGCAGAGGGGTGGAACTTTGGGCCGAATGATGAAGATGCTCGACCCGTTTCTTGGATTACTGAGCAGCTAACTCGGCTCTGGGGAGACGGTGCTTCTTGGCAATTAGACACTAAGGTGAATCCCCACGAAGCGACTTACTTGAAGCTGGATTGCTCGAAAGCGAAGAGTCGACTCAAGTGGCAACCCAAACTAGATTTAGGCATGACCCTAGAATGGATTGTGGAGTGGTATCAAGCCTATATGGCTGAGCAAGACATGCAGAAACTTACGGCCGCCCAGATTCAACGTTATGGCAATCTGTAGAGGCAGTTGCTGGTAGTTCTACCCCCCTCAGCACGACGGCGTGGCGATCGCCGATGTTGTCGTGCATGTGTTCAATCTCTGTCTATTCATTAGCCAAGATCAATGATTTTTAACGAAACAGCAATTCAGGGGGTCTACATTATTGACCTGGATTTGCGCAAAGACGATCGCGGCTTCTTTGCCCGCACGTTTTGTGCCCGCGAGTTTGAAGAGCATGGCCTCAAGCCCGTCGTCGCTCAGTGCAATATGTCCTTTAATTACAAAAAGGGTACCCAGCGGGGCATGCATTTTCAGGTTCCACCCGCCACTGAGACCAAGCTTGTGCGCTGCACCCAAGGGGCGATTTATGACGTCATTGTTGATTTGCGGGAAGACTCCCCTACCTACTTGAAACATGTCGGCGTCGAACTGACAGCGGAAAATCGCCGGGCTCTATATGTGCCTGAAATGTTTGCCCACGGATACCAAACCTTGACCGACAATGCCGAGGTAGTCTACCAGGTGACAGAATTTTATACCCCAGGCTACGAGCGGGGACTCCGGTACAGTGACCCTAAGCTAGGGATTGACTGGCCTTTGCCAGCTAGCGTGATTTCTGAGAAAGACGCTAACTGGCCCTTATTGAGTGATTAGAGTTATTTCTTAGGAGCGCTGCCATGATTATTGTTGATACCGCTCTTCAGGCCCGGGCCGAGGCCGGCAATCCGGTTAGAGTCGGCATGATTGGTGCGGGTTTTATGGGCCGAGGCATTGCCAATCAAATCATTAATTCTGTCCCAGGGATGGAGTTGGTGGCGGTTTTCAGTCGGCGGCTAGAGGATGCTAAGCGCCCCTACGAGGAAGCCGGGGTTGATCATATTCAAGCGGTGCGGACGGTTGCTGAATTAGAAGATGCGATCGCGGCGGGCCAACCTGCTGTCACCGAAGATGCTTCCCTCTTGTGCAAAGCCGAAAACATTGATGCCTTGGTTGAAGTTACTGGCACCATTGAATTTGGCACGCAGATCGTGATGGAGGCGATCGCGAACCACAAGCATGTCGTACTCATGAATGCGGAACTGGACGGCACCATTGGGCCGATTCTGAAGGTATATGCTGATCGTGCTGGCGTAGTGCTGTCTAACTGCGACGGTGACCAGCCCGGCGTGGAAATGAACCTCTACCGCTACGTCAAAAGCATCGGCTTTACTCCCTTGCTCTGCGGCAACATCAAAGGGCTGCAAGATCGCTACCGCAATCCCACCACGCAAAAAAGCTTTGCCGAGAAGTGGAAGCAAGCTCCCTACATGGTGACCAGCTTTGCTGACGGGACGAAGATTTCCTTTGAGCAGGCGATCGTCGCCAACGCCACTGGTATGACAGTGGCTCAGCGTGGCATGTTGGGATACGACTTTCGTGGACATGTTGACGACATGACTCACCTGTACGATGTCGATCAACTCAAAGCTCTAGGTGGCATTGTTGATTATGTTGTTGGTGCCCAACCAGCGGCGGGCGTCTTTATCTACGCGACTAACGAAGACCCCAAGCATCAACATTATCTGAACTATTACAAGCGCGGTGAAGGACCACTTTACAGTTTCTACACCCCTTATCACATTTGCCACTTTGAGGTGCCGCTGTCCCTTGCTCGGGCCGCACTCTTCCAAGATGCGGTGATGGCACCCCTGGGCAAACCCATGGTAGATGTGGTGGCCACCGCCAAAATCGACTTAGAGGCAGGAGCGACTCTCGATGGTATCGGCTACTACATGACCTACGGCCAGTGCGAAAAGAGCGACATCACCCTGGCGGAAAAACTCTTGCCCATGGGCTTAGCAGAAGGCTGCAAGCTGAAGCGGCCCGTCGCGAAAGATACGGTGTTGACTTACGACGACGTAATTTTTCCGGAAAACCGCCACTGTGACAAATTGCGGGCTGAACAAGACGCCTACTTCAAAGCTGAAAGCTAACAGGCTTGAGGGAAAATAAAAGACCCGCTGGAGGGAGTTTCGACTCCGCTCAACTTTCGAGATTGAAAGGTAGAGCTATGACTTTATTGAGCCGAAACTCCCTAAGTTGTTTGTGAGCGCTAGCCTAGTGCCGACGGGGACAAGTGGGAAACATCGCGATGTGCGCGCTTATTCAGTACGCTCATTGGTCCAAAATTAAATCCCAGGCTTGCTGATGGGTTTGGCAACGTTACGCCTGAATAGTTCAGTCGTGCTCACCGCACATTGGAAAAGCTACCGATGGGCTCGATGGAGTGACCTAAGCGACGATATCGACGGTGGCATAAGCCTCATTGCTGGGACGTAGATCACTCAGCAATAACCCCCCCATGCCAGCGAGGCAGGCGAGCTTACAGACTTCTAGCAGCCAATACAGGCTATGCATCCCAGGCATGACAGGAGTGAGGGCGCTTTGCCGAGCATTTTCTAACTCAAAGGCCAGAGCACTCATTTGAGGGGCCAGAAAATAGGCATCTACTAAGATCAGGCCTAACAGGGCGATACCTAAAGCGACCGTCCAACGGCAACGGCTACCGCTATGGCAAACTTCAAACTCTTGAGGGCGGTGTCGCATCGCTAAGGCCCCTGTCAACAAGACGGCGGCACACAGTAGCTCAACGCGGTTGAATGACCAAAAAAGCGAATAGCCCGCAACCGCAAAATTGCTATCGGCTGCCATGCCTGAGACGTACATGATGGGCATGATCAAAAAGTCGAGCAGGAGATTACTGCTAAGCCAAAATGCCGCGATCGCTAGTACCCAAGGAGTCCAAGCGGGGCGAGAGAAATTTGATTGAGAAAGCATGGTGTTATCGATCCAAGAAAACGGCCGCCCCTACGCTTAGAAAAATACGTTGTCGGCAGCAACGATCACTCACCGACAGCCATGTATTGAGGGGACGATACCTTCCATTTTGCCGACCTGCCATCACTTTTCGGCACTAGCTGACATGAACTGTTGTGTTCACAAAGATTTGGATGAAATAACTTAAACAAATGTGATTGAGTGTTGTGCTAGCTAACGCTTTGTATTGTCAGCACAAAAACTGACTCAACGAATGCTGAGTCAGTTTCCAATGGTTGATTGGATGAAATGGCCAAAACCCTACTGTTGTCAGGGGCAGTTGAATGGTGCTAAAGCCTTACCTAACCGATCTCATTCCAGATCACGGGGAGTTAATCAGGATTTGATTCTCGCCGGGGTGGATCAGAAAGCTGCTCGTTTTCGGGGCAGTCGTCGGTCATGGGGAAGTCAAACTCACCTCGGGGTACAGCCGCTAAGCGTTGCATAACCGATCCGATGCTTTCGAGCCGGATGAGCTCTTCCCAAGAACAAACCTCATCTTCTTCGTCGGTTTCATACCGAACAGTAACGAGGTCGCCCTCAATATCTAAAATTGTGGCGCGTTCGAGCCAACGTTGTTGATCCCGTAAGAAAATCCAAACCTCTTTACCCTCACAGCAAAGTTGATAAATCTTGCGGTGAAGCATGTAACCGTACTCCTTAATCGTGACATTCAAACGGGGCAGATGGATAAATACTTAAGCTTCTGCCTGGCGTACATTCTGGCTAAGGTCATGGACGCTTAGCGTCAGCAAACCAGAAATTTTCAGAGAGGAATGCTCGTAACTTTTTGGACAAGGATAAACGACTCCTTACAGTCTAAGGCGACTCGTCCAATTGCGTGGCATAAACCCAGTAAATCCGCCACATCTTCACGGTAGTTTAGGTCAAGGGGGAATTGATGGAGCGATCGCGGCTGATTTCTAGCAATCACGGCTCAACTGGAAAGGCTGATGTGCCGATCGCTACCCTTGAATGAATTAGCTAGGATCAAATTATTGTTGTTGATATTGGTACCCTGGCTCACCCGTTGATCGCCTGAGCAATTTCAACGATGGTTTCCTGACGATGGCTCCGGTGGTAAGGCGCGTATAAGATGACTTTTCCTCGATTTCAATGGCATTTGGATGAACGTGACTTGCCATCGGCTCAGTGGCAACAAGCGTTGGCCGACTGGGCGGCTCATCGGGGTTGGCAGATGCCGTTTATTGAACTGGTGGGCCAACTGCTCTGGCAGCGCGGCTGGCGGCAATTCCACGAGATTGGCGGTTATCTCAATGCAGAAGAGTATGAACCGACTGCGCCGGGGGCATTTGGGGAGGAAATGAGGCGGGCGATCGCCCGCCTCCGCACCGCTCACCAACAGCAGGAAAAAGTTGCCATCTGGGGCGATTTTGATGCGGATGGCTTGACCGCGACTGCCGTTCTCTGGGAAGGGTTGGGGCAGTTCTTTCCCCAGACTGCACGATTGCGCTACTACATTCCTAATCGCTTTACGGAGTCCCATGGGCTGTCGATTGCTGGGTTGGACGAGTTGGCAGCTTGGGGCTGCGACCTCATAGTGACCTGTGACACGGGCAGCACTGCAGCCTCTGAACTGGCCTACGCCGCTGAGCTGGGCCTAGATGTGATTGTGACGGATCACCACACTTTAGCTGAGACGCGCCCGCCAGTCGTCGCCCTGGTCAATCCCCGGCAGCTACCGGAGGGCCATCCCCTCGGGGACCTTTCGGGTGTGGCCGTGGCCTACAAACTGGTGGAGGCGTTGTATGAGGAATTACCGGAGATTCCCCAACAGCCTTTGGAAACGCTGCTGGATTTAGTCGCGATCGGGCTGATTGCCGATTTAGTCGCGCTGCGGGGGGACTGTCGGTATCTCACTCAGCGGGGGCTGCAAGTGTTGGAGGCGCAAGCCAAAGCGGGGGTGCGGCCCGGCGTGACGAAGCTGCTGGAGTTTTGTAAGCGCACGGGCGATCGCCCCTCGGATGTGGCCTTTGGCATTGGCCCCCGCATCAACGCGGTGAGTCGCATTCATGGCGATGCCAGCTTTGGGGTGGAGTTGTTGACCAGTCGCGATCGCCGTCAGGCTGAAGCCCTGGCCCTAGAGGCCGAACTCGCCAACACTCGCCGCAAAGAGCTGCAAGCCAACGTGTTGCGTCAGGCCAAAATGCAGCTTGATCGCCTGGATCTCAGCACGACTCAGGTGATTTTGCTCAGCGATCCCCAATGGTCTCCCGGCGTCTTGGGGCTGGTGGCCAGCCAAATCGCCCAGGAATACGATCGCCCCACCATTCTGTTTCAAACCGAAACGACTGCCGCCCCCGGACAACCCTTGTTGGCGCGTGGGTCAGCCCGCTCCGTTCACCAAATTGATCTGTATGAGTTAGTCAAAGCGCAAGACCATCTATTGACCAGTTTTGGTGGTCATCCCTTTGCCGCTGGCATGACCTTGCCCATTGAAAATTTGCCCTTGCTGACCGCTGGGTTAAATCGCGCCGTGCGGGCCTACTTGCCCACTACCGACCTCACTCAACCGCCCCCCCTAGCGGTGGACTGCGTGGTTGCTGTGGCTGACCTTGGCAAAGACTTGTTTCGTGCCCTGAAGCTCTTGGAACCTTACGGTATGGGCAATCCTACGCCCCGACTCTTGTTGCCGCAGGTGCAGGTTACGAATCTCTGGGAAGAAACTTTGAAGGATCGCCGGGGCGGTAAGCAGCGCTACCACAAGCTTTGCTTTGACATCGTTGGCCCCGCTACGGAGGTCAGTTTTCCCGGACACTGGTGGGGCCATCGGCGTGCCGATTTACCCGAAGGGCTTTACGACGTGGTGGTCGAACTCGATGTGAATACCTTCAAAAAGCGCTACGAAGTCCGCTTAGTTGATCTGCGCCCGGTTGAGGTGGCTAGCGCGCCCGCCACCTCAACCAAAACATCTTGGCTGATTGATCAGCGTGAATCATTTACGGATGCAGTGCCCCCACCGGCTATGGTGGACTGTCCGACCGATTGGGCCGACTTTGGGCCTTACCGCAGTGCCCATGATCCCCTGACGCTGGCGTATCCGCCGCCGCCACCTTTAGCCGCAGAGCCGCAGTGGCAACAGCTGTTGGGGATTGCTAAGTATTTGGCCCGCACGGGGGGCAGTCGTCCGATCGCCGTGCTACAGGCCAAACTGGGGTTAAGCGATCGCACTTTCAACTTCGCGATCGCGGCCTTGCAAAGTCTGGGGTATAAAGTGCAGCGCCAGCGTGATGACCTGAGCCTGAGTGCCCCCCTGGTAACTCCCACCACGGCCCAATACGAGCAAGCCGCCCGCCGCTTTTTGACCGCTTGGCAAGAAGAACACTTTCGACAGCAATACTTCTATGAGGTGCCTGTGGATATTTTGGAGCAGGTCTTGGGGGCAATGCCCCCAAATGCGGCCAGTGCTGAGCCTGCGGCCAACGTCACCGGCTAGCGCGAATATCGAGTTTCGAGCCAGTCCAGGACTTCACCTTCGGATTGGCGGATGAATGTTTGACCAGAGTGCGGGTCAAAGATGTGCCAATGTGCTTCTCCCTGGCTGTTGTAATGCTGGGTGATGCGCGGTTGGTTGCGATCGCGGGTCAGTTCATACACTAAAGCCGCCCCCATCTGGCGCAACCCGTTCCAGACTTGGAGCCGGAATGGGGTCGCGGGCGATCGCTGATACACGCCTTCTAACTGCTGACGAACTTGGATTTCGTTAGGACAAACCATTGCTTGCCTCCTTGAGATGGTGAACCTGTTTGCTGATGAACACACCTTAAGTCGTCCACCTATGAAGCTTCAAAGCACAACACAGATTGCATCCATGCAGAAAATCGATGTATCTACTTGGCGAGTAAATTTTGATAAATTCCGATCGCACTTTCGGCGATCGCGCCCCAACTGTAGTGGTCTTTGGCGCAGCGTTGGGCGTTGAGTCCCCGTTGAGTGCGTTCCTCTGGGGATTGGAGTGCCGCTTGTAATTGAGTGGTGACGGACTCGACGGTGCATTCACAAATCCAACCGGAGTCGGTTTGCTGGATCGTTTCCCAGATGTGGACTTGGTCGGAGATCACGACGGGGATCGCGGCCAGCATCGCCTCGGCGACGGAGATGCCGAAATTTTCATAGTAGGAAGGCAGCACGAACAGGTCGGCAGCTTGGAGCAGAGCGGCTTTGGTGTCGCCAGCGACGTAGCCGGTGAGGGTGACGTGCGATCGCAAGGCTGAATTCTCCACCCGCTCATACACCGACTGTTCGTATGCCCGATCTTGAGGATTGGCCCCACACATGACGAGATGGAAACTCACGTCTGTTTGTTGCAACGTTTCTAACGCGGGGAGCAGTAGGTCAATCCCTTTTTTGGGATCGAGGCGCGACATAAAGAGGATGAGGGGGCGATCACGGGGAATGTCGAAGCGATCGTAGACATCAATCGCGGTGGTTGCTGGTGGCAGAGGCGATACCCCCAGCGGCAAGACGATGCCGGGCGTGTCGGTGCCAAAGCGTTCGGAGACGCGGGCTTCTTGTTCGCTGGTGAAGTGGATGGCGGCGGCGGCGGCAAGGTTGGGCCGTTCTAAAACGGCGGCGTAGAGTTTTTTGATCTGCTGCTTTTTGCGCAAGTCGGCGGGGTCGAGGGTGCCGAGAGGACGCATGAGATAGGGCACGCGGCGCTGCCGCAGGACTGTGGCAGCGAGGGAACTGACGGGGGAAAACAATGCATGGACGTGGGCGATGTCGTAGTCCTGAGCGTGATCCCACAGCCAGCGGAGGAGGTCGAGAGAAAATTTGTAGCGACGAAAGGGCGAGCAGCGGAAGTAGTAGACGGTGTAGTTCTCTTCTGGAACAGGGACGCTGAGCGGTACAGCGAGGGGGGCCTCATCCACATCGCCGTTGGCATCGGTGGTGATAATGGTGACCTCGGCTCCGGTCGCCGCCAACGCTTGCGAAAAGCCACGCACCATTTGGCTAGGGCCGCCGTAAACCAGGGAGATGGAGGGGACGATTTGGAGGATTTTGAGGGGCTGCGTCATGCCACCAGTTCCTGATAAAAGTCGAGAACTTGGTGAGCAAGGGCGCGATTGGTGTATTTTTCCATCGCCAAGTCATAGCCGCGTTTGCTGAGGTCGGTGTGGGTTGCGGGGGAGTCCATGAGGGTGCGGATGCGATCGCTGAGTTCGTCGGCCTTACCTTCGGCAAAAACAAGTCCGGCGTCGCCGATGACGTGGGGGATTTCGCCGGAGTCGGAACCGATGACGGGCACTTGGCAGGCCATGGCTTCAATCAAAACGTGGCCGAATTGCTCGACCCAGCCGACGGCGGTCATGGTTTTGAATTTGTAGGTGGTTTCAGACGGCAGAATGAGGGTGGACATGAGGTTGATGTAGCGGGGCACGTCATCGTGGGGGACGCTTTCGACCCAGCGAATGCGATCGCTGATGCCCAGTTCTACCGCCTGTTTTTGCAAGTCTTCTTTCAAGGGGCCGCGCCCTAACAGCAGACATTTCCATGACTTGGGGTGGTCTTTGAGTTGGCCCAGGGATTTCATTAAGGTCAGCAGCCCTTTTTCTTCCACAAAGCGCCCGACAAAGCCCACGACAAAATCGTCAGCGCCAATATCCAGTTTTTCTAAGAGTTCGGGATGGGGCTGCGGTCGGAACAGGGTTTCATCGACGCCAAGTTGGGGCATAACGCGGATAGGGCCACCGTAGCCGCGATCGCGCAAAATATCGGCCCCGTCCTGATTGCCGGAGATGATGCCGTCGGTACCACCCAGGTTGTATTTTTCCAGCAGGGAAATGGGGAATTTCAGCTCATAGGGCAGGTTCCACCAGGTGAAAAACAACATTTTCGCGTTGAGGCCCAGCAGGCGGTTGAGGGTAATCATTTCGGCATAGGCGAGGCCTTTGGAACCTTGCTCGACTTGAATCACGTGGGGCCGAAACTCCCGCAGCAGCTTGACCAGATCTAGGCCAAAGGTCAACATGCCCTGGTTGTTTTGGCTGAAGTTGGCAATGGGCACGACCCGAAACCGCCCATCCTGCCAGGCTGCTTTTTCAATGATGCGGTTTTGCACGCCACCGGGTTTCCAGCGCTGGGGCACCACCACGGTGACTTCGACATCGGTTGCCTGGGCGAGGGTGCGAAACTTTTCGCAATTCAGGTCAACGATGTAAGTGTGACTGGCAACCAAAACTCTCATGGGCACGTTTCCGGTGACGTTTGATGGTTCAAGAGGATTTCAGGTGACGCTCCCTTTTTGAAGGGAGCGTCACCTGGCTGGCCGACTCAATATTGGGCTGAGAGGGACATGGGGGTATCGGCGGGCGTGGTGTAAACGCGATGTTTTTTGCCGGTTTTGATCAGGGTGCCGATCGCATCCAGTAAACCTAGCCAGTAGAAGACAAAGCGGGTCGCCACTTTGATCGGCGAGCCGCTTTTGTAGCAGGGGGGGTGCCCCAACACATGGCAGTCAAAGAGTTTGGCGTAGAGGCGCAGGGCTTGACCGGGGGTAAGGTTTTTCAACCCCATCAAAAAGTGGTTGTGGTAAAAGGTGATTTGATAGGCGAGCGATCGCGTGCTGATGTCGTGGCAGCCACCACTTTCTTCGCCGATATGAATCAGATTGGCCTCGGGGGAGTACCAGACGATATAGCCCGTTTCGCGTAGGCGTAAGCAAAAGTCCGACTCTTCGCGCACGGCATTACCCCGAAAGCGCTCGTCAAACCGGAGGCCGTGTTTGCCAAAGATTTCGCGCCGAAAGGACATATTGCAGCCCCGCGCACTGATCACCCGTTGGGGTTGCGTCGTGTGGACGAGATCAATGTGATACCAGGCGATCCCCGGATCCATTGCTTCCGGTGGTAGCTGGTCAATCGACAGGTTGGGATCATCGCCCAGCTTCATGCGATCGAACACGCGTCCGGCCACGGCCCCAACTTCGGGCTTTTCCATAAAGACTTTGGCGTGGGCGTGGAGGTAGCTCTCGGGTAGCTCCACATCATCGTCGATAAAGAGAATGATGTCGCCCCGCGATCGCTCGACCCCGTAATTCCGCGCACCGGGCAGGCTCGCCCAACTTAACTGGTAATACTGAATCTGCTCTGTTGCCGTCAGCTCTTCTAAATAAGCCTGGGTCTCGGGCTGGTGGTCTTGAGTCTGATCCACCACGATGACTTCGTAGTCGGGGTAGTCTTGCTTAAGCACATCGGCGAGGGTGCTGCACAGCACCGCTTCGCGTTGGTACGTCGGCACAATAATGCTAATCGAGGGCCACTGCATCATAAAAAGAACGGGACACCGCTCCCGGAGAGTTACTTATGCTTTCGCCTAGTGTTCTCAAATTTCCGTGAATCTCAACATTCGCAGATAAATTTTTCTAAAAGATGGTTGACCGTCACGAATGGGGGAACGGGCCGCGTTATCAGGAGCTCGGCTGGCTCAGCCATGGCCGCCTGGAAATCTGCCAATTCTAGGGCCAGTCATCCTACTTATCGGCAACTGCTGCGATCGCTCACGGTGACGCAATGTTACGGGGATCATGGCGGAGTGACCCAGGGATTCATAAAAAGTTGAACAACCTTTATGCCCCTCGCTCATCGCTTTTGGGCGACGGCTCAAACTCTTGAGTATTAAGTATTACAGACGAATTATTCCAATCTCATGCACTGCCTCAAACCAATTTTTGACCTGGACAGATTGAGCCTTAATTGCGGCGAGGTTGATTAACGCTTGCTAGATCAGGCATCCTTTCTAGACGAGTTGACTATGTTTCCCATCGTCGCCGCTGCGGAAAGCACTCAAAATCAAGATTACTTTCATTCTCAAGTCAAGGTATCGGCCAGATAACGCATTGGTATTGCAGCCAAGAAACTAGCCCGATGACCTAGCGATCGTTAAGTCGGACCGCGCGACCAAGCGTTAGCGAAGGCGATGTCTCAGCCCGATGCCCCTTACCCACAGTGCTTGAAGTAACATATGAGCGAAATCAGCAAAATGTCCCCGGTGACCGCGCCCTCTCAGCCCCTGCCTGATCCCCCCACGGTGCTGGGCGTGTGCGTGTGTATTCATGGACATTTTTATCAGCCCCCGCGCGAAAATCCGTATCTTGGGGCCATCGAACACCAGCCCAGCGCCGCGCCCTTTCACGATTGGAATGAGCGCGTTCACCACGAGTGCTATCGTCCCAATGCCTACGCCCGCATTCTGAATGAGCATGGCGAGGTAATCGATATCGTGAATAATTTCGCCCATATCAGCTTCAACATCGGCCCCACGCTAATGAGTTGGATGGAGCGCCATGATCCCGAAACCTATCGCCGCATTTTAGAGGCCGATCGCGAGAGCTGCGATCGCTTTGCGGGCCACGGCAATGCGATCGCCCAGGTGTACAACCACATCATCATGCCCCTGGCGAGCGATCGCGATAAACACACGCAGATTCGCTGGGGCAAAGCTGATTTTGTGGCCCGGTTTGGCCGCGAGCCCGAGGGCATCTGGCTAGCTGAGACCGCCGTGGACTATCCCACCCTTGAAGCTTTAGTGGATGAAGGCTTTAAATTCACCATCCTCGCGCCCTCCCAAGTCCAGCGATGTCGCGTGATCCCCGGGGCCGATGAGCCGGAATCGGCATGGCATGAAGTGGGGGGTGGGCAAATTGATCCCAATCGACCTTACCGCTGTTATTTGCCGAGTCATAATGCGGACGGTTCCCATCGCTATATCGATGTCTTTTTCTACGATGGCCCGATTTCGCGTGACATGGGCTTTAACGATGTGCTCAGTTCTTCCCAGCATTTTGCCGGGCGCATTGGTCAAGCGGTGCGAGGCGATCATCGGCCGTCGCAACTGGTGGGCGTGGCTACCGATGGTGAAACCTTTGGCCACCACCGGGGCGGCGCGGAGAAAACCCTCGCCTATGCCGTCACGAAAGAGTTTCCGAATCAGGGGTGGACGGTCACCAACTATGCCTATTACCTGCACCATTGCCCGCCGACGTGGGAAGCCGTGCTGAAACCCGTGACCGCTTGGAGCTGCTCCCACGGGGTCGATCGCTGGCAAGATGACTGCGGGTGCGGCGGCGGCGGCCTGTGGCATCAAAAGTGGCGGCGGCCCCTACGCGATGCCCTCGACTGGCTGCGCGACGAATTGGCAGACATCTTTGAGCAGTATGGCACCACCCTGTTTATTGATCCTTGGGCGGCGCGGGATAGCTACGTCCAAGTGATTCGTCAGCGCACGGCCCAGAGTCGCGATCAGTTCTTTCGTCAATATCAGCATCATGCCCTGAGCAATGCTGAGCAGGTCGAGGCGTTGCGACTGCTGGAAATGCAGCGCCATGCTTTGTTGATGTACACCAGTTGCGGCTGGTTTTTTGATGAGGTGTCGCGCCCTGAGGGGACGCAGATTTTGCGCTATGCGGCGCGGGCGATCGAACTCGCGGGCGAAATCAGCGGCGTCGAGCTGGAAACGGAATTCATCAACCGACTGGAACCGGGGCTCAGCAATGTGCCCCAGTTTCACAATGCGGCGGGCGTCTATCGCCAATTGGCGATTCCTTCCCAGGTGAGCCTAGAACAGGTGGTGGCCCATTACGCCATGAGTTCCCTGTTCACGCCTTACCACGTCGAACAGCGCCTCTATTGCTACACCATTCAGCAACACGACTATCAGGTGCAGCGCATGGGGCCGTTGTCGCTGGCGGTGGGGCGGTTGCAGGTGACGTCGGATGTGACCGGCGATCGCTCTGACCTGAGTTTTGTGGTGCTGCACTTGGGCGGCTGGGATTTCCACTGTAGTGTCAACGGCTTCCGGCGACGGCTGGACTATCAGCGAGCCAAGGAGACGGTGCTGGCCGCGTTTACCAGTGGCAGCGCGGCGCAGGTGATTTTAGCCATGAACGAAGCCTTTGGGGATCACGCTTATAACTTGCAGACCCTGTTTGCCGAAGAGCGCCACCGCATCATGCAGCTCCTCAGCCGCGACACCTTGCAGCGTTTAGACCAGCTTTATGATCAGGTCTATCGCAACAATCACGGCTTGCTCAAAGCCTTTCACCGCGATGGTCTGACGGTGCCCCAAGAGTTACAAGTCGCGGCAGAAGTGGCAATCCGTCATCGCGCTTTGGAAAGTCTGCGTCTGCTGGATCAAGAAACCATTGATCTCAATGGCGGGCCGCTCAATCGGGGCACGGTTCACCTGATGCAGCTAGAGACTATCGCCCAAGAATCCCAGCAGTTTCAATGCGATTGTGCCATTCCCGAAGGCCAGCGCATTTTGGAAGGGATCATCTGGCGATCGCTGCGCCATTTTCTGAATCATCCGAAGCCAGAGCATCTGGTCGAGGATGTGGACTGGCTGCGACGGCTGATTAGCCTGGGTTATGAGCTGGGCGGGATTGCGTTGGTGCGATCGCAAGAACTGTATTGGCAACACCTTTCCGACTGGCTGAGCGTGCTACGACAGGAAGATCCCGCGCAAGCCATGATGTGGCTGAAACCCCTGCTGAAACTCGCAAAGTCGTTGGCGATTGACCCACAGGCGCTATTGACCCACGATGCGGCGTTGCGACAAGCGATCGAATCTCATTAGAATCGTCACCTTGTGCCTGGCTCGCTACCTTGGGCTGCTGGACTGATTGCCCGATGAGGTGGATGGTTGGGGGAGCGATCGCGATCGCTAATCGGTGTTCGTCTCTGGAGCCAGATGGTCTCAGAAAATTTGAGCGCTCCTTTGTTTGGGACACTTTTGACAGCGGCCACTAGCCCAGTCTTCCTCATCGGTTTAGTTGTCGGCTCTCTGGGATCTGCAATCTCAGCGCTGCCGCCTCGTGCCTTTTGGGTTGCTTCACGCAAGTCCCGAAACGTCGGCAAGCAAGACTTTCTTGGGGTTACTTTCAACGCTGTTGCCGCGTTCGCTTCCTCCAGTTTTGATGGTTGCGAACTGTGGCGGAGGCCGCAGCGTGGAGACTTTGTCGTGCCCTCTGGCGATAGTCCGCCGCGCTCCTGATTTTTGTGGCGCTACCGAAAACAGCGCGATCGCCCGCGCACGGCAGCGTTGCGGCATTGGCTGAGCGCTTGTTTTGGGTGGCATTCCAGCGTAAAAATTGCCTGATGGGAATGATCCCCGTATAATCCTGTAGGTAAATCTGTTGGAAATCTTAAGACTTTGTCTTCGTTCCCTGAAAAGCGTATGCGATTTCGATTACCCAGGCCCTACACCATTTTGATTACCCGAACTGGTGAAACGCCGATGGCAATTACCCTGAGACCCCTGCCGTTGGCAGTGATGGGCTTGCTGTTAGCGGCTTTGCCGGTGGTTTGGGTGTCCCAATTATTGGGGCAAAACGAGCAGCTGGCAGAGGAAAACGAAAACCTGACCGAGACGGCTACTGAAGTCTTGATTGAGCTGGAAACCTTGGACTCGGAAGTCGAGAATCTGCGCGAGCGGGCTGGAGTTCCTGAAGCGAGTTCTAGTGATCGTTCCTCGGTGGACATTCCCCGAGGTGGCGTGGAGCAGACCGCTGCCGCTAGCGATCTCTTTGCGCTGGCGAAGTCGCGGATGCCGCAAATTGACACCAAGCTTGAGGCTCACGTGCGGCCAGCCCTCGAAGATACGCTCGCCGAGGAAGCGGCTCAAGCGGCGGCTTTCCCCAGTGCCAAGCCGATTGAAGGAGCATTGGAAGTGACTTCGGAGTTTGGCCTGCGGCGCAATCCGTTTGGCGGCTCCCGCTACGAGATGCACAATGGCATCGATTTTCGCGGCCCAACGGGCACGCCAATTTATGCGACGGCAGATGGCATTGTCGTGAAAGCTGAGTATTCGGGCGGCTACGGGAAGCATGTGGTGATTGACCACGGCTATAGCTATGAAACACTGTATGCCCACTTGTCTGAAATCGAGTTGCAAGCGGGCGATCGCGTCAAGCGGGGCGCGTTAATTGGTGCACTGGGGTCGACTGGGCGTTCTTCGGGGCCGCACCTGCATTACGAAGTTCATCGAAATGGTCAGCCGGTTAATCCGCGCTACTACCTTGATCTGAATGACTTGTGGGCACAGCAGGATCAATAGCGTTCCCGGCATGATGGACTGCAAGCGTGGCATCGAGTATTAAGTTCGTCATACTAAAATCAGCCGTAAACAGGAGAACGGATGTGACCAAAGTTAAACCGCTTGCTCAATGGCCGCAGTCGTTTTGGGTGGTGGCTGGTCTAGTTTGTTTGATCGGTAGTTTGTGCTGGCCGAGTGCGATCGCTTGGGCTGATGATGGTACCGATGCCCCCACGCCAGCGGTGATGGAACCCGTGACGGAGCTGAATGCGACGGATATTCCGTCTGAGAAGGTCGATCAGTTTGTCTCGGCTTACCTCAGTGTGGCCGAGTTGATTGACGATCACACTACCGACCTCCAGCGGGCCGAAACTGAAGCTGAGTCTGTACAGCTCCAACGGGCCGTCGAGTCGGAAGCGTTTACCCTCATTCAAGCGGCGGGGCTAACTCGACAGGACTACTTTCAACTGCTGGGCTTGGCGAACACCGACCCGGAGTTTCGCGATCGCGTTCTCGCTCAACTTGAAGAGAGCGCCAGTTAACGGCTGGGTCGAGGGCGTCGCGGTTAGCCATCGCCTGAGAACTGGCTAGGATTAATCTTGAATCAGACGTTGCCCGCCATATTGATGCCGACCTTATGACGACTTTCCAATCCGTAGACCATAAACAGCCGCGTTCTGCTCCGGTAGCAACCGATCAGCAATATGGCGATCGCGCCATTGTTCAAGCTGCCGTCGAGCCGTTAGAAAAATGGCCGAATCCAACCGATAACACTTACACCATTCACCTGGAACATCCAGAATTTACGGCGCTGTGCCCCCGTTCGGGCTATCCCGACTTTGGCACCATTGTGGTGGATTATCAGCCTGGTGCCTGGGTGGTCGAGCTGAAAGCCTTTAAGCTGTACATCAATTCATTTCGGGATCAGCGCATCAGCCATGAGCTGGTGACGAATGCGATCGCGGATCGCCTCTGGCAAGAACTCGCTCCGATTGGTCTGCGAGTGATTGGCGACTATACCCGGCGGGGGGGCGTCAAAACGGTGATTACCGTTGCCAAGGGCGATGGTTCGCTCTTTACGCCTTACACGCCCAACCTGCTGTAGACCGATGGGGCGGCTTTATCCAGTGACGGACTTTGTGGCGGGCGATCGCGCGATTCCCTCCAACCCACCGGATTACTGGTATGAGGGCCGCTGTCCCCAGACGCACCAATGGTTACGGCTGCCCCGGACGCCCGAGGCGGAAGCGATCGCCCAGGGCCTGATGCCCATCCTGCCCGCCGCGATCGGTGATCCCACCGAAGGCAAAATGATTGGGGTATTGCTCGTCGCGACGCCCACGGGCGAACGAGGCGTTCTCAAAGCCTTTTCTGGCTTATGGCACGGTCAAGCCACGGTGGCGGGCTGGGTGCCGCCGATTCCTGGTCGGGAGCAAGTGTCTTTGTTAGAAATACAGACCTTGCGACAGCTAGAGCAGCTGAAGCAGGAGATCATCACGCGGCAACAGATGCCCGAGCGGGCTTTGTTTACGGCCCAGTCCCAAATATTTGCTGAGCAGTTGCAAGCCTGGTCACAGTGGCACCGTCAGCAGAAGCAAGCCCGCGATCGCCGCCGCGAGCAGGATGCTCAGACCTTGACTGGCCCCGAGCTGGCCCAGACGGAGTCAGAACTTGTGCGCCAGAGTCAACACGAGGGTGGCGAAAAGCGCCGACTCAAACGACAACGTGATGCCGTCTTGGCCCCGTTGCGAGCCGCGATCGCCCAAGCCGACGCCCAAATTCGCGAGCTGAAACAACAGCGCCAAGCCCTCTCACGACAGCTGCAAACCCAAATGCATGCGGCGTATTCCCTCACTAACTTTGCGGGAGAAACGGCGGCCTTAGCCGCCCTTTGGCCCATAGGACTGCCTACGGGCACCGGTGACTGCGCCGCCCCCAAACTGTTGCACTACGCTGCGACCCATGACCTGAAGCCTTTGGCGATGGCGGAATTTTGGTGGGGGCCAGCGACGGATGACAAGCATCCTGGTCAGTTTTACGGCGCTTGCGCCGATCGCTGTCAACCGATTATGGGCTTTTTGCTCTCGGGGTTAACGCCAGCCGATGTTCCGAAACCGATCGCCGATGAGCCACTCCCGCTCTTATTCGAAGATGCATCGCTGCTGGTGGTGGATAAGCCGAGCGGCTTGCTCTCAGTGCCGGGACGCACCCAGGCGTTGCAAGACAGCGTGGTGAGTCGCCTCCGGTGCCAGCGATCGGACATCGCGTATTTGGCCGCTGGGCATCGGCTCGACAAAGGCACGTCGGGCTTGTTGGTGCTCGCCAAAACTGAGGTGGCCCAGCGGCATCTGCACCAGCAGTTTGCCCATCGTCAGGTGCAAAAAACTTACGAGGCCCTGCTGAGCGCCCCCGTTGAGCAGCCCCAAGGCAGGATTGATTTACCCCTGTGGCGCGATCCCCACGACCGCCCCAAAACCACCGTTCACCCCGAATATGGAAAACCGAGTCTGACTGAATATCAGGTGTTAACGGCGGGCGATCGCCCCCGCCTCCACTTCGTACCCCACACGGGCCGCACCCATCAACTTCGCGTCCACGCCGCCCATCCCCACGGCCTCAACGCGCCCATCTTGGGCGACACCCTGTACGGAACGAAGGGGCAAACTGACCGCCTCCACCTCCATGCCAAAGCGATCCGATTCCGCCATCCCGTGACGGCTGAAGACGTAGTGCTGACGAGTCCAGTCCCGTTTTAGACCAACCGCGAACGAGTTAGCGGGATGACTCACCCAGTCTCGGTCTATGCTGCTTAGAGTCCAGTCATTCAGTTCTGTGAGTATGACGACTCGGTTGCTCTGCATTAGTAATGGTCATGGGGAAGACGAGATCGCCCTCCGCATCCTTTCAGAGTTGCGATCGCGGCATCCAGCGGTGGAAATGGCCGCCCTGCCTTTAGTGGGAGTAGGCAGCTCATTCGTCAACCAGCAAATTCCCCTGATTGCCGCGACTCAGACTTTACCGTCTGGTGGTTTCATTTATATGGATAGCCGGCAACTGGCACGCGATCTCAAAGGCGGACTGGTGCAGCTCACCCTGAGGCAGCTCAAAGCGTTGAAACAGTGGGCTCGGGAAGGCGGCACCGTGCTGGCAGTAGGCGATGTGATTCCTGCCGCTTTTGCTTGGTGGAGTGGGTTGCCCTATGCCGTCATTGGCACGGCCAAGTCGGCCTACTATCTGCGGGATGAGCAGGGGCCACTGCCGGACTTGCCCTGGTATGCGGGTTGGGCGGGCTCGATGTATTTGCCGTGGGAGCGCTGGCTAATGAGTCGCGATCGCTGTCGGGCGGCGATCGTTCGCGATGAATTGACTCGGGGGGAATTGCAGCAACTCGGCGTGCCCCAAGTGTTTGCGGGCAATCCGATGATGGATGGCTTGGACCCCACGGCGCAGTTGAGTGCGCTCAAACCAGATGCCGCCGAGACCCTGACGGTGGCGTTGTTACCAGGGTCGCGATCGCCTGAAGCTTATGCCAACTGGCAACTGATCGTTACCGCAATGGACAGCGTGTTGTCACAATTTGCCCCGCGTGCCGTGCAGTTTTTTGGGGCGATCGCCCCCGCTCTCGATTTGACTGAATTACAGTCAGGGTTAGCTGCCGCTGGTTGGCAACCCGATCCCCGGCATCCCCAGACCCAATTCACGAAAGCCCAGGGGCAGGTAGTCTTGACCCAAACTGCTTACGCTGACTGTTTGCAAGCGGCGGATACGGCGATCGCCATGGCGGGTACGGCTACCGAGCAATTTGTGGGACTGGGCAAGCCAGCTTTCATTACGCCGGGCGCAGGGCCGCAATTCAACCCCACCTTTGCTAAGCTGCAAACCCGGCTGTTAGGGTCGTCCGTGGTGTTAGTCCCGAATACTGAGGACATTGGCGGCAAGATGGCTCAGGTGTTGGCTGATGGCGATCGCCTGGACGCTATTCGTCAAAACGGTCAGCGCCGCCTGGGGCCACCCGGAGCCGCAGCAGCGATCGCGCAAATTCTGGCCGCGCAACTACTGGAAATCCCCGCACAGTCAGCTGAGTCAACAGCGGCCCCGACACGTCAAGAGTCAGCCTGAGGAGACATGGGGATGGCGCGATCGCTGGTGAGCGATCGCATCGGCGTTTATGCTGTCTACAGCCCGGCGATGGGCTGCTCCCTTGCCCCTTCGGCCCGTGTTTACCCCTTCCCTGAGAATCCGTTCCATGCGTGTTGTCGTTCAGCGAGTGCAGTCCTCCAGTGTGTCGGTGGCCGGTGCAATCGTGGGGCAAATCGGTCGCGGCCTCAACCTGCTCGTCGGCATTGCCCCCACCGACACGCCTGCCGAGCTCGCTTGGATGGCCCGTAAATGTCTGTACCTGAGAATTTTTTCCGCGCCGGGGAGCGATCGCCCTGATTTATCTGTCCAAGACATCCAGGGGGAACTCTTAGTCATTAGCCAGTTCACCCTTTATGGCGATTGCAATAAAGGTCGTCGCCCCTCTTTTGCCCAAGCCGCCCCACCTGACCAAGCGGAAATGCTCTATGAGCAGTTTGTCGAGATGCTCACGCAAAGTGGTTTAGTGGTGGAAATGGGCCGATTTGGCGCGATGATGCAGGTCGATATCGTGAACGATGGCCCGTTTACCCTCGTGCTAGAGCGAGCAGCCACCGCCTAGATTTTCGGCTGGTCGTCATGTTTCATCTACTGCGGGTAAGCACCTTGAGAATTTATCCGGGCCGCATCCACGGCTAAAATCTGCTTGACCCCAAACAGCGACGCACACCTTCAAAGCACCCCCAACACCATGGCCACATTGGAGCAATTACGAAGCGGTGAGATTCAAGGCGTCAAGCGCCTCAGTTTGTCAGAGCAGCTGACCCAATTTCCCCCGGAGATCTTTAAGCTGGCGGATTGCTTAGAGATTTTGGACCTGTCCAACAATCGTCTATCGGCATTACCCGACGACTTGCCTCGGCTGCGCCACCTCCAGGTGCTGTTTCTGAACAACAATCAATTTGAGACCGTGCCCGAAGTATTGGCACAGTGTCCTCAACTCTCCATGATTAGCTTTAAGGCCAATCAGCTCACCAACCTGAGCGAAACCGCCCTGCCCCCCCAAACCCGGTGGTTGATTCTCACCAACAACCAACTCACCACCCTACCCGCCTCGCTGGGCCAATTGTCTAAACTGCAAAAACTCATGCTGGCAGGCAATCGCCTACAGTTTTTGCCGGATGAGTTGGCCGCCTGTCAAAACTTAGAACTGATTCGACTCGCGGCCAATCAGTTATCGGCTCTGCCCGATTGGTTACTGTCGTTGCCCCGTCTCGCTTGGCTGGCCTATGCGGGCAATCCCTTTTGCACTGAATTCTCCCCAGTTCCCCAATCGTCTGGAGATTTGACCACAATTGATTGGGGCGATCTCGCCGTGGCTGAAGAACTAGGACAGGGAGCCTCTGGCGTCATTTACCGAGCCGTTTGGCAACGCCAGGACTCCTCGCAGACCGTTGCCGTCAAATTATTCAAAGGCGCTATCACCAGCGATGGCTCCCCGATCGATGAAATGCAGGCCTGTATGGCGGCTGGGCGTCATCCTCATTTGGTGAGCGTATTGGGGCAGGTGGTGAATCATCCAGCGCAAAAAGCCGGACTGGTTTTTCCCTTTATCGAAGCTGACTACAAAACCTTGGGCGGCCCGCCTAGTTTGGCCAGTTGCACCCGCGACACCTACCCTGCCGAGACGCAGTTTCCTTTGGCGGTGAGTCTGCGGATCGCCAGCGGGATTGCCGCCGCTGCCGCTCATTTGCATGGTCGTGGCATTCTGCATGGCGACCTTTACGCGCACAATATTTTGACGAATGCTAGCGGCGACAGTTTTTTGAGCGATTTTGGGGCCGCTGGATTTTTCGACGCTACCGAGGCTCATCTCAGCACGGATTTAGCCCGCCTTGAAGTGAGGGCGTTTGGCTGTCTGTTAGAAGATCTGTTAGACCGTTGTCCGCCGCCAGATATCGAGGCCCACAGCGATCGCTGGCACACCCTGAAGCACCTGCAGCAAGCCTGTCTGTCGTCACAGCTCGGCGATCGCCCCACCTGGCAGGCCATCGTTGAGATCTTGGACAGTTTGGCAACCGAAACGTCGCTGTCGTGAAGAGCGATCGCCCGTCAGGCAAATTGGGCCATAAACAAACTCGGCAGGAGCGATCGCCCCTGCCGAGTTTTCAATTGCCTGGATACGTCGGTGACGGTTGTGGCTGCCGCAATTAGCTCCCGAAGTTTTCGAGGATGCGCTGCACAATCTGCACCCCCGTGACAGCTTGCCAGCCAAACAACCCGACTAAAATCACGTTCAGAGCAATATGGGCTGAACGCGCCGTGTCATTGCCCTTTTGCATAAACGGTACCAAAGAAGCTGAGGTGGCAATCATCCCCGTCATGCCCAACCCCACCAGTAGGTGCGGGCCGAAAAAGAGCTTGCCGTTGTTGACGTAGGTCACTCCCATGCCGCCGATACTGCCCAACACCATCAGTGCGAGCAAGGCTGAGCCCCACTTGTGATGCCGCGCGTTAAACTTGCCTTTAATCAATTCCTTCTTGACATCACCTTCCGCTGACCGCGTCTGGCGAATTTTGAACCCGAGATACATGGCATAAATGCTCAGCCCTAATAAAACCCACATAAAAATGGGATGAAAAAAGTTCAAATAAGGCTTCAACGGTTCCAATGGGCCAATGTCCATATTTCTTACCCTTCCTAACGGCTGCTCTCATACACAAAAATTATAGATTGCTGGCCGACTGAGAGCTACCTTACCGGTTGGCAGAATCATTGATGCCGGGCCTGACTGTCTGCGATCGGTCTTTGCCCCAGCAAATCCCAAATTTGCCAATCCATCAATGGTTTAAAACTCGGATCTCATCCGCAAGCGAATTCCGCAATGCAAACATAGGAGGTATGCCTTTGCCCTACGGCCCCAAACGGATCCCCTCAATCATTGAGTGGCACGGGGCAATGTAAACGAAACGCTTTACATTCATCCGGATTCCTTCATGACCAAGTAAATTGATTGGATGGTCGCGCTGTTTTGCGAAGGTACGCAAGTTTGGTCCGCCAAGCTACTCCGTGAAAATATCCCCTACAGCGTTTCCTGTTCCCGTGAGGTACAGCGTCAGCCCTGAAATCCTTGTCACGCTTAAGTCTTAGATCTGAATTTGTCCCTTATCCAGCGGGGGAACGCTGTATTTCAGTGGTTCTCATGGCTGCTTTAAAGGGCTGGCGCGATTGATGGATTACCGTCCATATCGCTTCCTCAATGATTTTTCTGTATGGAATACGTATTGGTGCAGGCCGTCGTTCGCAAGTGGTAATTAAGTCAACCATAGGCGCTTTTAAGAAGCTGATTGATATAGATGACTGGTCAGTATCAAAAACTGTTTGAGCTGTGCTCTGAATCCTGTCTGATCACAACTGCTGATGGTTACATTGAAGATGCCAATCAGGCGGCTCAGACCTTGCTGGGTAAGCCTTTGGCCGCATTGCAGGGGCAGTCTTTGTCACATTTTGTCGTTGCGACGGAGCGATCGCGGCTACAGCAGCGACTGAACTATATCGCGACGACGGCAGCGCAGATTCCCCCCTGGGAAATGTCATTACAAACCCTGGGACAACCCGTTCGAGTGCAGGTCAATGCTGACTCTATCGCCACTGCCAATGGGCAACTCATCGTCTGTTGGTGTTTGAAAAAACTGCAAGATCGTCAAATCGTGTCTGAGGTGATGCGGCAGAGTAATCAAGCGGTGGCTGCGGCCATTCAGGCTGAGACCCAGGAACTGAAAAGAATTAATCAAGCCCTACAGCAAAAGATCAAAATCCTCCGGCGGCAACGCCAGTTAACGCAACGAGAGTTATCCCAAGAACGACTGATTGACACGATTTCTCAACGCATCTATGAGTGTACGGAGTTAGATGAAATTTTAGACACTACCGTGGCGCAGGTGCGGTTGTTTTTGCGGACAGATCGGGTTGTGCTTTACCGTTTCAAGCCTGACTGGAGCGGTACCGTGACCGTTGAATCAGCGGCACCGGGGGTGATGCCCATTCTCTTTACCCACATCGAAGAGCCGTGCTTTCGCGATGGCTATGTCTCGCTCTACGAACAAGGTCGCGTGCGAGCGATCAACGATATTTACACTGCTGGCATCGATGCTTGTCATATCGAGTTACTGAGCGGCTTTGGCGTGCGGGCCAATCTGGTCGTGCCCGTGTTGCAAGAGGGGCGGCTTTGGGGATTGCTGATTGCCCACCATTGCCGGGGGCCACGCTACTGGACCGAGACTGAAATTCAACTGTTGTCTCGAATCGCCATGCAGTTTGGCATTGCGGTATTTCAAGCAGAACTGTACGAGCATTGGCAAACCCTCGCGACCATGGATGGTTTGACCGGGGTCGCCAATCGCCGTCGATTTGACCATTACCTAGAAGAGTGTTGGCGAGAGCAACAGACTCGGGGTGGCATGTTGACGTTGATTCTGGCGGATATTGATTTCTTCAAACAGTACAACGATCGCTATGGACACCCTGAAGGCGATACCTGTTTTAAACAGGTGGCAAGCACGATGCAGTTAGTCTTTAAGCGATCGCAAGACTTGGTCGCCCGCTACGGCGGCGAAGAGTTTGTCATTCTGCTGCCGGATACGGAGGCCGATGCGGCCGTAGAGTTGCTTGGGATACTGCGCTGCCGTATTCAGGCATTGGCCATTCGGCACGAAGATTCTCAATCTGGGAGTTTGACCCTGAGTTTTGGCCTGGCCTCAATGGTGCCCCAAGCAGCGATCGCTCCTGATGAGTTACTCAATCTGGCCGATCGCGCGTTGTATCAGGCCAAAGCGCAGGGGCGTAACCGCATCGCCCTGCCCACTTCTTAGATGTTCGCAAGCGCAGGAAGCCACGCTCAAGGTATCGACGCCCGATAGGGGATAGCTGATCAGGGGCGTTCCCAAAACGCATTTCCCCATCCACTGCCCCCACCGGAGTTCGCCGTGCTCGCCGTGCCTAAGGGACTTGCGCGCAAAAAAGACCCCCATGGACCGAGTTTCGACTCCGCTCAACTCTCGATACTGGAAGGTTGAGCGAAGTCGAAACCGGATTAAACGGATACTTTTTTTAGTTGCAGTTTCCTAAGCGCTGATCAAAGGACTGGTGCGGGCCTTGAAATCGGCTCGGGCTAGCGCTGCGATCGCGGCTTCCGCATCCTTGACCCGAAACTGAGCCCCTAACCGTACTACCTGCCGCTCGACATCTTTGCCAATCACGGCAATCACAGGAACTCGGGCATATTTCGGATCATCGCCTTGATTGCTCCGAATCACATTGCGTAAGCGATGCTGTTGCTCAATATCAGCGGCAATGCTGGCATCCAGATCCACCATGACCATGGTTACGTCTTCGATGGGTTCAGCATCATCAACGATGAATTGAATCTGATCGTCCCGGCGATCGCATTTACCCCACACCATCAACCGGGCATCGGGCTGAATGTGCTGCCCAATCCGTTCATAAGAGCGGGGGAACACGACCCCTTCCACGCTGCCGGAGAGATCTTCGAGCAGCACGATGGCCATGCGATCGCCTTTTTTCGTCACGATGGGTTTCACGTTCGCCAACATTGCGATCGCGCTCAACGTCACATTTTCCGGTAATCCTTCCAGTTCGCCTAAGTTCACCGGAGCCAAAATGCGGGCTGACTTTTGCACCGACTTCAGGGGATGGTCTGAAATGTAGAAGCCGAGTAGTTCCTTTTCCTGTTTGAGCTTGTCTTGCGGTTCAAAATCATCTACCGGTGGCGCTTTCGGAGCACTTTCAAAGCCTCCCATGGACGCGATCTCTCCCGCCGGATCGCCTCCCACGCCCAGCATATCCAGCAAGTTGCCCTGACCAATCTCTCGATCCTTGGCCCGACTTTGCGCCCATTCCAAGACCAGTTCCAAATCGTGCATCAACTGGTTGCGATTCGGGTCAATGGGGTCAAATGCGCCACTGAGAATCAACGCCTCCAACGCTCGCCGGTTTACTGCCCGCATATCAACGCGATCGCACAGCTCCGGCAACGACGTGAATGGCCCGTCCTCCTCGCGACTCTCTAAAAGACACTCAATGGCTCCCTGCCCAAGGTTGCGCACCGCCGACAGGCCAAACAAAATCTGCTGCCCCTTCGGTGTGAAATCCACCCGCGACTCATTGATATTCGGCGGCAGCACTTCAATGCCCATGCTGATGCAGTTCGCAATGTGCATCTGCACCTTATCCTGGTCGCCGCTGTTCGAGGTCAGCAGCGCCGCCATATATTCGACGGGATAATTCGCCTTCAGATACGCTGTTTGAAAGGTCACAAATCCGTAGGCGGTAGAGTGCGACTTATTGAAGCAGTACTCCGCAAACTTCACCATCTGATCCCAAAGCTCTTCGACCACTTTCTTGGGAACACCCTTGGCTACCGACCCTTCAATGAATTGTCCTTTGTGCTTCTCCATCTCCGAGACTTTCTTTTTACCCATAGCTCTTCGCAACAGGTCAGCCTGTCCCAGCGAATAGCCCGCCATATCCTGGGCAATTTTCATGATCTGTTCTTGGTAGACCATGATGCCGTAGGTCTCGCTGAGAATTGGCTCCAGAACTTTGTCCGCAAAGTCAATTTTCTCGCGCCCGTGCTTCCGGTTTATGAACTTGGGAATCAGCCCTGCATCTAGCGGCCCCGGTCGATATAGAGCCAAGACCGACGAAATGTCTTCTAAACCCGACGGCTTTAAATCCCGCACAATTTGCCGCATCCCCGAAGATTCCAGTTGAAATACGCCCCCCAAATCGCCCTTTTCTAGCAGCTTGAAGGTCGCTGGATCATCCATCGGCAAATCGTCCATATCGAGGACTTCGCCTTTGCCCGCTGCCACCAACTCCACCGCCCGGTGAATCATCGTCAAGTTGCGCAGCCCTAAGAAGTCCATTTTCAGGAGTCCCAGGGCTTCCACATCTTCCATGTAGTACTGCGTGATCACCTGGCCATCGTTATTCCGCTGCAGCGGCACAATCTCATCCAGCGGATCTTTCGAGATCACGACCCCGGCCGCATGAACTCCGAAAGTTTTGTTCATGCCCTCAATCCGCATCGCCATGTCCAGCCAGCGTTGCACCTGCGGATCTTTGTCGTAGCGCTCCTTAAACTCGGGCGCAGGTGTGTCATCCGACACCATGACCTTGAGTTTGGTCGGCTTGCCGCGCGACACGGGGATGAGTTTCGCCATGCGATCGGATTCCGCGTAGGGAATATCCAGCACCCTGGCCACATCCTTGAGTACGGCTTTAGAGGTCATGCGGTTGAAAGTGATAATCTGCGCCACCCGCTCTTTGCCGTACTTTTCCGTCACATAATCAATGACTTCGTCTCGCCGTTCGATGCAGAAGTCCGTATCAATATCCGGCATCGACTTCCGTTCAGGATTAAGGAAGCGCTCAAACAGTAGTCCGTGGTGTACCGGATCAATATTCGTAATTCCCATCGCATAGGCCACCAAAGACCCTGCGGCTGAGCCCCGCCCCGGCCCGACTGGAATGTTGTTCTCCCGCGCAAATCGGATGTAGTCCCACACCACCAAAAAGTAAGTGGGGAAACCCATCTGAATCATCATTTCGACTTCGTATTCGAGGCGATCGCGATACTCTTGCTCAATTTCCGTGTAGTCTGCCGCTTTCATCCGTTGCACCAACCCCTCTCGGGCAACGTGAGCCATGTAGTCTTCGGCTCCCTCAAATTGCTCCGGAATTGGGAAGTCGGGAATTCGCGGTTGCCCCAAAATTCCGGTATATTCTTCGACCTTATCCGCCACTTCCAACGTGGTTTGGATCGATTCTTCGATCACGTCATCAGGCAAATGATCTCGAAACAGTCGCCGCATCTCATCCGCCGACTTCAAATATTCGGTGCCGCTATATCGCAACCGTTTATCTTCGGTCACCAGTTTCCCGGTCTGAATGCACAACAAGGCATCGTGGGCTTCCACATCGAGACACGAGATAAAGTGAGAATCGTTGGTGCAGATAATCTTGATATCCAGCTCGCGGGCAATCTTCACCACTTCGACATTCACGATGCGATCTTCGGGTGACCCATGGTCTTGGATCTCTAAATAGTAGTCGTCCCCAAAAACGTCCTTATACCACTGAGCTTCTCGTCGCGCGATCTCCGGCCGTTTCTGCAAAATCGCTTGAGGCACTTCACCGCCCAGGCAAGCGCTCGTAACGATGAGCCCTTCTTTGTACTTCTCTAATAGCTCCTTGTTAATACAGGGACGTGAAAAGATCCCTCGCCCTTGCATCCCTTCTAAATGGGAGAGCGTTGTCAGCTTTACCAGGTTCTTGTAGCCCTGGGTATTCTTCGCCAAAATCACCTGGTGATAACGAGGACGTCGCTGTTGCTTATCGATGTCCCCGTTAATTAAGTACATCTCGTTGCCGATGATGGGCTTAATGCCAGCCTTCTTACAAACTTTGATGAGTTCAATCGCGCCGTACATCACGCCGTGATCAGTAAGAGCGATCGCGGGCATTTCCAGTGACTTCGCATACTCGACAAGGTGCGGTAACTGACTCGCCCCATCCAACAAACTGTAGTCACTATGAATATGTAGACCTACAAACGACATAAGCCCAGCCTTGGCATTAGTGCAAATATACTGCGAAAGCATAGTCAAGTTCCGTACCAAACCAAACTATGCCTGAGATGCCAATAGAGTAGCTCATGAACCCGCTATATCTAGCAAAGCTCTAAACTTTTAAGCAAAAAGAAACGCCAAATGTAGTGACTCGTGACAGCGGAGCATGCAAGTCAACCGAAACTCTGCCCCGCTTTGACAATAACCGTTCAACTGGGCTCATCACCAAAGAGCGTCAGCAGCGAATGGCCCTAAAAAAAGTTTGTCATCTGCAAAAGATTTTTCACGAAGTTGAAACAACGCTTGCCGCAAAAACCCTGAACCCACCGTGCAATCTTGCTTTCAGCACCCCAAAATTTCTCCATCAAAGTGATTGACAGTTAGGAGTGGAGTCGCTATA
>NZ_JACSWC010000275.1 GCF_016888165.1 Halomicronema sp. CCY15110 | reverse complement strand
GTGCGGCAGTGCCAGCTCCTCGGAGTGAGCCGTTCGAGTCTGTATTATCACCCCGTGGGTCCGACTGACGAGGAATGTACGTTGCTGCGGCTGATTGACGAACAGTATCTGAAAACGCCCTTCTATGGCCGCCGTCGCATGACGGTTCACTATCTTCATTGAACGCTTGGGGCGCTCCGTGAAGTGGGAACTGATTTATCTCAAGGCCTTTGACGATGGCCAACACTTGGCTCAGGAGGTGAATGACTGGTTTCAGTGGTACAACCAATACCGTCCCCATCAATCGTTAAAGTATCAAACCCCAGATGAGGTGTATTATGCGACCACTGCATAATTCTCGAAAAGCAGTAGCACGGGTATCGATCTTTCAGAGCTTAGTTACCCTTCCAAGTTGTCTAAGCGCTGGGGTCCACTTCACTGCTCGGTAAGATGACGCAGTTGGCCCACGTTTATGAGGCACTTGCCCCACAACTTAGAGGAAAACGATTCTGGCGCGATCGCTGGCTCATGCTAGGGTACGTGAGCTGCTATATATGACTCCTGACTAATAAACGCTGTCGTACCGGATTTGGGCTAGAAAGTATTTATTTTGCAAATGCAAAAAATATCGGTAGAGACAAATTCTATGGCTAGCAACCTGCTCAACTCGCTCGAACTCAGCCAACAGGTGAATAAAACGCTGATGTTCTCCAGTCGACAAATGAACTGGGACAGCGTTTTGGTTGAGCAGTGTCAAAGTCCTGCTTCAGCGTTTGAAATGGAGCTTCCTGCTCTATCCGATCACTGGTTCTACTTTCATACAGGAGATCTCGCCCCTTTAATTCAGAAACGAGACGATCGCCTGCATGAATCAACCCTCCACCGAGGAGACAGCCTTTTGGTTCCGGCTGGGCAACCGAGCTATTGGTGCCAAGCTCCAGATATGAGTGATGTCATTTGCGCCCCACTGCACATTCACATAAAACCGGAATTCATCCAACACGTTGCGGAATCTTCTGACATTGATTCAAAGCAGGTCGAGCTTGTGCATGGTTTCGGTCAGCAAGACTTGCAACTTCATCAGATTGGCATGCTGCTGTTCGCTGAGTTGCAGACTGGCGGCATGATGGGGAAATTATATGTCGAATCACTCACTCAAGCCCTAGTCATTCATCTATTAAGACACTACTCGACCCTAGCCCGATCCATTCCGTTAAGAATCGGTAGCTTAACTCATGTTCAAATGCAGCAGGTGATCGATTACATCCACGCTCATTTGAATCAAGATTTATCCTTGGCAGAACTGGCAAGCGTTGTTAATATCAGCCCGACTTACTTTGCCAACTTGTTTAAGAAAGTAATGGGAATTTCGCCCCATCAGTACGTGATTCAACAGCGGGTAGAACGAGCAAAAGTGATGCTGATGAAAACGGATTTGGCGATCGCAGACATTGCCCTACAAGTCGGCTTCTCCAGCCAAAGCCATCTAACACAGCAGTTCAAGCGTCTCACTGGAATGACACCCAAGCAAGTTCGTTAACGAATTAAGAATCTGATAAAGCACCGTAAGAATCTGAAAGAAGTCAAGCATTGGGGCTCACTACACTTCAGAGAGTAAAGCGAGTGGCTGTGTCGCCAAGATTGATAGTTTCGACGCTTGATCGCACTTCTGTGGAGAGGTGTGATGAGAACTGGGAGCGACCCAGACCTTACCCGTTGATGCGCCTATCTCTAATCGTCTTCTAACTACCCACAAAGGAACACCATGCATAAGCCCGAATTTTTTGTCACCCCCGGTTATGGGAAATATATGCTGGATAACTTGCATTACTCGCAAGCGGTCAAAATTGGCGATCGCGTGGAGACATCAGGCCAGGGCGGTTGGGATGACGATCTACAAATTCCCGAATTGCTGGCGAACGAGATTGCTCAGGCGTTTCGCAACGTAGAGCGAACTTTGGCAACTGCCGGGGCGGGTTGGGAGCATGTTGTCCATGTCAATTCTTACCATGCTGGCGGGTTGCCTCCAGAAGTTAACGAGGTAATGGTCAGGCTATATCGCCATTACATGCCCAATCACGCCCCAATTTGGACACAAATCGGCGTTGCGGCGCTTGGGCTACCAACGATGCGAATTGAAATCCGCGTTACTGCAATAGTTCCATGAATTTCACACAAGCGGCAGCACTGGCTAGCCAGTGCTGTCGCTTGTGCGTAGAGCGAAGACTTTTTATCGTGACAAGATAGCATTATGAACCATCGTTTCCTTTTGTTTAGTGCTTTAGTCGCAAGCAGCACAGGAATATTTCTAGTTTCACCTATATCAGCAAAAATATCGATTAGTAATAGACCGCATATTTCGCAGATTTCACAGCAGCCTAATGTAAGCAATTTGATTACCTTAGATAATAGGTCTCAAAACATTTTAGAACGGCAAGAGCGACCGGATTGGGCTAGTTTCTTCGACCGCGTTGAGGCACAAGGAACTATTGTCGTATTGGATCAGCGCGGAGGTGCTCAGCAGCTGTGGGTCTACGACCAGGAACGGGCTGATACAGCTTATTCCCCAGCATCAACGTTTAAGATTCCGCATTCTCTCTTTGCGCTCGATGCCGGTGTTGTTCGTGATGAATTTCAAGTTTTTGAGTGGGATGGAGTGGAGAGGGACTTCGCTCCACACAATCAAGACCAAACTTTGCGCTCAGCGATGCGAAATTCAGCCGTTTGGGTTTACGAAATTTTTGCTGCCGAAATCGGAGAAGCGAAAGCAAGAGAGTATCTGACGCAAATTGATTACGGCAACGCAGACCCAAGTACTCGCGAAGGTGCTTATTGGATTGATGGAGCGTTAGCAATCTCGGCACAAGAGCAAATTCATTTTCTACAAAAGCTGTATCAGAATGAACTTCCCTTTAGGGTTGAGCACCAACGATTAGTCAAGGATATGATGATCGTTGAAGCAGAGCGGGATTGGATTCTACGGGCTAAAACTGGCTGGGAAGGGCGCTGGGGCTGGTGGGTCGGGTGGGTCGAGTGGCCAACCGGTCCTGTGTTCTTCGCTCTCAATATAGACACGCCAAACCGACTAGACGACCTCTATAAACGAGAGGCAATTACACGCGCTATTTTGCAATCCATTGATGCATTGCCTGCGGAAGAAGATCGGCAATAGCCTAAGGGGCAGAATTGAATACTCTATCTACAAAAGAAACGGACATTAATGCTTCTGTAGATACTAAAGGTTTGCTGATTAGTGGTGCAGCAAACTTTTTGAGGTACTTGGCTGTTGTTGGCGTTCTTGCAAAGCCTTATCAATTAATTTTGCCACCAGCCAGGAGACAGATCGTTCATCAGTCTGTGCCCATTCCTCCAGTTCTTGTTTACGCTCAGCAGGAATGTAAGCAACCACTCGCTCTAAATCTGTTTTACCGCCCATTTTAAGTCTCGCTTGCGCTTTACCTACCTCTAAGATACCAACAATGGCCCGTCTTCTATCATGCTGGGCCATGCTGTGCTAGCATGGCCCAGCATGATAGAACGAGGCTTTAATCCATGAACCATCAAAATTTGCTTTCAATCACCGGAAATTGTGTACAAGCCCCCATTAACTCAGGGCTGGTCTTGCTTTCGGCTAGAGAATTAGACAAGATGCGGCGGGTGGGACAGCTTGCGGCAAATCTCCTCAATCATCTTGAGCCAATGGTGCAGCCTGGAATGAGTACGCAAGCTTTAAATGATGAGGCGGCGCGTTGGATGCAAGCTCATGGTGCAATCAGCGCCACCCTTGGCTACGCACCTCCTGGCCATCCCCCTTTCACCGGGTCAATTTGCACCAGCATTAATGAAGTGGTTTGTCATGGAATACCGAACCCAAAGCAAATCCTCAAAGACGGGGATATCATCAATATCGATGTGACCCTCAGGCTGGCAGGCTACCATGGCGACACATCGAGAACATTTCTAGTGGGTCCGGTATCCGCAACCGCCCGCAAATTAGTTGAAGCGACTCGAGAATCGATGATGCGGGGGATTGCTGAAATCAAGCCTGGGGCAAGAATTGGTGATATTGGTGCGGCCATTCAAGCCTATGCCGAGGCAAGTGGATTCTCAGTTGTTCGAGATATGGTTGGCCATGGCATTGGCAGGCAAATGCATACAGAACTACAAATTCCTCACTATGGCAAACGAGGCAGTGGGTTAAAGCTGCGCCCAGGAATGGTTTTTACGGTTGAACCGATGCTAAACGAAGGGACTTGTGAGCTTACATTTCTCGCGGACGGGTGGACTGTGATTACGAAGGACGAAAAACTCTCTGCTCAGTTTGAACACACTATTGTTGTGACTGAGGAAGGTGTAGAAATTTTAACGCTTGCCTAAACTTCAAGCCACAATGCCTTTAATTTATGTTTTGCTTAAGAAGCAAAATCGCTGCACAAAAAGTCTTTGCTGCTGGTCAGTTGTAGCCATAAAAGGGGTGGGGTGGGGCATCCCAATAAAATTGGGCTCGATTTGTGACTACCTGTGCTTAGAAGTTTTCAAGGACTTCTAGAAACACCTTAAGAATCTGACAAACTCTCCTAAGAATTTGAAAGAGACCGACATTCAGAACGCAATACACTTCGATTAAATCAGATGAGCATTGAATGCGGTATTTATTAGGAGATGACAATGCCTTATGTAACTGTCGGTCAAGAAAATTCTGCAGCCATTGATCTCTACTACGAAGATCTGGGGGCTGGTCAACCCATTGTTCTCATTCATGGATTTCCTCTCAACGGTCATTCTTGGGAAAAGCAGGTCTTAGTGCTGTTAAATGCCGGGTATCGAGTGATTACCTACGATCGCCGAGGATTTGGTGCTTCCAGCCACCCCTCACTGGGCTATGACTACGATACGTTTGCTGCCGATTTGAATACGCTCATGACCAAACTTGACTTGCATGATGCTGTGCTGGTCGGCTTCTCTATGGGAACGGGTGAAGTCACGCGATATCTTGGCAAATATGACTCAGAGCGGGTGCAGAAAGCCGTGCTGATGGCTCCCGTGCCACCGTTTCTGTTGAAGACAGACGACAATCCAGAGGGTGTTGATCAAAGCGTTTTCGATGGCATTATGAACGCGATTGTTAAAGATCGTCCCGCCTATTTTTCTGACTTTTTCAGAGAATTCTTCAATGTCGATGTGCTGCTGGGTGAGCGCATCAGCAACTATGCCATTCAAGCCAGTTGGAATGTGGCCGCCGGGGCTTCTGCTAAGGGGACGTTGGATTGTGTCCCGTCCTGGCTCACCGATTTCCGTGACGATCTGCCCCGCATTGATGTGCCAACTCTGATCATTCATGGCGATGCCGATCGCATTTTGCCGCTTGAGTCCACCGCCGCCAGACTGCCAAAGCTGATTAAAAACAGTCAGCTTGAGATTATTACTGGCGGGCCGCACGCCATCAACTGGACTCACGCTGATCAGGTCAATCCCCTGTTGCTCGACTTTCTTCAGCAGGAATAATCAGTGACCTACTACATTTCTCACTGACGGGAAAACTCTGCAATTCATCCATTGAATCAGGCTCACATTAGTCTAGATGGAGTATTGCAAATCAACGAGTTAAGTTCTGAGGACAAAGATGTTGGATGTGCGTTAGCGAGGCTTACCGAAGGTATCGCATCTTTAATCTCTGAAGATAACCGTTGGGTAAATGCTCAGAGAATTGAAGTCTCTAGCGACATGTTTCTTTAATTCACCCTCACAAAAAAAGGAAAAATCACCATGTTGAATGTAGAAAACAAAGTGATTGTGATTACTGGAGCCAGTAGCGGTATTGGTGAAGCCACCGCGAAACTGCTCGCCCAAAATGGTGCAAAAGTCGTTTTGGGGGCACGCCGGATAGACAAACTAGAGAAGCTAGTTACAGAGATTCATGCATCTGGTGGGACAGCAGAATGCAAAGCGGTTGATGTCACCGATCGCGACGATGTGAAAGCATTTGTTGAGTTTGCCAAAGACAAATTTAGCCGCGTTGATGTCATCTTTAACAATGCTGGCGTGATGCCCCTATCGCCGATGAATGCCCTGAAAGTCGAGGAATGGGACAACATGATTAGTGTGAATATTCGGGGCGTGCTTAATGGCATTGCAGCGGGGCTACCGATTATGGCAGCGCAGGGCGGTGGGCAGTTCATCAATACCGCATCGATTGGGGCTCATGTGGTCGTTCCGACGGGGGCCGTCTATTGCGCCACGAAATATGCGGTTTGGGCTATCTCTGAAGGACTGCGCCAGGAATCGCAAAATATTCGCGTCACTACGATCTCTCCGGGTGTCGTTGCCACCGAACTTGGCTCTGATATCACCGATGAGTCATCCAAAGGCTTGTTAGAAGAACTTCGCAAAACTGCCCTTACCTCAGAGGCGATCGCCAGAGCCGTTTTGTACGCTGTTTCCCAGCCGGACGATGTTGATGTCAATGAAGTGATTGTCCGACCGGTCCGCCAGGCGATGTAAACCCATCATGGAGTAACGAGGAAAATCCTGTGTATATAGTTTTCGGGGCGACTGGGCAGACGGGTTCTGCGGTTGCTGACGCTTTGCTTGAGAAAAATCAGTTGGTGAGGGTCGTTTTGCGATCGGACAAAACCGCCGCTGCTTGGCGGGCGAGAGGCGCAGACGTTACTTTTGCAGACCTAAGCGATTTAGAAGCGATGACCCATGCGATGCGGAATGCGGACGCTGTTTACGCGATGAATCCGCCTGCCTACAAGGTCGCCAATATGTTTGCGGTGGCGAGAGGAATCGGTGAGCGTTACGTTGCTGCCATCAAAAATTCTGGCGTACAGAAAGTCGTATTGCTGTCTTCGATCGGCTCACAACACGCCTCGGGCACGGGAAACATTTTTACGACGCACATTTTGGAGACGATTTTCGGCGATTTGGAAGTTCCTGTTGCTTTTTTGCGAGCATCAGCATTTTTGGAAAACTGGGGCAGCGTGGCGAAGGTTGCCGCTGAGCAAGGCATTTTGCCGAGCTTCTACACGCCGCTTGAGCGCAAGATTCCGATGGTGTGCGCCGCAGATATCGGATGGGCCGTTGCCCAAGCGATGACCGCAGATTGGACGGGCAAGCGCATCATCGAACTGTACGGCGCAGCCGATTATTCACCAAACGATATCGCCACCGCTTTTGCCGCCGCTCTCGGACGCGACGTCCAGGCAGTCGCTGTCCCCGAAAGCGAGTGGCAGGCAACAATGTCCGGATTCGGCTTTTCGCCTGAAGCCGTCAACAGTTACAGCGAGATGATGCGCGGCTTTAATTCTGGTCACATTGTTTTTGAAGGGGGAAGCCACGTTCAAACAGTCAGGGGGCAAACACTGCTTTCAGATGTCGTCAGCAAACTGATCGAAGCACAAGCTTGAGTCAACAATTTCATACCTAAAGGAGTCCATCATGACGACAACACTTGCAGGCAAAGTTGCCCTGGTTACGGGCGGTTCACGCGGTTTAGGCGCGGCGATCGCCAAGCGTCTCGCTCACGATGGGGTCACCGTTGCGCTCACCTACACCAGTTCGCCCCAAAAAGCTGATCAGGTGGTTCGGGATATTGAAGCAATCGGGGGAAAAGCCCTGGCGATTCGGGCTGACAGTGCCGATGTAGATGCGGTAAAACACGCCGTCGCTGAGACTGCTAACACCCTCGGTCGGCTCGACATTCTCGTCAACAACGCAGGCGTTTTGGTTTTAGCGCCGATCGACCAGTTCTCGATGGAAGAGTTTGACCGACTCGTCGCCATCAATATTAAAGGCGTCTTCGTCGCCACTCAAGAAGCCGTTCGTCACATGAGTGAGGGAGGACGGATCATCATGATTGGCAGCTTCATCAGTGATTTTACCCCCTTTGCCGGTCTCTCGGTCTATGCGTTGTCGAAGGGGGCGATCGCTAGTTTTACCCGTGGCCTCGCCCGCGATTTGGGGACTCGCGGCATCACGGTCAACAATATTCAACCGGGTCCGATCGATACCGATATGAATCCTGCAGATGGGGACTCCGCTAAAGAAATCACTAACATGATTGCTCTTGGTCGCTACGGACAGGACAACGAGGTGGCTGGCATGGTTTCCTATCTCGCCGGCCCTGAAGCCGCTTTTGTCACAGGTGCGAGCCTCAAAATTGATGGCGGTATAGCTGCTTGAACAAGACGTAAGCAGTTACAAATCAGCATTTCATTGAGAATGATCCTATGAAGCGTTCAGTATCACAATGCAAGAATGATTTTGAGTCTGAGGTTACATCTCAGACTGATTCCATCTGTGACTCTTCAGTGAATGATGCCCTGATTGCGATCGCGCAAGAAGTTGCTAAATTGCTGAAACAATCCTATCTAGTACAAGCTGATGAAAGCGACAGTGTAGAGAGTTAATAGTCAGGCGCAATTTTGCTGAATAAACAATCAGCGACTGAGTTAAAAAAGGTCTATCTCAGGAGAGAAGCCGCGATCGCTGGCTCGTGCTACGGTACGCAGGCTATTGTATTGGGGTCCTGACTGATAAACGCTGTTGTACCGGGTTCGGGCTAGAAAGTATTTATTTTGCAAATGCAAAAGATATCGGTGGAGAGAAATTCTATGGCTAGCAACCAGCTCAACTCGCTCAAACTCAGCCAACGGTTCAATAAACCATGGATGCTCTCCAGTCGTCAAATGAACTGGAATGGCATTTTGGTTGAGCAGTGTCAAAGTCCTGCTTCAACCTACGAGGTAGAACTCCCAGCCCTCTCAGACCACTGGCTCAGCCTACACCTAGGAAATTCTACTCATTTAATTCAGAAACGGGGCGATCAGCGGCATGAATCAATCCTTCATGAGGGGGACAATCTCTTCATTCCGGCTGGACAGCCAAGCTACTGGTGTCAAGATGAAAGTGGTATCACCTGCTCTCCACTATTCATTTGCTTAAAACCAGAACTGATTCAACAGGTTGCTGAAGCCTCTGATATGGATTCAAATCGATTCGAGTTTATGCATTGTTTTGGTCAGCAAGATTCGCAACTGCAGCAGATTAGCATGCTGCTGTTCGCTGAGTTGCGATCAGGCGGAATGATGGGGCAACTCTATGTCGAATCACTCACTCAAGTCCTGGTAATTCATTTACTCCGAAACTTTTCGACCCGAATAAAGCCGATTGCATTACCCAACAGCCGCTTCACTCGTAACCAGTTGCAGCAGGCGATCGATTACATTCACACTTACTTGAATCGAGATTTATCCTTAGCAGAACTGGCTAGTGTTGTGAATATCAGCCCGACTTACTTTGCCAGTTTGTTTAAGCAAGAAATGGGAATCTCGCCCCACCAGTATGTGATTCAACAGCGCGTAGAACGAGCAAAATTGATGTTGATGAAAACAGATTTAGCGATCGCAGATATTGCTTTACAAGTTGGGTTTTCCAGTCAAAGCCACTTAACCCAACAATTTAAGCGCGTGACTGGAATGACACCAAAGCAGATTCGCTAACAGCATCAGAATCTGACAAACCGCTGTAAGAATCTGAAAGAATTCAAGCACAAGAACTCAGTACATTTAGAACACTCAGAATAGATAGAACGGCAGGATTAATATCTCCATTAATTCTATTTAGGACTATCCTGCTTGTTTTTCATTGGAGAAATCAGGTAATGACACAAAATAAATCCAAAATTGCTCTAGTGACAGGAGCGAGTCGAGGACTGGGAAAGAATACTGCTTTGGCCGTGGCAAAGAAAGGAGTGGGCGTAATTGTGACCTATCTCAACGGTGAAGCGGAAGCAAAATCCGTTGTTTCTGAAATTGAGGCAATGGGCAACAAAGCAGTCGCCTTGCAGCTCGATATCGGCAGCATCGAAACCCTTGATACGTTTGTAATACAAGTCAAGCAAGCCCTGCAAAACACTTGGGACATTGAGCAATTTGATTTCCTCATCAATAACGCTGGAATTAGTGGCGGTTCACTGTTTGCAGAAGCAACAGAGGAAGAATTTGATCGAATATTCAACGTTAATTTCAAGGGTGTCTTCTTTCTCACTCAGAAGTTGCTGCCATTGCTCAAAGATGGTGGACGAATCGTGAATGTTTCATCATTTCTGGCCCGCACCATCAGCCCAGGACGAGCGGTCTATGCCAGCACAAAGGGCGCGATCGAGGTTCTGACTCGCTCCTTAGCAAAGGAACTAGGACAGCGGCAAATCACAGTGAATGTAGTCGCTCCTGGAGCGATCGCCACCGAGGGCAGCGTCGTGCGGGACAATCCAGAGATCAATAAGTACATCACGTCCCAAACTGCTTTAGGTCGGGTGGGTGAACCCGATGATATTGGCGGGGCGATCGCACTGTTGCTGTCGGAAGGGAATCGATGGATGACTGGACAGCGAATCGAAGTCTCCGGAGGGCAGTCTCTTTAGCTCAACTCAGCTTCAATCGGTAAAAAAAATCATGTTAGCCAATTAACTGATTCAGAATATCAGTTCCAGATTGCGCTGCTTATAGAGCCTCAAATCGCGAAGTTTACCCAGGTCTACTTGTGCCCTACTGCGGCAAAACATAGATACGAAGATCAGGCACGGGTTTGAGGAGATGAATTAGTCCTGCCATCAGTACGTGATTCAGCAGCGTGTAGAACAAACACAATTAATGCTCTCGAAAACAGATTTAGCGATACGTGCTGCGCACAGGCTGCGCCAACGCAGACATCGCTCTACAAGTTGGCTTCTCCAGTCAAAGTCATCTGACACAACAGTTTAAGCGCGTGACTGGAATGACACCAAAGCAGATTCGCTAACAGCATCAGAATCTTACAAACCGCCATAAGAATCTGAAAGAAATCAAGCATTGAACCTCAGTACACTTCAGATAACACAACGCGATTGACTCTCCTTTAAAACGACTGCACGAATAATCGATTGAGTCCTTTGACCTAGCTTTACTGCGACTGAAATGAACGATCGCACATGAAAACTTTTCAACACAGAGGAATGAATATGAAGACTTGGATTTCGATGCTGCTAATTTTAGCAAGCGTGAGCTTGTTCGGGTGTGACGATCAACGAGCGAAAGAACAATTGGATAGCACAATGGACAGTTGGATTGGTCGGGATATCAATGAGTTTGTTCGCAGATATGGTACACCCACGACAACGCTTCCGTTACCCAATGGAAACACCATCTATTCCTACAGCACAAATCAAGAACGGGAGTTTAATCAGCCAACCACTGTGAATGAGTTTGAGAACGATCAGGGCGATACAACTACGATAATTAGCGGAGGCAACACAATTGTTGATCATGATTTCTGTGAGATTGATGTCGAGTTCGATCGCTCTGGAGAAATTCAGTCCTGGCGCTATGAGGGTAGTTCTCCAAGACATTGCGACATTAAGAGCCTGCCGAAAACGCTCCAGAAGCAATTACAAAAAGACGGCATTCTTCCGTAGGTCAAGAACAAAGTTATTGCGATTACTGGAGCCAGCAGCAGTATTGGTAAAGCAACTGCTAGATTGCTGGCTCGTCAGGGTTTACGGGTTTTGTTAGGGGCGCGACTCCCAAACAGATTCGTTAGCCCCAGAAGAATCTAATCACCAACCGTAAGCATCTGAAAGAAGTTGAGTGTTGAAACTCATACACTCAAGTGAGCTAAGACCAAAATAATCTGTCCAGAAAGCCCCCGTCATAGTCAGCAGTAGTGCCCTCACCCCTGCCGACTATGACGGGGGCTTTCAAATGTCATTCCCTTATCGGTAGTTCCAGAGCCGAATAGCTATTTGCCGAAATGAGACGTGCTAGTTGGCAAAGCAACCTCTTGTCACCTAGTGTCATTTAGCGCTATTGTGCCACTAAGTGACAAACTTTGAAAGAAGACTGTCGTGGGGAGTGACGGTGCCAACGCCATGACAAAGAACGAGCGCAAGCCAGGGAGGATGAGTGAGCAGCGGCAGCAGCGGATACGTCTGGAGATTTCGCGGGAGGCGGCGCGTTTATTCTGGGAGCAAGGGGTCGCTGCCACGACCGGCGAGCAAATCGCCGCAGCAGTGGGTCTCTCGGTGCGCACTCTCTGGCGGTACTTCCGCAACAAAGAGAGCTGTGTCGAGCCGGTCTTGGCGCAGGATGGCGATGAGTTTGTGGCGCTATTGCGCCGCTGGCCTCGGGATGTCTCCCTTGAAGATCACCTCATGGAGTGGGCGATAAATCGGACTAAAGATCCCGATCAGCAGTCCTTTGATCAGGCTGTGATCAAGATGACTGTGCTGGCCGAAAAAGAGCCGGATCTACGGACGGTCTGGCTGATGACCAACGACCGAATAGAGCGCGCTCTGGTCGAGATCTTCGCAGATCGCCTGCGGCGATCGCCTGACGATATCGAGGTGCGACTGCACGCCGCAGCAGCCACCGCAGTCGTGCGCGTTATCAGTGAAGACATCAGTGCGGCCCTGATGGCAGGAGCCGATCCCACCTCGCTTGGCAACACGCTTGGGCAGATGGCCCGCGCCGTGCACACCGCTACAGGTGGGGCAGTTGGCGATCCTGTCGATCCTTAAACCCATTCACAACTGAAATCAGCAACAAGAGTAAAGGAGTTGATCCTCATGTCTAAATTTTCTAACTATTCGCGGGAGTCAGAAAAAAATACCGCTGGGTTCTCTACTCAGCCCGTACGTAATCAGTTCACACGTCTGAGCTGGCCCGAGGGCATTGTGAGCCTTATCGTCCCTAACGTAGTCGGGTACGGAGCCGGATTGCAGCTCTCGCGTCTCGGACTCGGTCCCGTGGTCTATCGGCACTTACAATCCCTGGATTCCTATACAAGAACAATCGGTGAGAGCAAACTTCATGACTAGCAATCGGCTTAACTCGCTCGAACTCAGCCAGCAGTTTAATAAAACGCTGATGTTCTCCAGTCAGCGAATGAACTGGAATGGCGTTTTCGTTGAGCAGTGTCAAAGCCCTGTTTCAGCGTTTGAGGTGGAACTCTCAGCCCTCTCAGACCATTGGCTGAACTTACACATCGGCAATCCTGCCCCGTTAATTCAGAAACGGGACGATCGCCGGCATGAATCAATCCTTAGTGAAGGGGACAATCTTTTTGTCCCGGCTGGACAACCGAGCTATTGGTGTCGAGATGAGAGTGGTGTCATCTGCACTCCGCTGCACATTTGCCTAAAGCCTGAATTGGTTCAACACGTTGCCGAAGCCTCCGATATTGATTCAAATCGGTTCGAGCTTGTGCATGGTTTCGGTCAGCAGGATGTGCAACTGCATCAGATTGGTATGCTGATGCTCGCTGAGTTGCGATCAGGCGGGATCATGGGGCAACTCTATGTCGAATCACTCACTCAAGCCCTAGTGATCCATTTACTCCGACACTATTCGACTCTGACGCAATCGATCGCATCACCCCACAGCAGCTTTACTCGTACCCAGTTGCAGCAGGCGATCGATTACATTCACACTTACTTGAATCGAGATTTATCCTTGGCAGAACTGGCTAGTGTTGTGAACATTAGCCCGACTTACTTTGCGAGTTTGTTTAAGCAAGCAATGGGAATTTCGCCCCATCAATATGTGATTCAACAGCGCGTTGAACGAGCAAAAGTGATGTTGATGAAAACAGATTTAGCGATCGCAGACATCGCTCTACAAGTCGGTTTCTCTAGCCAAAGCCATTTAACACAACAGTTTAAGCGTCTCACTGGCATGACACCGAAACAGATTCGCTAGCTCCATAGGAATCTAATAAATCACCGTAAGAATCTGAAAGAACTTGAGCGTTAAAACTCACATACTCAAGTTAGCTAAGACAAAAACAATCTGCACCAAAAGTATATAAACTCAGCCCAAAAATTCCGTTGATAGGGGCCGTCGATACTCGAATCGTGGTTCGACTAAGGGCAAGCGCATGTCCAACGACGCCGGGTTTGGTGACACCAGATCTATCCAAGTCATCGTTAAATCCTGAAACTATCGACAACTGTGATTAGCAACCAGATCCAAGCACTACAGAATTTACCCATGAAGGGAACGGAGATGAAGATGCAAAATACCGAAAGACAAAATACCGAAAGAACAGAGGGAATCATCACAGAAGCGAAAAAATTCACCTACGTGGAGGCTGCCGGGTGGGGTAAGTATCGGTGGTGGCGGTATGTTCTGGGATTAGTCGTCATCTTCTTTGTGGGGCTGGTCGTCAACGGCATCGCCACCCCCCGCATCGCGTTCCTGCTCGGCGGTCAGGAGGCGCTTGCGGCGTTCAATCGGCTGGATTACGCTGCGCTCGGCCTCGTGGGGGGCTTCGTTGCGTTCAGGGCGAGCTTTCCGTTCTTCCTCGCGGGAATGCTGATCGCCGTCACCTTCGTTCACCAGCGTCATCCCCGGACACTGGTCACAGCGCGGGAGAAGATTAGCTGGCGGCGGGTCAGTCATGGGTTTGTGGCGTGGTTCGTGCCAGTCTGGCTGATCGCTGGGCTGGGACAGTACTTCTTTTATCCCGATACCTTCTCTTTTAACTTTGACCTCACAACGTTCGCGCTCTTCGTACCGATCGCACTGATTTTCGTTGCGATCCAGACCACCACAGAAGAGCTTTTCTTTCGCGGATACGTTGTGCAGGGCGCGAGTATTGTTTGGTCTAACCGCGTCTTTCTGGCGCTGGTGCCAGCTGTGATCTTCGCCCTGACGCACCTGCTCAACCCGGAGGCGAGCGCTGGCGGTTGGCTCACGGTCTTCATCAACTACTTCCTCGTTCCGGGGCTAGTGTGGACCGTGGTTTCGTTGATTGACGGAACCACTGAACTCGCCATCGGCGTACACTTCGCGAACAACATCGGCGGCAATCTCTTGATGGGCGTAGCCGGAAGCGACGTGACCGGAAGCGCCGTGACTCCGCCGACTCTCTTCACAGTCAGCGAGTTCCACGCAACCTACACGGCTCTATCAATGCTGGTTGTCGTACCCATGTTTCTGGCGATCGCCTACAAAGTGTTCAAACCCGATGGGGTATCCAAACCCGTTTCCCAGAGTTATCGGAGGGGTCGTTGGTAATCTCGTCAGTTCGTAAAACCATCAGCAGAGGATAAAACCATGGTTAAGCATAAAGACTCTAGGCTGCGACTGTTTGGGCTGCTGTGGTTGGCAGGCATGGCTGGGGTGATGACCCTGGTGTTGGTGCCGTTGCCCTTGCTCCCAGAGGGTGCCCCACCTGCCGCCGTGGTCAGACTACTGATGCTGGTGCAGCCTACGGTTTTGGTGTCGGTAGCGGTGCTGATAGGCGTGCTCTTGGCTCACCGGCTAGAGCTAATGGCACCGGGGGCAGAGGCTTTGGCCTCTGGGCACTCGTGGCGGCAAGCTATAGTTCCTCAACTGTTGCCCGGCGTGGTGGGTGGGTTGATCAGCGGCGGACTACTGACGGCGATCGCCCTGCTGTCTCGCCCGCTGCTGCCACCCGCCTATGGGGCGGCTGAGCCCACACCGCTGCTAGTGCGATTTCTCTACGGCGGTATCACCGAAGAAATTCTGATCCGCTGGGGACTGATGACGCTGCTGCTATGGCTGGGCTGGCGATTTGGGCAGCAGCGCCAGGGTAAACCCCAGATTCGATGGGTGGTAGTCGCCATTGCCGTCTCCTCCCTGGTGTTTGCGATGGCTCACTTGCCCTATGCGATCGCCCTGGGGCTGCCGTTAACCCCAGCCCTAGTGGGGTTATTGCTAATCCAAAATTCTTTGTTTGCAGGGGTTGCGGGGTATTTATTCTGGCGCTACGGGCTAGAGGCCGCCATGATCGCCCACCTGACAGTTCACGCCGTGCTGGCCCTCATCGGCTGAGCCATCTCCTCAAGCCCACCGTGCACGAACAGGGGTTGAGTGATCTCGAATCTTCGCCACGGTTAAAGCGTTAAACACTATGTCTCAAGTTTCTTCTAATAACCCACGAAATCGTGACCGACTCACGACCGACTCAAGACCAACAGCTTCCATCAGGAGGAGAATTATGCGCGTTCCCAAGACCTACGTCAGGCGCTTATTAACAGGCACAGCAGTGATGTTGCTTGTCCTCGCTGGGGCACCTGCCGCATTGACACAGTCAGAGGCGATCGCGACTGCTGCGGTTGCCACCGCCGATAGAGCGGTCACGTACGCCGAGAACGACCGCGTTCCTCAAGGCGCGGCCTGGACGCAGCACTACTTTCCGTCCTCAGACGGTTCCGACGTTGAACTGCACGCCGACGTTCTGTTGCCCGAAGGACTGGCCGCAGGCGAGCAGGTGCCGGTGATCCTGTCGGTCGGAGCGTACTTCGGGCACTCCGGCCAACAGGCACTGGAAAACCACGCGCACACCGGCCCCTCGAACCGCTTCAACGACCTGATCGAAGGCACCGATCTATTCAACCGCGGCTACGCCTTCGTTATGGTCGACCTGCGCGGCTTCGGCGGCTCCACCGGATGTCTAGACTTTATGGGCCCCGGTGAGCAGGCCGACGTGCAGGCCGCGATCGACTGGGCCGCGAGCCAGCCCTGGTCGACGGGTGCCGTCGGCATGTATGGCAAGTCCTACGATGCCATCACCGGTTTAGTGGGCAACAACCTCGACCAGGACGCGCTCAAAGCCGTCGTCGCCCAGGAGCCGATCTGGGATCTGCACCGCAGCGTCTGGTCGAACGGCGTCCCCCGCTCGACCATCGTGGATGTGTCGCGCACCTATAACGAGATTGCTATCTTGCCGCAGCTGCCCGACGATGACGAGCGCTACCGGACCAACGCCGCCTACGAGCAGGTGAACCCGCTGTGCCTACCGTTGAACTCGCTCGGCTACCAGGACGCTGACCCGGGCTCGGAGTTCTGGCAGTTCCGTAACCTAGCCGAGCGCGCCAAGGGCACCGACACTCCGCTATTGTTCACGCAGGGCTTCCTCGATTGGAAGGCCGAAGCCGAGGCGGTGGAGGAGTTTCTCGCCAATCACCAGGGGCCGCAGCGCGGCTGGCTCGGCCCTTGGGAGCATTACCGGGGCAACGATCGCACTGCCGATGGGAAACTGGAAATGGGCCGCGATGGCTGGTTCGACGAGGTGATCTCCTTCTACGACCAGCACCTCAAGGGCATCGAACCGACCGTGGACTACCCAGCCTATGTCGTGCAGGACAGTACCGGTGCCTGGCGCGCCCAGGATACCTGGCCAGTGGTGGAGTACTCCCCCACCATCGCGCTCGGCGGCGGGTCATACCTGGACGACGGACTGCCCGCCGACCCCGCAACCGAGGCTCCCAACCGCTTCTTCATCTGGTCTGAGCCACTTGGGCAACCCGTTCGAATCACGGGCACGCCGCAGGTGTCTCTGAATACCGAGGGCCACGGCAACGTCATGGTCGAGTTGTACGACGTCGCCCCAGATGGCAGCGCCGTTGCGTTCAACCGGCAGGTGGCGGTAGTGAAACCCGGCACGACCAGCTTCGATCTGCGATCGACGGACTGGACGCTGCAAGCTGGTCATGCGTTGGCCGTCGAGATCGGCACCATTCAGCCCTCTCTGGCCCCCGACAACGACTGGATTGATACACCGTCGTTGGAAAGAATCACCGTCAGCGACGGCCGACTCGATCTTGCCTTGGTCGACCCAGCCAACGACACCGTCATCCCTGGCGATCGCGCGCCGTGGCTGGACATCTACCGGCAGGCGTACACGGAGCAGTTGTCTCCCAATACCCCAAGCTTCACGCTGCCGACGGGTGACAGGTAACTCAAATCCTGCGTTCGATGGCGTCTATAAAGTGAGTTGATTGTTGATCGTGGAATCACAGTGAATCGTTCCACCAACAAACCCAACCGCGATCGCTGCGTCCTCTAGCCCCCATCGCCAAAACCAAGGATTTAGACATCCTTATTTGCATCAACAACAACGCTGCTCTACGCGGCGGTTCTCACTCTTAATCATCACTACATCCATCACCAAACATTGGAGCTAAAAATATGTCACGCAAAGCGATCGCCAAAAAGCGCCTCATTCACCCGAATCATGAAGCAAGACCCATCCGCTTGCTTCGCAAACCCGTCCAAATTATTCGCGCCAATTTTCGCGCCTACTTCATCATCAACGCCATTGTGTATGGCTTAATCATCACCGGGATAGTAGCGGCGATGGTCTTCCCCAACCTGGGCGCAACTCAGTTAGCCACCCTGGAAGACAACGGAACGGCGGATCTTGTCCGATCGCTAATCAACAACCCTTGGCTGTTCTCGCTGACCATCCTGGGAGTCAACGTCATGACCGGCACGCTGTGGATCGTGCTCCCTTCGCTGCTCGTTCCCTTCACTGGCATCGCCATGTTTGCGTACAAGGCGTTCACTCTAGGTTTAGCCATGGCCCCGACTACCAAGATTATGGCGGTGGCACTGATCCCGCACTCGCTGACGGTACTCATCGAAGTCCAAGCTTACGCCCTCTTAATGTTGGGCGCATACATCCTCGGTCGGTCTTGGGTTCGCCCCGCCACCATCGGTGCTCGGAACCATCGTCAGGGTTACGTCCGTGGACTAAAACAGCTCGGTTGGCTGAGCTTGGCCACGCTCCCACTGTTCATCATCGGCGCGATCTGGGAGGCGTTATCGCTCCGCTACCTGGTTCCTCCGCTAACCCAGTGGTTGTTGTAGCGCTAAACAGACCAAATCACGATCGCTTCTTGAATCGATTGTTAACTCTGCAATTTTAGATGGTGAATCAAATGATTAAGTACAAAGATTTTGCGCCTCGAATTACTGAACGAGGACCCTTCGGCGGACCTTCCGAGTATGAATCTTTCTCGGAGGTTGTGAGTGCTGTAAATCAGTGGATTGCAAGTAAAACGATACAGATAATCAATGTTGAAACTGTTGTTTTACCCGATCGGATTAAAGGCACCGATGATGGTGACTACGGGGTGAAGACCAGTAATGCTTTCTACCCAGTGATGATCAGTCAGGGACTTGCAGTCAATTGCTTTCAATGTGTGCGTGTTTGGTACAGAGAATAAGCTTCACCGGAGAAGAAATCATGAAACGATCTACCTTATTTACTTTTCTGTACCTCGCGCTGGGAGTCTGTCTGACGGCGATCGCGATTGGATATCCAAACCTGCCTTCGGGTCTTCAAACCAGCTTGTTGATCAGTGCAGGAGTGTCCTACATCGCTTGTATTTTCAATCCATCTTGGCGGGAGAGGACAATCCGCTTCTATCGCAGCCGCAATTCATCGGTCATCCTATCCTCGTTGGTGATTGGACTCACTATTATTGTGACGATCTGGGAGCTTCAGAGTCAGAACTGGACAATGGAAGCCATTTTACAAGCATTTTCACGGCTAATCATTGTTTTAGGATTTGCTGAAAACATTGTGATTATCAGGCAAGTAAATTCTGAACATTAGAAACTGTTTTCTAACGCTTATTAAGTGATTTCTAGCTTCCACGTTCGCTTGTTGTTGGCGAGTCTTTGTAGCATCAACAGTACCAAGAGTAAAATCAACCATGTTTAAGCGATTCTCTCATGTTTCTATCCTGTTAGTCACAGTTACAGCATTGGTGATGGTTTGTTTACAATCTTTTGGGGCAAAGCCTGCCCTATCTGAGATACCAGATTCAGGCTCCTCAAATCAGTCAACGCTGGTTGCAACAGCCGCTCTTCCCCCTGATCTTGTCCCGGCTGTTTTAGGCGGTAGACCTGTTTATGTACTGTATGTGACCAGAGCCGAAGATACGGTTCTCATCCGTTGTTATCCCGGTTATGAACCTACGATCACCGTTCGAGCGATGGGAAATAATCCCAATGCCAACACTCAAAAAGAAGGTGTTATGATGTGCCGCCCTTCTGCTTAGAACTGATGCGGCAAATTTGCTCTGGTATCGCTACAGGCACATGGACAGAAGCTGCTTCAGACCGATGCGGTGTTCAGACCTGAAGAACCTCCTGAAGCGCGATCGCGAATTAGATAGAAACTGCTCTCACACGGGCTAGGTCGAATAGTACAGATATCGAGTTGAAGTGCAACTCTGAGGTGAGCACTATGGTGCAGCATGAATGGCAAGATGAAACACGACAATTGGCGATCGCACCTCGCCTGTGGCTCTGGTGGACATTGGCTACTACAATCGCGGGGGCGATCGTTGGAGCACTGGAAGAGTCAGGTTTTCAGCTTACAGCAACCGTATTTTTTACAGGTTTGTTGATTGGCGCAGCCCAATGGCTCGTTTTGCGCCAGTACATGCCTAAAGCCTTTTGGTGGATAGTGGTTAGCACACTGGGATGGACTTTTGGAATAGCGCTGGTGAGTTCTTACATAACCCTTTTTGAACCGCTTATTCCATTCCTAGTCACGCTGGGCATATGGCGTGTTTTTGGGATGAGGTTGGTCTATGAGCCGATTGGCCTGGCTATTTTTGGCGCAGCTCAGTTTCCGATTTTGAGACGATTTTTCCGTAAAGCACATTGGTGGATTCTGGTCAGCGCTTTAGGAGGTGCATTAAAAGGAGCAAGTAGCTCAACTGTCGCGTACATTTTGCCGGGGCTACTACCACCACCATTTACAACAGCATTGAGCTATGGGGCAGGTTGGCTAAGCTACGGCATCGTTACCGGAATTTGCCTGCAATGGCTGCTGCGCCATCACCCCCGCTAGGGCAATACAGCACTTGTCTCGCGCGGTATTAATGGTACGGGGAATGTTAGGGCTTCATATTGCGATCGTCATTGCAAATAAAGAGCATCGCCTCTTCTATTTCGATTTTGCGACTCATCTTTTACCCCATAAAAAAGATAATTTTTCCACCTCTAAATAATTGCCCACCCTACTGTCAGAATTGTTCGGAGTGTTGTTGTCATTACATAGCAAGTAAATTCTAAACTTGGACAATTTCAACTCGTCAAATATTTGTTTCAAAAACTTCTGCTGTGTCGAGCAGAAGAATGCTCAAAATCTAATCAGGAGATTCAAATGATCCTAGTAACTGGCGCAACTGGAAATAACGGGCTGGAGATACTCAAGCGTCTCGCCTCGCAAAACGTTCAAGCTCGCGCAATGGTGCGCGATCGCGATCGGGCCAAGGCAATTGCAGATCTGGGCTTCGAAATGGTCGAGGCTGATTTCGATCACCCTGAAACACTGCCCTCTGCCCTGGCAGGGGTTGATCGAGCCTTCCTCGTTACCAACTCAACAGAACACGCCGAAGCCCAACAACTGGCGTTTGTCGAAGCCGCGAAACAAAGCGGCGTCAAGCACATCGTTAAACTGTCGCAGTTCGCCGCCAACGCTGACTCACCCGTGCGTTTTTTGCGCTACCATGCGGCTGTCGAAGCGGCGATCCAAGCAACCCAGATGGCGTATACGTTTCTGCGCCCCAATCTGTTTATGCAGGGCTTGTTAAACTTCCGATCGTTGATCGTTGAGCAAAATACCTTTTACGCTGCGATCGGTGATGCGAAGGTGAGCGTCGTAGATGTCCGCGACATTGCTGACGTTGCTGTCGCTGCTCTGACCGAAGCTGGGCATGAAGGAAAAATTCACAATCTCACGGGTCCGCAGGCGCTAACCCATACCGAAATGGCAGAATATCTCTCTGCTGCCCTAAAGCGTCAGATTGCGTTTGTCGATATCCCACCTAAACAGATGCGTAAAGCCATGGTTGGCTTTGGGATGCCAGCTTGGCAAGCCGATGGAGTGATTGAAGATTACGCCCACTACCGACGCAATGAGGCCGCAGCGATCGCTTCGGGGATAGAGGATGTGACTGGCAAAGCACCGCGTCAGTTTAAGGACTTTGCTCGCGATTATGCAACAGTATTTAGCTGACTTCCAAAATTGAACGCTCGACAAGTTTAGCTCTAGTCGTTCGCAACCCTAGTTCGATACTACTCTTTGAGGCTAAGTATGATTCGAGTGCTCAACAACCCCTTGACATCGATAGGAGCAGCAGTGCCCGCAAACCCTCTCCAATCGGAAGTTTAAGCGGCGTTTCGGAGTAGAACGCAAGACTTTCAAGGAAATCCTTGAGACCTCAACGCCACTGCGGAGACCCCGTCCCCAAACCGGTGCTAAACCCAAGCTAGAACTCGCAGACCGGGCGTTGCTAACTTTGGAATACTGGCGTGAGTATCGCACCTACTTTCACATTGCCAGCAGTTGGGGAGTGAATGAGTCCACCGTCTGTCGCATTGTTCATTGGGTGGAAGATGCTCTGATGCAGTTCCCTCGGTTCCACTTACCGGGCAAGAAGATCTGATGGCAAGGCTTTGCTCGCCCTGAGGTGGTCGTGATGGACGCACCGAAACCCCGATTGAGCGGCCTCAGCGGTGACAACGGCGCTTCTACTCCGGCAAAAAGAAACGGCACACCCTCAAATGCCAACTCGTGATTGAGGCCACTACCCAGCGCATCCTCTGCACCTTCTTTGGTCAAGGTCGTCAGCATAATTTCAAGCTGTTTCGACGTTCTGGCATTCACTTTGATCCTAATACCCGGAGTTTGCAAGACAAAGAATATCAGGAGATTCAACACCTGCATGGCAACAGTGAAGTGCCGAAAAAGAAACCGCAAAGGGGAACGTTGAGTCGGGAAGACAAAGCCTATACCCGCGCCCTAGCCAAAGAGCGGATTGGCATTGAACACGTCAATCGGCGGTTGAAGACCTTTCGGATCTTAGCCGAGCGGTATCGCAACCGCCGCCTTCGCTTTGGCTTGCGCGGCAATCTAATTGCCGCGCTCTACAACCTGGAGTACGCTCAGACCGCTTGATACAGATGATTCGATTTAATTTGCAAGAGGTCTATTGTGTGGCCGGTTTAACAGCAAATCCTGGGAACTGTTTCTAAACTCACCTCCATGAGGGACAGCGAGGAGAGGTTCATGCCACGGACGGTGCACATCGCAGGTGGCGGCATTGCCGGAATGTCAGCCGCATTAGCCTTTGTCAAGCATGGCTGGCACGTGACAGTTTACGAGAAAAGTCCCGGCATCCGTCCTCAAGGCGCGGGCATTTACCTCTGGGAGAACGGCCTGAAAGTTCTCGAGGCTTTAGGGATTTACGAGCAAACGATCAAAAATAGTATTCCGGCCTGGCGGCATCAAAAACGGGATCAAGACGGCACCGTTTTTGCCGAAGACTTTTTCTCTCAGCACAATCGCCTCTATGTGCCCACCCGTGCGGACCTGCTCTATGCCTTTTATGACGAAGCTTGCCGCCTGGGAGTGGATTTCGAATTTGGCGTTGAAGCCGTTGCGGCAGAACCTGATGGCACCGTTCATCTGGCCGATGGCAGGAGCCGGAAGGGTGACTTAATCATCGGTGCCGATGGCATTAATTCTCAAGTGCGGGATTCTTTAGGGTTGCTCAAGCGCCGAAAGTTAGCGAATCAGTTTGGCTACCGGGCGATGATTGCGCGATCGCCCGATGAATTGGCAACCGACGAAGGGCGAGGGCATTGTGAGCACTGGCACGGGTCGCGCCGGATCCTGTATGCACCCTGCACTCAGGATCTGGCCTACATTCAGCTCACGTCTGTTAAAGGCGACGAGCGGGGACAGTCGCTCCCCGTCGATCACGACTATTGGCAAGCTACGTTTCCACACCTGAGTTGGATTATTGACCGCTTGCCGGAGGAAGGCCGAGGCGATCAGTTTGAAATTCTCAAATTAACCCACTGGCGGCACGGGCGAGTGGTCTTAATCGGGGATGCGGTGAATGCCCAACCACCCTTTTTAGGTCAAGGTGGGGGATGTTCCATGATGGCCGCGTTAGCATTAGCCACCTGGATTGAAGAGGCTCAAGACATTGAACAGGGCGCGGCTTTGTGGGAACGCCACGAACGTCGACTGATTGAGTGGACCCAAGATGTCGCTTATTACTACGGAGAACTCGCCTTCTATCCGCCCAAGCTCCGAACCGCTGTCTTTAGATTGATTCAGCGCTCCGATTGGTTGAAACGCAAGACGATCTGGATGACTGCCCTCCATCCCCCCAAAGGCACCGCTCTGAAACCGACCCATCGCACCCTACAGCCATTGTGAATCAGCACTCTCAAATGATTGACACCGGAGAAGTCAAGCTGTTTGTGTCAACAGCGGGGGAAGGTCCTGCCCTGATGTTTTTGCATGGCTTAGGTTGGAATCATCAGCTTTGGGATAGGGCTTCTTTACGCTATGGCGATCGCTACCGCGTCATTGCGGGCGATACTCGCGGTCATGGTCGCTCTGAGCAACCCGATGGCCCATACAGCATTCCCATGTTTGCTGAGGATTGGTTAATCGTCCTGGATCAGATGGGGATTGAACAAGCGATTTTAGTGGGCTTTTCCCAAGGGGGAATGATCGCCATGCAGATGGCCATTCAGCAACCAGAGCGGTTCCCAGCCCTGGTGCTAGCCTGCACCACTTGCTGTACCCCTCGTGCGGTATCCGATAACATGCAGCAGCGCCTGGCGACATTGGATCGCTTGGGCGCTTTAGAGACCGCCAAACTGGCAAGTCAATCGATCTTTTCGAGTCGCTTCATTGAGCAAAATCCCGCATATATTGCCCAGTTCATCCACCAGCGGGCAGCGGCTAACCAGACCGCCCTGAAACATGCGATGGCGGCGGTGATGGGCTTCGATGTCTGTCGTCATCTCGCAACGCTATCCCAACCTTGTTGGGTCATCGCGGGAGAGCAAGACACCTTAACGCCACCCAACGCTGTTGCAACGGTGCATCGGCATCTAGCCCATTCAAACTATGTCTGTATTCCGAATACCGGACACATGATTCCCATCGAGCAACCGAAGCTGTTCTATCACCAGGTCGATGCCGCCCTAGAGCACTGGCAAGCAGTTGCGCCCCCCTTATCCCTGTTCTCTACCCAAGGAGCCTGACCACGATGAGCCTCACCTCCGCACAGCTAATGACGCTTTGGCAGCATGTGCTCACACTGAGCCGGGTGCAACCGGGCGAGAACGTCGTGGTGCTAAACACCTATGACGGCTCCACTCCCTATAAATCCGTGGCCATCAGCCAGCCTGAAATTTTGGGAGCACAGGTCAGCTATGTGGAGGTGCCCAGTCGTTCCTCCCTCCCCGATGCCGTTTTACCACTCTTAACTGCCGCCGATTTGATCATCGATCTCGCCTTTATTTTGGATGGTCGAATGCATCGCTGCCGGGCAACGGGGACGCGAGTGCTGGTGATTCTCGAACCGCCAGAAATTCTGGAGCGGATGCTGCCGCAGGCTGAAGATAAGCAACGAGCGATCGCAGCCAAGGAAAATTTGGCCCGAGCCAAGGTCATGCATGTCACTTCTGCTGCTGGGACCGACTTTTATGCGCCCCTGGGCGAGTTTCCAGCGATGTGCCAGTACGGCTTTGCCGATGAGTCGGGTCATTGGGATCAATGGCCGGGGGTCTTTGTTTTCACATTTCCCAATGAAAGAAGAGCCAGCGGGACTGTCGTGTTGGATCGCGGTGACATCATCTTTCCCTTTTTCACCTATATCCAGTCCCCGATTACCCTCCAAGTCGAAAATGGCTTCATTCGGGAAATTTCCGGCGAGTTTGATGCCGACTACATGAAGGCTTTTATGGCCAAGTACCAGGACGACGACGTTTACGCGATTTCCCATATTGGCTGGGGACTGAGCCACAACGGACAATGGGAAGCGATGGGGCTATACAGGAAAGGGGAAACTGAAGGGCAGGATGGAAGAGCATTTGCGGGCAATTTTCTTTTCTCTACTGGCCCTAACACAGTCGGTGGTGGGCAGCGCTCCACGCCTTGTCACCTGGATGTTCCCATGCGCCATTGCTCGGTTTATCTGGACGATGAGCCTGTCGTCTTAAATGGCCGTATCACCTTTGAACGGCAAGTTTTAGCATCAACTTTAGCTTAATCGGCTTCTCATCCCGACACTCGCCTATGCCTCCGGCAGGCTTTGCCAACGGCAGAGTGCGGCGCTTCCCGCCGATCAAGCTAACCCTTTCATGAAATGTCTATCCTGAGCACACCGATGGCATTGGATTCGATACTTTCTCTCATTGATGCACGTAGCGGCGGCGGCCAAACTCCCACATCTGGAATGATGACCCATCGGCATAAATTGAGGAGTGAAGACATTTTCAAGAAAGAAATCTACTCGCCGCTATCAACCCTGACGAGGGGGGAGAGCAGTTCAATGATAGGCCTAATCAGGCAGAGGTGATAACCATGAAATTTCAGCGCAGAGATCGCCTCAGCAATTGGCAACAAGATAAAACCTTGGAGGTGGTGCAACCAGTTACTCGACTGGGTTATGCCTTGATTTGGTACACCCCATTGCCCACATTTCGCCACTTACCCGTTTTTTTCCCTTCAGAGAGAACATTGGCCAAAGCTTTCTTAATCCGCTTTACGTCTTCCCCTGAGACATCTTCATACAGCTCGCTGACAAGCTGATCCAGGTGTAGAGGTTCTGCCGCCTGAGTGAGTACCTGCGTCACCGCATCGGTGAGGGAGGTATCAGCAAATTCTGGGCGGAGTAGGGCGCGTGACGTTGGCTGAGCCCTGGTTGTGCGAGCTTTTGAGCGAGGCTTCGTGCTGGGCAGTTTTTTCGTCGTCGCTTTGGCGGATGATGACTTCGGTGATTTGGCTTTGGCAGATCGCTGAGAAGCGGTTTTCTTACCTGGGGCAGTTGCCGGTGGAGCGGCGACCTCAGCAGGAGAGGAAGCGGATTCTTTTGCCGGAACAGTCTGGCTAGTAGCCGCATTCACTGGAACATCATTTTTCCCTGGCAGCTCAACCTGAGTCGGCGCGACGGGGGCGGCAGCGGGTGCGGTTGTCGGCTCCGGCGGCGGTTGGACATCCGAGACAGCGGGAGCGGCGGCTATGCCAGCAGCCGTTTCCAGGTGTCCTAGCATCGACGCTTCCGCTAACAGCGTTTCAATCCCCTGTAACTGCGTTGTTTTCTGCTGCACCTGTTGGTTCATCCACGCGAGTTCCTGCTGCAGGTGCGCCTGGACTTTCTGCAAAGAGGTGATAAAAGTACTGGCCTCCGCTGGCGGTAGGGTTTGTAGATAAGAGGTTGGAGTCGCCACGATAAATTACAGCTAAACGGTACAGCTGTAATTGTAGGCAGAGTCGGGGAAAAGGCATCATTTCCCGCTGTTTTAGGCAGCAACATGAAGCAGTATGAATTGACGACTCTCCGTTCTAAAGACGCGGTAAGTCGTCAAGGTAATGCCGGAGCATCGAAGAGCGGATGTTTGGTAGAGATCACTCTTGACCGGTTTTCTTGGACCCGGCCAGCGTTGACTCTGGCAGTTGCAAGGTGCCGAATTTAGGTGACCAAAACTCCCCGCGACTTTGGAAAAACGCAACCTCCTGACACTTGCCGCGACGATGCGCCACAATCGAACAGCGCAGCATCACTTTCTCCTGCCCCGCTTTGGTGTAAAAATAGCGCTCCAGCATTGCTCCGCAGACAGGGCAGGGCCGGTCAACAAACATCTCTGGATTCAGCGCTTGTCGCTGAGCATGAGGCAGTTCATAGCGCTTGGCTTTAGCATTCCAAAACATCACGGTATTGCAGCCTGCCCCCGAGCATTTCAGAAAGTGCCTGGCCTTCATTTTCTTGGAACGAGACGGAACCTTATTCATGGTCTCGCCGCAAGTCGGGCACTGGGTCTTAGTCGGTCGTCCTTGAGTCGGTGTCGTCTTAGAGGTTGAAGATCGTCCGGCATTGTTCACTGCCGAGGCCAGTGGTTTTGGGCTAAAGGGTGGTAAGGACACAAGCTGAGCCTTAGCTTTAGCGATCGCGGGAGCAAAGTAGTTTTGATTCCAGTCAATCAGGTATGCTTGCCACTCTTGCTTGCCCGTGGCGATCGTGTCCAACTCGGACTCCATCTGTGCAGTAAATTCAGGTTGAATCAGATCCGGCAGGAGTTTCTCTAATGCACTATCGAGTTCCAGCCCCAAGGTCGTTGGCTGCAGTTTGCCCTTGACGACCTGCACATATTCCCGCTGCCGCAGCGTCTTGATAGTTGGCGCGTAGGTGCTAGGCCGACCAATCCCTTTTTGCTCCATGAGCTTGACCAACTTGGGCTCACTGTAGCGCGATGGCGGCTGGGTTTGCTTCGGCTCCGCCTGCGCCTGGTTGAGTTGCAGAACTTGCCCCTGAGTCAGTACAGGCAACACTGAATCAGCGCTGATGTTGTGCCAGTAGCGGGTGTATCCGGCAAATTCAAGCACCTGACCCCGCGCTTCCCAGTAGGCCTCGCCGGACTGAGTAACGATGCGCGTCTTACGCAGTCGAGCCGGAGCACATTGAGATGCGATGGCTCGATGCCAGATCAGCTCGTAGAGACGAGCAGAGTCCGAGTCTAACTCTCCCTGTAGTGCATCAGGTTGACGATTCACATCAGTCGGTCGAATCGCTTCATGGGCTTCTTGAGCCCCTTTCACGGCTCGGTGGCGCGTTTTCTGCTGCGGCAGATTGCTGGGGTCATGCTGCTGGAGGTATTGGCGAACCGACTCACAGAAGGATGCGGAAAGATTCACCGAATCGGTTCGCATATAGGTGATGTAGCCCTTTTCGTACAACGACTGAGCCACCTTCATGGTCTGCTCGGGGCGGAAGCGGAGTTTGGAGCCAGCAGCTTGTTGGAGCGTTGAGGTGACGAACGGCGGTGGTGGCGATTGGGTCGTTTGTTTACCTTCCACTCGAACCACAGCATGGGGATGCGCCTGCGCGATCGCGACCAACTCATTCGCCTTTTCTTGAGCGGTGACCCGCTCCGATTCTGGCTCAGCTTTTTTATCGTCCGCGATATCTTTGGTCTGTTTGCGTTGAGGTTGCAGGCGACTGCGGTAGAACGCCTTAAAACCTTCTCCATAGCTCACCCAAACACTCCAATAATCCTGAGGGACAAAGGCTTGAATGGCTTGCTCACGCACACAAAGCAAGTGCAAGGTGGCGCTCTGAACCCGTCCCATCGACTTGGCCCCATTGTTCAATGGCCAAACAACATGGCGGCTGCCAGTGTAGCCCACGAGCTTGTCTAAACAATCCCGCGCCCGACCAGCCGCAATCAGGCTTTGATCGAGGGAGCGGGGTTGCGCGATCGCAGCTCTGACAGCTTGCGGGGTAATCTCGCTGTAGACGACCCGCTGTGGATGCTTCAGGCGCAATGCCTGTTGTAGATGCCAGCCAATGGTTTCCCCTTCGCGATCTGGGTCAGTGGCGATATAGACGCGATCGGCCTTTTTCACCGCCTGCCTGAGGTCTGATAATACTTTCTTAGAGCGCGCATCACGTGGCTGATAGCGACAAGCGATACGACCTGCCTCCAGATCGAAGCCAAGCGCATCAACACCATCGTTTGCCAATTCGCGCACATGGCCCATACTGGCTTTGATGATCCAGCCAGTGCCCAGAATTTGACCCAGCTTTTTCACCTTGCCTGGACTTTCAATGAGTAATAGATTTGCCATCTCATTACTTCCTTCCCCTAGGATCCACTAGCAACCAGCGTTCCACGCTATAGTACAAGTAAACCACTCTCATTCAACCGGGTCCACGTGCACTTCACACCAATACGACCGTAGATGTGGGCGTTGTCTTCGCCAGAGGAACTGACTACCCTCCCGCACTGTTGATGGGCGGATTCAAGCGATCCGGTCTGCGGCTTAGTCCTCAGCCGATAGTGTCTGACTACCGATCTCTCGTCGTAAAAGAATTAGTAGCCCCAGAGCAATCGCCGCGCTTAAAACAAAGTACAGCCAGAGCTTGGCTCCCACTGCTGTGGGATGGTCTAAGGCCCAACCGCCCAGACTTGGCCCGATCAAAAAGCCGATCGCCCAGCATTGAGACTCTAGCGAGAAGTAAATTCCCCGCAGGGAAGCGGGCGCTAAGTCACCGACTAAAGCCGACGCGGACGGCGCATACAGGACATCGGCGATCGCTAAGCAGGCCATTGCGCTCACAACAGCCACCAGCGCCACTTGGGGAACGGCATTGGGCAGCCAAAGCATGACAAACCCCAAGCACCACACGATCAGGGCAGCGATCAACAAACCGCTATGCGATCGCGAGCGGAATACGCGAGTTAGCGGTAATTGCAGACAGATTTTGAGGACCACATGCCAAACAAAAAAGTAGCTAATAAACTCTCCTGAGAATCCAGTCTCAGTGTTGCCCCCCGGCATAAAGTTAGCTAGATAAAGCGGCAAGGTACTGCTAGATTGCGCGGCATAGATGGGAAAGAACAGGTTGGCGAGGAGATAGATTGCAAATGCGCGATCGCGTAACGCCTGTCCCCAGTCGCCCCAAGTAGTCAAAGGGGTTTCTATGTGACGGGTTTCAGCAATGGTGAACCAGATGACGACGCTAAATAAGAGATAAAGTATCCCCTTACCGACGAAGAGAACCGGATAACTGCCAGCCGCCGCAATATATTGCCCCGCGATCAACGCGCCTACCGCCAAGCCCAAATGATCAGCAAGACGGGCTAGGGCCATAGCTTCAGTGAGATGTTCTGACTCCGTCAAATCAGTGGTGACCGTCAAGGTTGCGGGCCAATAGAGGCTAATACCTAAGCCCAACAGTAAATTGCCCGCTACCAATACAGCAAAGGTCTGGGCAGAGGCTAGGAAGAAGCTACCCAAAGCGGCGATGATAGCTGACAACAGTAGCGTGCCGCGACGCCCCAATTGAGGCGAGTTGAGAGCACTGCCAGCAAAAAATCGGCCCACGAGACCTGAGACCCCGATGCTGCCCTGCGCCAGCCCCACTTGGGTCGGTGAAAAGCCTAATTCGTTCACGAAGTAAATTGAGGCATAGACCAGCGTGAAGCCCTGGCCAATGAACAGCATCAGTTGACCGAAAGCGAGAATCCAAATTTCTCGTTTGAGGGGAGGCAGCCATGCTCGCAACTGTTGCAACGGCTGAGATAGAGCGGGAAGATTCTCCATAAATGCTTTTTCGATAGGGCTTGGACGTGGGGGTGGTTATTAGCCTAACGTGAGTGAGCCTGCGCGCTTTTTCCTGACATGATGCGAACTCTCGGAAGCGCGATCGCTCGCATCAACGGATGATTCTGAGGGATCCGCTCGATCGTCAGTTCGGCCCTGAGACCATATGAAGCGCAGCGGCAGGAAGTGAACAAGGGTAGCAACACGGGCGGAGAAGCGGTTCTCCTTCGGGAACGTTGCATCAACGCCCTAGCACAAAACGCGTTGGGATGAGTTGGCGAAGGCCGATTGAAATGTAGTGTAATTTGTAGTGTAACCAAAGGTCAGACTACCAGTAGAGCGTTTGCACTATTTCAGAATTTACGCTAAAACTTACACTAAATATTGAGGTTGATGTTGTGCCCCGACGCATTGATCCTAAATGTCTGGAATGCGCTCAGTTATCCGTAGCTGAGGCCCGCCAACAAAATGGTCCAGAGGGCGACGGTTGCTGGGTTGAGAGCCGTTGCCACCGCAAGCGATCGCACTATCGTCATCGTCGGGATAATAATGCCTCGCGGCGGAGTCAGTATCAGCAAGTTCGCCAGCAGGAGAAAGCGGCCGATGCCCCTCAAACTCTGGAGATATCCTTAGAATCCAAACCAGTTGCCTACCTGTATCTGTATCGCGTGAAGCGTCAGGATGCCCCGCTTCACGCGATCGCCGTTTCCGTCTGGCAAGGCGATCAGCAGGTGCTACAGGTGAAGCCGATTCACTGCGCGGGGATGCGAAATCAGCAGATTCAGGGATACTTGATGGAGGTACTGAAAATGCTGCGCGAACAGTTCGGGATTACAAAGTTTGAGCCGGAAATTCGCATGGAGCCCACGGAATGTCCCATTGAACCCTGCCCTCTCAAGCCGAAGGCAATGGTAGAGGTAGCCCATGAACCATCAGCCTGAACAGCTAGAACTGGCCCTCGAAGACGCGGCTGAAACGCCTGCCATCGCTGACTTAAAAGTCCTTTGTCAGCAGTTTGAAGCTGCTTCGGCTCAACTGTCTGTCCAGGAGCAGTTGACTTTGGGGAGCAGGGTGTTTGAGCGCTTAGCCGAGATCTATCAAGCCAAGGCCGATTGGCTGCTAGAAGACTGGGAAAATGCCCACAACCCTCAAGACCCAAACGTGCCAGGAGGCTGGCTTCAGGGCTTTGTCCGACAGTCACAGCATGTAGACCTGTCAGACCTGACGGCTCCTGTCCAACGGCGTCCTCGCACAGCCTCTGGCAAGACGAAGAAGCCATCAGGAACGGTAGTGGGCGAAGTGCCTAAAGAAAACGTTCTGAAGATGCTCGATGAGGTGGAGTTAGCAGAACAAAAGATAGCCGCGATCGCCGTTGCCCATGAAGAACGAATCGAAGATTGGGTCGCTGAAATTCATGCCTGGTTTAACCAGCATCCTCAACCCATTTCGCTACTAGATCTCCAGCAGGCTCTTAATTGGCCGTTAATTCAACTCTGGCTCAGCCTGCTGCTAGGCGGATTTAAGCTGGAAGCCATCGACTCGTCTTTCTACAGTCTGCAAATCCTGGTATCGACATCTCCACCATAAGTCAAGACCCTTGCGGGGCTTTCCCCAAATACTTCGACCGTAGTTTCCCACCTTGCCAGTAGCGCAGGTACAGGTATGGCCCATGTCGCTTATTGCCACGGGGAATGTACTTCGCTTCGATGTGCCCTCTCGATCCTTGTGGCGATCGCTGATGGGGTTCGTCTCTGCTGCCACCGTCGCCATCTGATTCAGGCTCAGGGTTTTTTTGGGGCATTTCCAGCGCTTCGATCAGCCCTCCCAGTACAGCCCGAAGTTCGCGCAGATCTGTCAGTTCCCAGGCAGCGAGGGAGGGGAGAAGCTTGTCGGTCGGGGATTGGGAGGGCATCGCTTTGTTAGGGAATGTAGCTTTATCACTCTACCCCTCATTTTATTCCCTAACACTTTCTCACAAATCTGCTAATCCCGACACTATCGAATGTCCTACAAGAATTTGCTTTCCTCTCAACGCGCAGGACTCGTCTCCCTAAGCGATCACATCTACGGTTGCCCGAATATCCGTGCGCAGTGGCTAACATTTCTGGTTTCCAACCAGAAGACGCGAGTTCAAGTCCCGCTGATCGCTTTTGGCTTTGTAGCTCAGTCGGCAGAGCGTCTCTTTAAAATGGAGAATATTGCGGGAACTCTGCGAGAAGTCGCTGCGCGTCTACAAATCATGCCAAGGCCACTGTGGGAGCCTGGCTTAACAGAAAGACACCGACCTGCCAATCTTGGAACCGTAGCTCAATGGGGAGAGCGCCCACGAAGGTTATCGGTTTGATGTCACTTCGGATTTCACTGTGGTCGAACCCGAAGTGTTGGAGGGACTGTTTTTTGAAACCAGCGTTAGCGAGTTCAACTCTCGTCAGCTACCCCAACTATTTTCATAAGGTCTACCTTATTTATTTAGTAAAAGCATCATTTACCCAAAACGTTTTGGGTAAATGGTCATCAAAGCATGAATCCTGAAATATCATTGAGGAAAATCTTGCTTAAAATCATGGCAAATTTTCCCGAAATTATCGCTTTCGTGAACCAGAAAGGTGGTGTAGGTAAATCAACAGGAGCTGTCCATGCAGCAGATCGGTTTGCTCGTAAAGGAAAGAAGGTCATTCTGGTAGACGCCGATGCCCAGCAAAGTAGCTCTCAGTGGGTGGCCGAGCTGAACGAGTCACATCCCGAACTCAAATTGTCGGCTCAGGCGATTGTGGACCCGGAAGACCTGTTCGACAAACTTCAAAAACTTACAGCTGAGTGTGATCTTATTGTGGTCGATGGTCCGGCAAAGTCGAATGAAATCACCAAGGCAATCCTTGCGAGATGTCATATCGCACTCATCCCGTGCCGAGAATCGATTGTAGAGCTGCGAAGCTCTGGAGACATTCTCCGGTTGATTCGTCAGGTTCGTGAGTTGAGAGGAGACATGCCCAAGGCAGCAATTTTTCTCACTCAAGTCAAAAATGGCACCGTGCTCTTAAGAGAAGCAAGAGAGGCATTGGGAGAAGACCCTGACATTCCCTTAATGAAGACAATTATTTATGATCGCCAGGTCTTCAAAGATGCTCCAGGGCAGGCAACAACTGTTTATGGAATGCCAGGTAAGCCAGCGAAAGAAGCTGCTGGACTTTATGATTCGTTGTTCAAAGAGGCGTTAAAGATTTTCAATGGCTAGAAGAACCCTTAAGCAGGCATATCAAGAGCCTTCACCAACAAACTTAGAAAGCTTTGTTTTCGGAAGAGATGACGACTCCCAAGATCAGCAACCTAATAAAGCAACTGAGGAGACAGCTTTCGGAGCTGAAATCATCATTCCCATTACCAAGGTTCATAAAACCTTTTCGTTTACTCCAAACGGCAAACCCCTGCGTTACTACTATGACCAGGAAGAGCTGAAAGAATGGGGGGAAACCGATTTAAAGCCTAATGGAGTACGCACAGCCCTTTGGGTGCGACCAAGACCAGACAAGAGAGGGGAATATGAACTAGTTGCAGGACTGCGCCGCTTAACTGCTTGTGACCTAGTCGGAATAACCGAAGTTCCTGCCAAGGTCTTCAACTGGAGTGATGAGGAAGCCTACGCAGCAGCGTTCGATGAGAACGATAGGCGGCAGGATTTTTCAAGACTCGAAGAAGTAGATAACATCCTGAGCATTCTCTGCAATAGGCTTCAAATCGAACAAGATGAACTAGTTTCGTTACTCTACAGAATGGACAATGAAGCCAAGGGGAAAACTACCCAAAACGTTTTGGGTAATCCAGAGGCTAAGATGATTGAAGCGTTTTTTGTGGCACGAGGACAGTTGACATGGAGATCCTTTGTCGTCACCAGACTACCGCTACTCAAGAAACCACCCGAAATCTTGGAAGCAATTAGATCGTCTCAGATTGACTACACAAAGGCGATCGAGATTGCCAAAGTTAAAGACACTGAACGGCGCGAAACTCTACTCAAACAGGCAACGCAGAAAAAACTCTCTCTTACAGAAGTCAAAGCGGCAATTAAGCAAGCTACTCAGTCAGAAGAAAAAGCCCATCACTCTGGCACACAGGCCCAGCAAGCAGACTTGAAGAAAAGGTTCAGATCGGCCTTACGGAAGGTTGACAAGACGGATGCTTGGAATAATCCCCAAAAATCTCAGCGACTCGAAAAGTTGTTGCAGCAAATAGAAAAACTGCTCTCGTAGTCATCAGCCGAACTCATACTGCTATCGCACTGCATCTCTGGAATTCTCTGGAGATGCGATTATTATGCCTATTCGCATTGCTCCCCCCATCCTCGATCTGGAAGCTGTGCGAGGGATTGAGGTGGATGTCGCCCTCGCCGCAGGCAACGATCGCCAAGAACCGTTGTATCTGTGGGCGACACCTCACAAAAGCTCCAGCCAATTACCGATACCGATCTGAGGTTGCTCTGCTTTCCTGACGGGCAACCTGACAAAGCTTCCCCAGTCAAAAGCGGTCAACCCGCCATCCTCAGCTACGGCCTGGGCGCAGATAGCACTGCACTGCTGCTCAAATACCTGAGCAAAACGGACGAAGAAAGGGGCTTTCCGCTCGAAAATCTAATCGTCATCACATCTCTGGTTGGTCGCGAATGGGATGAGACGGTTGATAAAGTGCAACGATTCATCTTCCCCCTGCTGCGTCAGCACCACATCTTGACCATTCAATGTGGTCGCATGTCGGACTATTCAGCCGATGGCTGGATAGTCTACGAATGCAGTCGCCAGCCCCAGCGTCTCTATCAAGATGTGGCTCAACGCCTCGGCTGGACATTGGATCGGCATCTGCTGCGAAACGGCATTGTGCCCCAACGCCGCAGGGGTGCCCGTACCTGCACGTTGCGCTTTAAGGGGGAGGTGATTGACGCGATCGTTCGCCATCTGTTTGCTGTCTCCCCGATGGCAACCTACAAGCGCGAGATTGGCTACAACGCGGATGAAGTGGGACGGGCGAACCGGAGTGAAGGCTATGGCGCTGGTGGTGTCGAACCCACTTATCACGTTGGCTACAACACCGATGAGACCCACCGGGCCAAGAGCGATCACTCAATGGGACAAGGCTATGCCTACGAGGGTAGTCCTAAAGAAGTAAGGACGCGTTGTAATGGTGGATGAAATACCAGATCGCACCAATATGATTGTCGAGCTTCTTGGAAAACGATAACGTCTTTCGTACCAGCCTTGATACGCGCTGCCATAAGGTGCAGTTAAACCGCTCAATGTGGTTAGTCTGGCCGCTGTCTTTGCCGACAGCATGGTGACGTTTGGACGGCAGGACAGTCTCATAAGCTTGCCAAAAGTCGCTGTAACAGACGGCGCACTGACGATAGACTGGTGACAAAGAATCCCATAGGGCTTGAGCACCTTTCCCAGAGCGATCACCGACATGCATCCCCACAATCTCACGGGTATCTCGATTGATGGCGAGCCAAATCCATTGCTTATTCCCTTTGTTGCCCACAAACGACCAGACCTCATCACATTCCACTGTTAAGCCCTTTTTTTGAGGGCTGACCCTCACTTGACGTTCGACCTGCTGATATTTGGTGTTGACGTATTGCTGCAGCCAGACTTCTGAAACCTCTGCTACACGAGCAATCCCGGCTAAGGGAATCTTCTCCAACAAGAGTTTGTCGATTAAGCACTGGGTGGCCTCATCGATGATTTTGTTTTGCGGGTCTTGCACAAACTGGCGTCCGCAGTTTTTACATTTGTGATTCTGCTTGCCGTTGTGGATGCTGCCATTTTTGACGACGTTCGAGGAGTGACACGCTGGACAAGTGGGCAAGGGAGAGGACATAAACTTGAATCAATCTCAATCTGATTCCAGGTTCACAGAGTTTTGCCATCGCGGCATCGCCTCTTT
>NZ_JACSWC010000274.1 GCF_016888165.1 Halomicronema sp. CCY15110 | reverse complement strand
ATCGCATCAAACCCCGGATTCTCCCGATCAAACACCTCTGGAAACTCAATTTCCCAGTTAAACGGCGTGATGGGCTTTTCGGCGTTGCGGAGGGAGGATGAGAGAGTTTTGACCTCATCCCCCAACCCCTTCTCCACCCGTGGCTACTAAGTACACACAAGTCATGTTGTAGTAGGATGCTGCCAGAAAACATGGGGTCATCGAGATGGAGAATCCTA
>NZ_JACSWC010000273.1 GCF_016888165.1 Halomicronema sp. CCY15110 | reverse complement strand
GGGCTCAGGAAATTTGAGGCCATCTTTCAGGGATGGTCACTAGCCCAGGAGGGATTTATGTGTACTTAGTAGCCAAGCTTGGGAGAGGGATTTAGGGTGAGGGCTAATGGGTAGTAAATTTACGCCGAGCGGTACTAGATTGCGCCGGACTGCCAATTCTGCCTTCTGCCTTGGGCGAGAACAGAGCACTAGAGGGTGTAAGCAAAGTTGTTGACCAGCATCCCCGGAACGAGGGTGCCGCCGAGATCGCGGAAGCCGTAGCTGCCCACTTCGGGAATGAATTGGGTTTCCTGGGTCAGGTCGATCAAGTTAGCCCCCCAAAAGTTGTAAAGGCTTTCGTCAAATCGCAGATCCTCAATGGGGGCAATGATTTTGCCATTTTCCACCCAGAAGCAGGCGTAACGGGTCATGCCAGTAATGCGACCGTTGGGGCGATCGCTCCAGTTCAGATAGTGCAGGTTCGACACATACAGCCCCGTATCCAGTGCCGCGAGGATGTCAGATTCGGCCAGGGTGCCGGGGGTTAGGGTGGGCGATCGCAAATATTCGCCCCCTTCCGCAAAGGTGGAGGGAATGCCGTATTCCTTCGCGGTGCGGGCACTGACCAGGGTGTTTTGCAACTGGCCCCCGTCGATCAGGGGCATGGTTAGGGGCGCGAGTTCCCCATATTGGTTAAAGCGGGGCACCTGTCCCTGAGAAAAGTCTTCCAACAGGTGCAGCTTGTCCGACAGGGTTTTTTCGCCCCGCTGTAACGGCCCGAGGGCACTGCCGCCCCGGCGAATCGAGGCCTCCCCAATGCCGCCCCAAGAGAGCATGCTCATCAGGTCGGCGACGGCGGCGGGGGCAAAGTAGGTGCGGTATTGGCCCCGTTCCAGCTGTTTGGGCGGTTGGGCCATTTGCCCTAGCAGGGTTTGGGCGGCGGCAAGATTCTCCGTGTAGGCGGCATCGTCCCAGGTGCGTCCGGCGTAGGTGCCCTTGACCGCCTGCCCCGACTCGGTGAACAAGGAATAGTCGAGGGTGAAGGTGGCAGTAGCAAACCAGTGACGTTGACCAGCGGAGTCGGCATAGGCCCGCACACAGCGCCCCCCGGCATAGAGGCCCACCGCGTCCAGCCCCGCCATTTTCGGTAATAGAGTGGGGGCGATCGCCGCCATCTCCAGCAGTTCCCCGTCGTACACTTCGCGGCTGTGGTCATCGCCTGCCGGCAGCACGATGTAGGGATCTTCGGGCAGTTGAGGCAGTTCGTCCCGCAGGGTGTGCAGGGCCGTCATGAGCAAGGGCCAATCCGCTGCTTTTTCGCCAGTAAAGGTGATGGACTCGGTGGTCGATCGCCCATCCGCCAGCAGTGTCACCGACATGGAGCCGTTTTCAATGCTGCCAGTCTGGCGCACCTTGGCCTGGTTAAATCGGGTGAATTCGCTCTCCTCCGCCACCAAAGTCACCGTCACCGCTTCGCCCTCAACCAGTTGCGGCATCAGCGCATCCATGAGTTGATTGAACGTGTTTTCCCAAGTTTGCATTAGCCCGCTCCTCCAAACACTTCAATGTCATTGAAGGCGCACACGGGCGCGCCATGCCCCACCCGAATAATCTGGTTGGGTTCCCCTTTGCCGCAAAACGGGGTGCCAAACACCTGCCAGGTGCTGCGATCGCCCACCTGCGACAGACTCCGCCAAAATTGCGGCGTGGTGGCCCGATAGTTGGGGTTGCGCACCGTTTCCGCCAGTGCCCCATTACGGATGCGCTTGGCGTACTCACAGCCAAACTGAAACTTGAACCGCTGATCGTCGATGGACCAGGAGCGGTTGGCTTCCATATACACGCCATCTTCCAGGGAGCCGATGATTTGGCCGAAGGGGCGATCGCCCGGTTCCACATTGATATTTGCCATGCGGTCAATCGGTGGACGATCCCAGTTCGTGGCGCGGGCACAGGCCACACCGGGCACCCCCAGCCGCGCCTGACTTTCGTGGCTACCCAGGCCCCGCTGCAACACCCCATGGCGAATCAGGTATTGCCGTTCGGCGACCGCCCCGGTGTCGTCAAAGGCGTAGCTGGCAAATTCCTGCTCCACCGTCGGGTCAAAGGTGACGTTGAGCTGGTCGGAACCGTATTGCAACTGGCCGAAATCCTCCGGCTGCACAAAGCTGCCCCCCGCATAGTTGCGCTCATCGCCCAAAATGCGATCGAGCTCCAGGGGATGGCCGATGCTCTCGTGGATTTGTAGCATCATCTGGTCGGGGGCCAACACTAGCGTCGTCGTCAGGTCGGGACATTCCGGTGCGGTCAGCAGTTCCACCGCCTGCTCGCCAATGCGCTGCACCGACGCCCACAGCTCATCCCCCACGTCGAAAAATTCCCAGCCGGCCTGGTAGGCATGGCCGCGACCATTGTTGGTACGGGTCTGCACGATCGCGCCCTCCTGAGCCGTAGCGCTAAAGCTGGGGGTAAAGAAAGAGAACTTTTGATGGACTTGGGTGCCGCTGGTGCTGACCAGCCAGGTGTCGATTTCTTTGGCGCTGAGGCTGGCGCTGGCCTGCACAATCAGGTCGGAAACTTTGAGGCCCTGACAGAGGCGCGACAGCAGCTCATGGGCATGGCCCGTAGTCAGCGTCTTCAAGGGCTTTTCGGCGAAGGTCTGGTAGATGCCCAGCACCTTGGGGCGAATCTCGGGGGAAAAGGCATGGATGCGCCAGGGGGCGGCTGCTTGGGCCTGCTGACAGGCGAGCGTGGCCGCTTGCCGTAATCCGGCGACGGTGAGGCGATTGGTGGCAGCGTAGCCCATCTGCCCGTTCACTAGCACCTCGACCATCGCGCCCTGCTGCAGCGATCGCCGATTGGCCTCGGGCTTGCCGTCACGCTGCGATCGCACCACACTTTCTTCCCGCGTGGCCCGGATACCCACCCAGTCGGCGGGCAAGTCCAGGGAGGCGATCGCCTCAGTCAGTAAATCAATTGGGTCCGCAGTTGTGGGTAATGGCGTAACGGTCACAGTGGCATCCAGGGTTCCGGGTCGCCCTCTATTCTAAGAACTTTGCGCCTCGGACGAAACATTTCGGGGCCGCCATCGGGCGATCGCCAGTCGCCCCCATATCAGCAACATCCCGGAAACTGCGAGCGCTCCTGTAGCCACTTTCCTAACCGTAGATAGATGCCTAACCGCAGATAGATGCATTTCACCTTGATGAACGGATAAAAGTAATGACATTCCTCAATTGTTTTGCACCCTTTACTCAATGTCTGTACTGTTAGAAACGATTCAAACCAGTCTGCTGGATTTGGTGAGTGGGGCGATCGAGTTTTTGCCAGCTCTTTTCCTTGCGATCGTCATCATTTGCCTAACGCCTTACCTGGTCAGACCCGCTAGGCGATTAACTCGCATGGTGGCAGAGCGGTGCACCGATAACTTTTCCCTCCAACTGCTTGCCGTGCAGGCCGCCAGCGTCGGCATTTGGATTAGCGGTATCTTGCTGGTTTGCATTTTGCTGTTTCCTGATCTGGGGCTGGGCGACATCATTGCTCTCTTGGGACTCAGCTCAGTTGCCGTTGGTTTTGCGTTTCAAGACATTTTCAAAAACTTCTTGGCAGGCATTTTGCTGCTGCTGAATCAGCCCTTTCAGGTGGGCGATCAGATTATCGTCAGCGACTACGAAGGCACCGTTGACGACATCAACATTCGCGCCACTAAAATCCGCACTTATCAAAACGAAAATATCGTCATTCCCAATTCACTGGTGTTCACCAATCCCATTGAGGTGCTGACGGAAGACTCGAAGCGCCGCACGGATTTGGTGATCGGCCTGGACTACAATACCTCCCTGCCCAAGGCTCGTGAGGTATTGCAAAGGGCAGCCGCAACGGTGACCGAGGTGCTAGTTGACCCCGCGATCGAAGTCGACATTACCGAGTTTGCCGATAGCTCGATCAACTTCGTTGTGCGCTACTGGACTCGCCCCACCCAATTGGTCATTCGTCGCACCCGCACCCAGGTCATCATGGCCCTGAAAGCTGCTTGCGATCGCGCCGGATACAGCATCCCTTATCCCATTCGCACGGTTTATCACTTTGACCAGCAAAAGTTTGATGACGCGAGTACAAAGTCTGTCTCGCAGAATGGTAACGCCTCCTACCCCAGCGAGATTACCTAACTGATGGGACGATCAGTCCACCCCAATTCACCTGAACATCAGATATGGCGGGAAGTTCCAAGAGGTTCCAGAGGCAAGGCCGGTTGAGGTTGCCAGACCGCGATCTCGATCGCTTAATAAGGCACTTGCCGCAGGTTATTACCAGGTGGATTGTAACGACACACCAGCTTGCTCATGCCATCGCGGCTCGTCGCCAGACCGCAGCCGAGTTGGGTCGTATCACGCCAAACGATCTGGGTGTAATGCCCAATGACACCGGTCGCCCGAGACATGGCCTCAGATAAGGTCACGCCGGGGACGTAATTATAGTTGCGTTCATCAATCCAGCTGCTCACGCCGATATCAATGGGATTGGCATAGCCCAAGCTAGCGGCCAGGTTTTCGCCCTGCTGCCCCCGAATAGAGGAATCGTGCTCAAAGCGATCGTTAGCGGCTAGGTAATCAGCCCAAGCTTGAGCATCGCTAGCCAGTGCTGCCGACCACATCAGTGGCTCAACACCCACTGCCGCGCGGGCCGCATTATGGAGCGTTAAGATTTCGGCCCGTTGGTCGGTGGACAAAGCACTACCTACCTCAGCCACTGCCGCCGGGGCTCCCACATTAGGCAGATCAGGCAGATCAGTCAGGCGCGGACTGGCGGCGATCGCTCTCGCCCCCGCGCCCACCGCCGCGATCGCGCCAACCATCCCGGCTAGCCACAAGCCATAGTGCTGATGATTTGTCATGGGTGAATCCTCCTGTGGGGGGCATTACCAGTCGCGCCATGGCGGCAAGGATGAACCCTGTCCAGGCTGGGCGCTGATGCCACCAACCCGTTAGGGCAGCAAGAACTGGGCCAATGCGTTTAAGCTCTTGGACGGTAGATGTCCGAAAAGGTGTCGACCAAAGCATAGATTCCCAGAACCATCCACACTGTCCAGGTAGACGACAGGACTTGCCCGCCAGCTGGTATTTTCTTGCCGTGCGCATAGGCTTAAGACGCCCAAGCCAAAATACAGTGGCATTTCCCAGGTTCTGTCAGTACACTAAGGCGTCATTCATCCAGATCGCCGGCCGCCGCCTGAGGGTTTCGCTAAATATATGTGTAATGTGCGGGCATTTTTGCTGACAACGCCATATATAGTGGTTACAATTTTCAATCGGCTTAGTCAGTTGTGAGGTTGCAAAGAGTTTAAGGACGGCGTCAAGCGTCCCGTCCATCCGTAAGATTTGCTCAATTCAGGTCGATTCAGGTTGATTCTCTGTCAATGTCTTGTCATTCGTCCGCAGTTTAAGTACATTTGTTTTAACCGCTCAAGCTCTGGCCAGTGCATATTAAGCGCGTAGAACTGTCTCATTTCAAGTCGTTCGGTGGCACGACAGCGGTGCCGCTGTTGCCAGGGTTCACGGTGATCTCTGGTCCCAATGGTTCTGGCAAGTCGAATATTCTGGATGCGCTGTTGTTCGCGTTGGGGCTAGCAAGTTCTCGCGGGATGCGGGCCGATCGCTTACCCGACCTGGTGAATCAAACTCATATTGGACGGCGATCGACCGCAGAAGCGACGGTTACGGTAACGTTTGACATCACCGATGTTGCGCCTGATCTGATCATCGACCGCAGCACTCCCAAGGTAGAAGCGGATACCGAGGGCGCGATTGAGGTGGAAGCCACCCCGTCAACAGAGACTGAAACTGCAGGAGAGTCCCCCGAGGGCGGGGCTGAGAACGATCATAAGGTGGTGCCTCTGCCGACGCATCGAGAGTGGACGGTGACACGCCGCCTGCGGGTGACTAGCCAGGGTACTTACACCTCCAACTACTACATCAACGGCGATCCTTGTACGCTGACTGAGTTGCATGAGCAATTGCAGCGATTTCACGTTTATCCCGAGGGCTACAACGTGGTGTTGCAGGGGGACGTGACCAGCATTATTTCCATGAACTCGCGCGAACGTCGCGAAATTATTGATGAATTGGCGGGGGTGGCCTCTTTCGATCGCAAGATCACCCAAGCGATGGAAAAGCTGGAAGTGGTAAGGGAGCGCGAAGAGCGCTTTCGCATGGTGGAACAGGAATTGGTGACCCAGCGCGATCGCCTCGCCCAAGATCGCCTCAAAGCCGAAAAGTATCAGAAGTTGAAGGCCGAACTCCATACCCGCAATGAGTGGGAGACGGTGTTGACCTGGCGGCAGCAGCAGCAACAGGTCAATGCCCTGCGCCAGATGATTCAACAAGATGCCGAAGCGATTCAGAAATTTGGCGTGCAGGTACGCGAGTTGGACGCCACGATGCAGACCACCGGCGAAACACTCACGGCGCTAAATGCGCGGGTGAAAGCCCTGGGAGAAGATGAACATTTGGCGCTGCAATCGCAACTAGCGACCCAAGAGGCCGAGTTGCGACAGCTCCAGCGGCAGCAGCAGGGATTGACGACAGCGAGCCAAACGACTGCCGCCAACCTGCGGCAAAGCCAAATCAACCTGCAAGAGCAGCAACAAACCCTGGCGAGCCTGACGGAAGAAATTCAGGTCTTGCAGCAGGGCGAACTGGTCACCCTTACCCGTCACCTGGAGGCTGCCCAAGGGGCCTTGGTGGCGAAACGAGAAGCGACCAGCGCGATCGCCAGCGCTTCCCAAGCCTGGGTCGAAGAACAAACCCAGCGTCGCCGCCACATCGAGGATTTACTACGCACGCTGGAGCCCCAGCGATCGGAGCAGGTGCGGCTGCAAGAGCGGGTCAGTCAGCTCACGCAGCAAATTGCCGAGCTATCCGCTAGCGTCCATGAGTTGGCCCAGCAGATCGACGGTCAGAAGACGCCGGCATCGACTGGCGAGGGCGATGCTGCGAGTGCAGAAACCAACATTCAGCGCTTGGCTCAAGTGGTCGCCGATGCCGAACAAGAACTGAAGGTGCAACAAGAAACCCAACAGCGACTCTTGCAAGAGCAGCGCCAAAAGCAGCGCGAGCTCGACAAATTAGAAGCCCAAACGCAGGCGATGCAAGAAAGTCAGGGCACCCAAGCTACCCAGATTTTGATCGATAGTGGTTTGCCTGGCATTGGTGGTCTGGTGGCCCAACTAGGTCGTGTCGATCCGCGCTTTCAATTGGCCCTAGAAATTGCCGCTGGGGGACGGTTGGGGTATTTGGTGGTCGAAAACGACCAAGTCGCGTCCCAGGGCATTGCGTTGTTGAAACAACGGCGAGCTGGTCGCGCCACGTTTCTGCCGCTGAACGCCATTCGCGTGCCCAAAATCAACCGCATCCCGGACTGGAAGCGCCCCGACGGACTGGTGAATTATGCCGTTGACCTGATTGACTGCGACGATCGCTACCGCAGAGTCTTTGAATTCGTCTTTGGCAGTACGGCTGTGTTTGAAACCCTCCAGGCGGCGCGAGGCCATCTGGGGCAATTCCGCATGGTCACGCTCGATGGTGAACTCCTGGAAACCAGCGGCGCGATGACTGGGGGCAGTCTCAGTCGGCAGCGGGGCCGACTGCATTTCGGCACGGTGGAAGCGGGAGAATCGGAGGAAGCGATCGCCCTGCGCGATCGCCTCACCGAAATCGACCAAATCCTCCACCATTGCGAACAGCGCATTGAGGCGACCAAAGCAGCGGTGAAAGCGGCTGCCGACAACTTGCTCGAAGCGCGTCAACAGCACCGCGAACAAGCCCTGCAAACCCAGCAGGTGCAACAGCAGCTGCGACAGTTGCAACAACAACGGGCGCAGAGTGAAACGCGCCTGGCCCAATACCAGGCGGAACTGACGACCGCCCAAAGTCGCCTGGCCGAACTCGCGACCCACTTGCCAGAGCAGGAGGCCGAGCTGCAAGCCCAGCGTGATGCCCTCGCGGCCCTGGAGCAATCCCAAACCCACAGTGAATGGCAGCAGGCGCAGAGTGAAGTACAAGCGTTAGAGCAGCAGTTGAGCGATCGCCAAGCTACCCTCCAAGCCGCTGAACGTCGCCTACGCGATTTTCAGGCTCAGCAGGAGCGGGTGCAACTGACTAGCCAGCAGCAGCAAACCCAAATTGCGGATTACCAACGGCAGCAAACGCAGCAAGATCAGCAACGCCAAACCCTGGCCCAGCAGCAAACCGAACTCAATACCGCGATGCAGGTCACCCGCCAACAGCTGAGTGCCCTTGATGCCAAGCTGGCGGCAGAAAAAGGGAATCGCGATCGCGTTGAAGGCCAATATCGCGACCAGCAGACCCAAAAGCAACAGCTCGAATGGCAGCGCGAAAAACGCCTCGAAACGCGCCAAGAGCGCCAGCAACAATTAGCGGCGCTCGAAACCGAACTCGCCACCCAAGCGGCTGACCTGCCCAATCCCCTGCCTGAAATTCCGTCAGATATTGACTTGGAAACCGTCAAAAAACAAATCCGCTCCTTGCAGCGCCGCCTCGAAGCCCTGGAACCTGTTAACATGCTGGCGCTCGAAGAATACAACCAAACCCAAGAGCGGCTCGAAGAGCTGTCTAATAAGCTCACCACCCTGCAAGAAGAACGCACCGAGTTACTCTTACGCATCGAAAACTTCACCACCCTGCGTCAACACGCCTTCCAAGAAGCTTTTGAAGCGGTGAATCAGAACTTCAGCGAAATCTTTGCCCAGCTCTCCGATGGCGATGGTTATCTCCAGCTCGACGATCCCACCAATCCCTTTAACGGTGGCCTCAATCTGGTCGCCCACCCCAAGGGCAAACCCGTGCGGCGTCTGGCCTCGATGTCCGGGGGCGAAAAATCCCTCACGGCCCTGAGCTTCATTTTTGCCTTGCAGCGCTATCGACCTTCACCGTTTTATGCCTTTGACGAGGTCGATATGTTCCTCGACGGTGCGAATGTGGAGCGACTGTCTAAAATGATTAAACAACAAGCTCAACAGGCCCAGTTCATTGTGGTGAGTTTGCGGCGACCCATGATTGAAGCTGCCCAGCGCACTATTGGCGTGACCCAAGCCCGCGGCGCTTACACCCAAGTCCTGGGCATCAGCTTGGAACCACAGAGTGCCTCCATGTAGATCTGTTAAGATCAGAGTCCTCCTGTAGAATCATTCTTTAAACCGAACTGCGGTTCACGTGTTGATTATCAAGTTTTAATCAGGCTCCGGCTATGACCCCATCCTATGACCAGTTCCGTCAGCGCTCCGACTTTTTGGGCACGCAAGTTGTCACCAGAACGACGGGGAAAAGCTTAGGGTTTGTCAGTCAGCTGTGGGTTGACGTCGATCGCTGCGAAGTGGTCGCCGTGGGGCTGCGAGAGCAACTGCTACCTGGAGTCATGTCCGGCACTGAGCACACGATGCAGCTCAGCAGCGTTCGCCAGGTGGGCGACGTGATTTTGGTGGATGATGACGACGTGCTGGAGGATGACCTCAACCTCACGCCCTACAGCACCATGATTAATTCTGAGGTCATTACCGAATCGGGAGAGATGCTGGGCAAGCTGCGGGATCTCAAGTTTGATGTGGTCACTGGCAAGCTGGAATCGATTATCATCGCCTCCTTTGGCCTCCCCAAAATTCCCGATCAAGTGATCAGCACCTACGAGTTGCCCGTCGATGAAATCGTCAGCAGTGGCCCCGAACGGCTCATCGTGTTTGAAGGGGCAGAGGAAAAGCTGGTACAGCTCAGCGTTGGCATTTTAGAGCGGCTGGGCATTGGTCGCGCCCCTTGGGAGCGCGATGATGAAAGCGAGTACATCATGCCCGTTTCGACGGCGAATCAACTGCCGTCGGGCATCCAAACGCCTGTTGAACCGATGCAACAAACTCGCACCCCCGTCGTTGAAGAGCGTTGGACAGAAGATGACTGGGGCGAACCGGAACCCATCTCGGCGGAGCCCATGCCCCAACGCCGAGCCAAAATGGCCTACAACGAAGCGCCGCTTAATGAATCCGGCAACTGGCCTAATCAGCCCGTGAGTCCTCCTCCAATGAACTACGAGACTGACGCGAAGGATGTGACGGGAGATGTCTGGACCGACGACGAACCAGAGCCTTACAAAGCGCCTCCGGTCAATATTCCTCAGAAGAAAAAAGTTACCGAGTACGAAGAAGAACTGGATTATTAGGCTGGAGTCAGTCTTTGTAATGAAGTCGTTGAGGCAGGCAGGCGTTCATCGGCTAGGTTTGGGATTGCGAAAATCGTCGCGGCAAGTCTACGATCCCGACTTTTTCCGGAATGGCAACCCCACAGTCAGCTGCGAACCGGGACAGGGCTTAAGCGGCTGTTTCTACTTCCCACAGGGTGAGAATGCGCTCGGTCACCGGCTCGGTTCTATACCGAAATTTCCGCATCCACGAGGTTTCCTGAGCTTGGGAAAACCGGCTTGGGCTCTGGTGCTGTACAATTCATGCTCGGATTGACCGGTGAGGAGAGATTCGGCTGCAGACGCGTTCATCAAGCGCGAGTCGTGATCGCTCCCTTTGTCCGTCATCCCTCATTGATCCCTTTAGTAGAGCATCATGGGCGAGCTGCAAACATTATCAGTCATGGGTCTCCCCATTCACTGGGGAGCGCATTACGAAGATTGGCTACTCATGCGCCACCAGCAGGGCTTGGGCGCACATGTGGTGACGCTCAATGCGGAAATGGCCATGCAGGCCGACCAGCATCCAGAGTTGAAGGCAGTGCTGTGTCAAGCCGATTTAGCCATTCCCGACGGCGCTGGCATCGTGTTGTACTTTCGCCTCAAGGGTCAACGCATCCAGCGGTGCCCTGGCATTGAGTTGGCGGAGTCGCTGTTGCAAAAGCTGACTCCTGACCATGCAGTTTTCTTCCTCGGAGCGGCTCCTGGGGTGGCGGAAACTGCCGCGCAAAGCTGGCGATCGCGTCAACCTGGGATCAATATCGTGGGCGTGCAAGACGGCTATTTTCAACCCGATGATTTGCCCGCGTTGGAAGCGCAATTAAAAGCGTTGCAGCCCACGGTAATTTTGGTCGCGTTGGGAGTGCCCCGACAGGAATTTTGGATTGCCGAACGGCGATCGCTGTGTCCCCAGGCGATTTGGATTGGGGTCGGCGGCAGCTTTGACATTTGGGCCGGTAATAAAGACCGGGCTCCGGCCTTCTTCTGCAATAACCATCTGGAATGGCTCTATCGGCTTTATCAAGAGCCGTGGCGCTGGCGGCGGATGCTGGCCTTGCCTAAGTTTGCTATCCGAGCGCTCACTTATTAGAGCTGTTGTGAATTAGCCTTCAAAATCCTTGTAACCTTTGCATGTAAAGCATTTCAGTGAATTGCGCTAGGAAT
>NZ_JACSWC010000272.1 GCF_016888165.1 Halomicronema sp. CCY15110 | reverse complement strand
ACGCTGAGAATCTGGCTGAAGTAGGCGTTGCTGGCCGATCGCACCAGCAGGCGATTGTATTCTGGCTGATCGGTTTCAATTCGCTCGCCGGTATCGGCAGAGATTTTGCTGCGGCGACAGGGCTCGTGCCCCCTCGGGCCTAACCAGGGACGGTGGCCACTACAGGCTCCCAGAACTTTGGAGTTGGGCACTTTCGCCTGGGATAGTGGGCGGCGCTGACCGCACTGCTCGCAACGCACGAAGATTTCCTCGAAGTCGTTGCCGGATCCCGCTTCATCCAGCCAGAGTTGACCGCGACACTTAGTGTCAAAGTCATCATGGGCAAAGGCCACCCAATTGATGTCGCTTAAGTGCCCATTGGTGCAGGCTTGCACAAAGCGGACAGGAACTGCGGCAACTCGTTGGCCTTCAACTCGGAGGCCGCCCTTAACCGCGCCCCAGGGAACTAAGGGACGGGTACGATATACTTTGCCCTCACGCTCAAAGGTGCGCTCCACTTGGGCGAGAAACCAGATGGGAAAGACAAATGCATCAATGCCGGTATGCCCCTCCTTCGGATCGTTTGATTGTCGAGGCGGCGTATAAAGCTGAATTTCCTGGCCTTCGGGAATTTTGTCCTGGAGACTTTTGGCAACTTTGTAGGCGAGACGCTCTTCTCGAATGTACTGTCTGTCACCCTTCCAAAAGGTGAGACCGGAGATGATGACCGATCGCTGTGGCAAATCCACCATGGCACCGGGGCCAAAAGTGGTCAATAACTGGCTTTGACGCAGTTCGCCGTTAGGCTTGCGTTGGGACTTTTTAGACTTTGCCATTAGGTTCCGGCCTCTACATCTTCCAAGCTGAACGGGTCACGAATCCACAGATTGACGGTGGCTTCCACATCGCGCATACTGCGCTGGGTCTTGAACTTCTGCTCATCCTGGGGCTTTTGGTCAGCCGCTGGATCAAAAGGATCGACCAGCAGGGGCGCGGCCAGGTCTGTTTCTTTCTGGTACTGCAGGCGCTGATTGCGTTGGTAAATGCGTTCCCAGTTGTCGAGAAGGTCAATGACTTGGGCACGAACACTCACCCTCAGCGCATTAGAGGTTTCGGCATCTAAGTCCGGGCTGTGCCCCTCCGCTCGACGAGCAATGGTTTCCACCATCGCTTCGACAGCAGCGCGCTGGTCGGTAATGTTGGATGCACCCATGGGTGAGGTCATCTCCTGCACACCGAGGCGAGCGAGGGCGACGGTAACCCCAGCGAGGCCGCGATCAAGGGCGCGGGGCGAGAAGGGGGTGACGCTGGTGGCTTCGACCGCGCGGTAAAAGCTGTTGTGCCAGCTCTGGAAGCATTCGTAGTGGGAGCGATCGCGGGGCCGATGAATATTCATCAGGGTCACCACCAAACCCGGGCGGCTGGGATCTCGTCCCACCCGGCTGGTGGACTGGATGTATTCGGCGGCAGTCTTGGGTTGTCCCAGCACTACCATCAGGCCCAATCGCACAATGTCGAGACCGACGGAGATCATATTCGTAGCCAGGGCGACATCGACACGTTCTTTATCGCTGAAGGGTAGGGCGAGGCGGCGTTTGGTGTTGGCAATCTTGTCGGTGCCGACACGCGAGGTCAGTTCTTCGGGTTCTTCGTCGATTTTGCGCCCGTGGAATGGGCCGGTCAGCTCGCCCTCTCGCAGGTGTTCGTGGTACCGCGTCAAGCGAGAATTAACTTCGTCTTCCACGATGCGGCGACTCCCGCCCAGTTCGCGCAGCGAGTTGAAGTACCCCATCAGCGTCATATACGGATCAGCCGGATTGGGCTTGAGTTTCTGCTCTCTTGCAATGTCCCATTGCTTCTGCGCGGCAGCTAGCAAGGGTAGGTAAGTCTTCAGGAGCACTACCTTGAGGCTGCGGCCTTGGGCTGCAACCCCAAGATATAAGCGGCCTGGTGACTCGAAATCGGTTTTGGCAAAGAAGGAGTCATGGCGATCGGGGCCAGGGGGCGGAAAGATATCGACCTGGCTGCGACCAAAGAGGGCCTGAATTTGGTTTTGGGCGCGGCGGACGGTGGCCGTGGAAGCGATGACTTTGGGACGGATAGATTTACCGTTCTCCCCATCATGACTGCACAGGGCATCGATCGCCGTCTCATACAGCCCCACCATCGTGCCCAGCGGTCCCGAAATTAGGTGCAGCTCGTCTTGAATGATCAGGTCGGGAGGGGGCAGAAAGCCGTCGAGGGTGCGTCCGGCTTTAGTGGCATCACCGGGACCATAGAAGCCTTCTTTGTCCTGATAGTGGGTGACGCGGCCAAAGAGGTTACCCGTTTGGCCGACCCAGGGCAGGCCCGCAAACTTATCGACGGTAGCGATGACGAAGCAGGGCAGACGCCGATAAATCGGTTCATCGACTGCCAGGATGGGCAGGGGATTGCGGCTACGGAAGTCACAACCGCGATTGACGCACATAACCTTCAGGTTGGTCGGCGTGTCTTCGTTGGGGAGCAGTTGAAAGGAGTTGGTGGTGAATTTCTCGCCACACCAGGGACATTTTTCCAGGGGAATCGGCGAGGGTTGGCTCTTGCTGTCAGTTTTGAAAGCGAGGGTGCGCGATCGCGCGGCATAGTCGTCTTTGTCGCCCCGTTTGCCCATGCGGTTGGGGGTGGCGCTTTGGCCGACCCACAGACCAATCTCAAAGGGCCAGGTGCCCAGCTTATCGGGGGCTTTTTGGCGCTCCAGTTCCAGGGCACAGATCAGGCGCGAAGCTCGCTCTAGCTGGTCGAGGGTGAGCAGGCGCAGGGTGTAGCGCATGAGGACGCTGACTCCAGCCGCTTGGATACCGGGATGGTGGAGCCGTCGCAGGACGAGGGCAAACGCGGCAAGCCCCAGATAGGCTTCGGTTTTACCGCCCCCGGTGGGGAAGAAGAGCAGGTCTACAGTTTCTCGATCGCTCGCCTCCGGTTCTGCAATGCCCACTAGGTTGAGCAAAATGAAGGCGAGTTGGAAGGGACGCCACGCGGGGGGCTCAAAGCTCTCTGGTGGTTGCCCCAACTCTTGACTGAGCTGCCGCCGTCGCCCGATCGCAATCACGCGGTTCATCAGCTTGAAAGCTTCCAAAACCTGGGGATCTTCGAGGGATTTCAGTCCCGCCTCAATGCGATCGCAGGCGCAACTGGCCTGATCCATCAAATGTTTGGCAACGTCAGCGGCTTCCTGAGGGTGAATCGCCACTGTTCGTTGGGTCTCAATCCAGGCGCGATATTGGGTGACCAGGGGGCCAATCATGCCGCGCACAGTCATGTAGTCGGGGGCGGCGGCGAGCGCTTCCATGCCCAGCTTCACATGAGGGAGAGGGGTGGGGGCCACGCGAGGCACTTCGGCGGTGGGTATCCAGGTGGTACAGACCTCGTTGCAGCGATCGCCTTCAACGCCGTTGGCGATCGCCGACACATTGTGACCTACCGCAAATTCGTAATCTTCGCGATATTGCAGGGCGGCGATCGCCTCGTCTGGGTCGGTCGTGTTGTAGCCACGCGGATCGGAACGGGGGACGAACCCGTCGGCGCATTTGAGGCAGAGGTGCGTTTGGAAGGCAAAGGTGGCGTCGCGATCGCCTTTAGTGGCCTGCCGATAGTTCACCAAAAAGATGGAGACCGATTGGGTGCCGTGGGGAAACTGATCGCCGCAGACGGGGCGGCAGGTCACGACCAGTTGGAGACCGCTGCCACCCGGAATATCAATGGCGTAGCGTTCTGGGCTCGCTTCAATCGTGACGGGGAGGACGACGCGCTGAGGTACGCGCTGCCAATTTTCGGGTTTCTTTTTCCGCTTGCGTCGCTCTTTTGGATCGTCTTCAAAGGCGGCTTCGAGGCTGGGTTCGATGGGCAGATAGTCGCCCCAGGTGACCGTCGCTTCGACGGTCTGGGTGGCGGCGGCAACGAGAAAGCTCAGCCCCATGGAGGAGGGGAAGAGGGCCTTGCGGGCGGCGGGTTTATCGGGCGTCTGGCTGTCTTCGCTGGTGTCGGTTTGGGTGACTTCTTCGGGCAGGTCGTCGTCGCTATCGTCATCGGAGCGGAGATCGGGCGGTGCGCCAAAGGGAGCCAAAAAGCCGCTGAGATACCACTTAGAAGGGGCCTGGTTGAGCACTTCGTCGGCGTGGGTGGGGTCGTTGGGGACGGGGCCGACGAGGTCGATATTGAGGGCCTCGACGAGGGTAGCGCGAATGTCAGCGGACGTAGTCATAGCAAGATCTCATGGAGAGGGCGCGATGGCAGAGGGTGCTATCGGGAGTATTCCCGGATGACGAAAATTTGTTGGTGGGCTTGAGAGCGATTTTGCTTTTGCACCCGCAAGAGGCGATCGCTTAATGCGGTCTCGGACGTCAAAAGCTGGTCGTGCAGGGTTTGGGCTTGCCCCACGTAATCGCGGTCTTCTTTGCAGATGATGATGCCGCTGTGTTGAATGCCGCTCTGGTGGAGGGCAATGAAGTCTTTGCGGTTAAGGGTGATGACAATGCGGCGGTTGGTGGTGGCATAGGTCAAGACATCGGCGTCAGGAATTTGCTGGTTGGCTTGTCCCGCTTCATAGGAGGTGAGCACGTCATGGTCGAGTTCGCGTAGAGCGTTGACCAGGTCGATGGGCAGATTTTCGTTGGAATAGAACCTAGCCATGCCCACCGTCCTCGTCGGTGTAGTCAGCAATCTCTTGATCAATCTCGTCAGGATGAGCAGCGTAGTAGGCGCGGGCGGCAACCAAATCCAGCGGGGTAAGGCCGGGGAAGTTGTGGAGCAGTTCAGCATCATCGGCTCCCTGTTTTTGCAGGGAGATGAGCGTCCACACCGCGATGCGGGTATGGCGGATGCAGGCGAGGCCGCCTGCTACGCCAGGGGTTTGGCGCACCATGCGATCGCCGAGGGTGGTTTGAAAGAGGGCGTAGTCTTCTGGGGGTAAGGACTGCACCGCTTCGACGAGGGATTCTACGAGTTTGGTGTTCATGGTCGGGGGCTAAGGAAGCTGGCTGTGCTTAAAATCTAGCGTTTACATCTTGGTCACGAAGCCGAGCGTTAGGCTTGCAGTGCCATCACCGGAGCGGGTTCATCTAGCCGCCAAAGTTTGGTGAGGCAACCAATCAAGTCTTTTTGACGTCGCTCAACCACATCAGGCGTCCACTCGGTTTCCTTGAGCACTTGGGTCGTGATGACGAAAGGCGACACACCGTCTTTACCGCCGAAGTATTTTTGCTTCTTAGTTTCAAAGTCGTAGTTACTAGCGCTGCTGTTTTTATAGCGGGATAGCAACACTAAATTGCCTAAACGGTGCACATAGCCTTGGCGGCTTTCCTCGTCGTCAAACCAATCTAGCCATTCACTCTCAGGCTTAGGGTTTTGAGGCAAAACATGTTCGACGGTAATGCGAGGAAAGTTATAAACGGCTTCGCCACCAGACAAGTGGGTATCTAGGCGCAGCAAAACATACAGGCGGATTTTGCTCTCCAGATACAGCGGGCCATTAAGGCGTTGAATCACGTCATGGCATTCTTCTTGAGTCAGATGGAGTGGTGACTCTGGACTCTGGAGATCTTTGCTTTCTTCAATCCAAGTGAGCAACGTGGCATAGCGCCGCATCCGTTCATTAATGTTGGCTCGACGAATCATCAGGCCTGATGCCAGACGATCAAGTTGGGTGAAAAACCACAGCAGTTGAGCGGGTTGATTGGAGTAGCGAGAAAGGTAAGAGATCGCCGGGGGTAGCCAGTCTACGTTGTCAACGCGGTTAAGGTATCGGAAGCAGGTATTGATAGCCTCCGCGTGTTGATGACTTTCGTAGGCACAATCCTGAATATCGGCATAGGCCTGGGCTGCCGGGTACAAAACATCATCAATGAAATGAGTGGGATGCTCAGTTGGTTTGACGTACTGCCGAATCTCTTTGAGTACGGTGTCTTGCGATTTGGCTTTGCGATACATCATCCGAATGTGTGAGAACAAATCGCGGAAGGTATCTCGCCCCAGTTTTTCTTCGGTGTCTTCCCACAGTTTGTTGTATTGCTCTTGCTGAGCTTCGGGAATTTTGCCGATCACTTCTGATTTCAGAATGTCAGTATGGGACAGGTCTAAACCGCGATCGTTCAGCACTGAGAAGATGCGGTAAGCCGAGTCCATATCAGGGGTAGAAACGACAACCAGTAGGCACTTGTATAAAATAAATTGCGTTAGCTGACATCGTTTCTGCTCGCTGATGGCAGTTAACCGCTCAAGTAGCTTCAATGCATTTTCGCGAATATGTTCTTGGCTATCTGACAATACTGCCTTGTTCAGAGCTTGCAGCTTTGCCATACCCCCTTCAATCTGAACGTAGTTTTTGAAGAATTCAGCATCTCGCTCCCTCAACGTTAAGCGGTAGCGATTTTCTCGGCCTTTAGGATTAATATCGACCGGATTCCCTTTCTGATAAAGGCGCTCAGTGATCGTCTTGGCCCATTCGGGAGGTAATACCTCACGAAGCACAGCCAATAAAATAGTCAAAGTCGTTAGCCGTTGTTGGCCATCGACCACTTCTGCCTCTGGTAGACCATCCGATTTGATTAGAACAATACTTCCCAGAAAATAGGGGTTCACTTCATCGATAGGTGCTGAATCATCCCCCAAGAAGCCCAGAAGGTCATCTAGCAGTGCTTCCGCTTGCTCAACCTCCCACGCATAAGGTCTTTGATATAAGGGAATCGAAAATATAAAGTCTCCACAGAAGATTCTGTCGACGGGATATTCAGCACCGTGAATTCTATTAGGCATAGCTCTTACTCAATAGGGGTTTATTAGAACCAAATGAAAACTTTGATTTCATACAATGACCCAATACACAACAGCTCCATCTGATTCACGATTCCTGAAGCCTAAGACATCTCGTGTGGCTAATTTTCCCACGACCTCTTCTATGTTTTCTAGTGATAGTTCAGTGGCCATCATGATACCTCCGATAGTCATTTCGCCATTCAAATTTATAACCTTCAATATCCGGACTTCTAGATTTTCGTCTGTCTTACAATATCCTCTAGGCTCTAGGCCTTTATTTCTGTTTGTCTCGGGATCGGAAAAAGTCTCTTTTATGGGTGGTTTTCTATTGCGAGGTTTCTCCTCTATATTTAATTTAGGTTTAGGTGGATATCGCCTCTGAGCAACCTGAATGCTCGCAGCACCTTCTATATATGCAATAAGCGAAGCTATGAATCCCAAGATAACGCATGCTCCTTGGACTGCATCGACAGGTGCCCCGGCATCTATTATTAGAATGATTGGGCTAAAGAAAATGGCATAAATAATAATTCCTGAAAGCCATTTTTTAGTATATAAACACCCTAATATTCCGCCAAAGAAAAGAGATATAAGGGTGAACACCCATATATTCTTTGTGGCTAGCTCCTCCTCTTTCTTTTGTGCGGTCATTTGTGTGTTCATTGAAGCTGATAGTTAGGAAGACTTTTCATAAAAGAAACTATGCTGATAGTTTCAATCTTGAATTTCCAATCCAGGAATGGTGGGGGCGTTGGCTTGGGGTTTGGGGGATGTCTTTTTAGTGCGATCGCCTTTGGCTTTCCCCTTGTTCAGTGTGCCCGCTGCTTTGTGTCCGCGAACCTCCTCTAAGTGGCGTTGTTGATTGAGGTCGAGGAGGCGGGCGAGGACTTCGTCGTGGGTGGTTTCGGGCCAGCGGTAGCGCCAGGGGAGTTTGCGTTTGCCGGTGCGCACCAGGCTGTCGAAGGCGGCGGCTTCGTCGGGGGTGGGGAAGAAGAGGTCACCGATCGCGATGCGGTCTTGGGCTTCGGGGGGGAGGTCGTCGGTGTCGGCGTCGAGGTAGTCGAGGGCGAAGCCGCAGGTGGTGGCGATATCTTGCCAGCCGTAGGCGTTGAGGACGGCGGCATCCATTTGTTGGTGCAGGTCGCGAAGTTTGAGGATATCGGGGCCGCGTTCGTCGGGGTCGTGGAAGCGGTTGTAGGTGTCGGTGAGGCCCTGGTTGTTGCGCACCATGAGGTCGGCGCGGTATTCGTAGTAGGTTTTGCCAACGGCTTCGAGGGTGGGGTCGGTTTCCCAGTTGCCGGGGAAGGGGAAGGTTTCAAAACATTTGGTGATGTTATAACGCGGATCATCTTTCATTGTTGCCCCGAAGAAAACAGCCCAAATTTCATGCAGCCTTGAGCTGACTATGCAAAATGAGGAAAAGCCAGATAATGCAAAAACAACTAAGGTTTGATCATAAATGAAGTTATTCTTCAAAAAAGTGAAGCAAAAGTATTTACTCGTAAGAGACCTAACGAGTACTCTGTCCTCTAAAGTCGCCAGCGCTTTATAGAGTGCAGGTCTTTTGTCAGCATATTGCCACCATCTTTGTGGTAAGGGTTTGCGGAGTACAAAATCACCCTTGTTATTCTTCCTCGTTCTTTCAGGTTTGACCTTTAGTTCCAAGATTTCCATTAAATCAGGCCATTGCCTAGAATCTTCTTCACTCGTGTCGAAAAAGCTAATGGCAAAACGATAGTTGGCATGATTAGGACTAGAGTTAACTTCCTCTCCTCCTATGTAGGGGAAAATTCTTTCAGAATTACGTGGTTCTTTTTCAATTAAATGCTTCATGTCTTGAATAGATGAAGCATTAGAATCTGTATCATCGAAAGTAAAACCAGAACCTAATATGTAACTGCCTATAAATCCTTTTCCTGCATTTTGACGTAATATCTCTGGATCATCATTTCCGCCTTTAGAGAAAAGGAAGGCAGTTATTTGAGGTGTAGGAATCCCATCAAGGAATTTCATGCCTTGATAATCCCCTTTCCAGATATTAATAATGCTGATCATGACTGAGGCCAGTCCCGGCCATCTGACCCGTTTGCGAGCGTTGTATATAATTCCTCCATTTTTTGAAATGAAACGAAGGCTGCTACTTCGAGTATCACCTTGGGCAATTGTGTTAGTCGCAATAAGCCCTAAGCTACCTTTCTGCCGAAGTAGAGCAAAGGAACGCCGAAAGAAAAAGCCGGAGAGGTCTGAATTTTTACTGGCATCAGGATAAGCGTCCGGTAACCACTCGCTATATTCCGAACCCAAGGATGATTTAATTCTCCTACCTCCCAAAAATGGTGGATTCCCCACGATCGCATCAAACCCCGGATTCTCCCGATCAAACACCTCTGGAAACTCAATTTCCCAGTTAAACGGCGTGAT
>NZ_JACSWC010000271.1 GCF_016888165.1 Halomicronema sp. CCY15110 | reverse complement strand
CGGGCTTCGACTTCGCTCAGCCCTCAACGCCTTACCTGGCAAGCAATTTTGCTGATTGAGCGGAGTCGAAATCAGCCGCCAGGGTACCGTTTAATTAGGTCTAGCTACTTAATACCAATTTTCGATTTTGGATTGGAAAAGTTCTGCTCTGTATAGGTTGCCGCATTCTCCTCTGTATCCTTACTTGGCAGAGTCGGTATAAACGGGTGCAAAGTTCAAGGTGCAGGGGACGCCCATGCCCTAACCAAATTTCCGCCCGCTAACCAAATTTCCGCCCGCTAACCAAATTTCCGCTCGCTATGGATGGATTTTCTGGGCACAGGTCTTCTTCGGGATGTTTTGCTTTTGCCAATCTCATTCTGAGTGCGGCGATCGCGAAGGGTTGGCGCAGCTTGTCATCGATTTAGCAGCGCCGCCCTTGCCATAAGCTTTCCCAAAGCAGACAAACCGCCTGCCCTAGCGAATGTGGATATTTATGCTTTGATCCTCATGGTCAAAGGGATTCCGGCACAGATATTTCACGCCTCAATCACCACCCGCAGATTGCCCCGCTTGCGCATGACCCGGCAGGCAGTGGCCTCCTGAGACCGTTCAAACTCCAGGTCTAGTAACGTATGGCCGATTTTGAAATTCTTCAGTGACAGATAGCTGACTGATTCGGGCAGGGTGGGCTGCACAATGCGTAGACAATTATTGGGCACATCGGGCACCAGATTCACCATGATTTGCAGCAGTTGAAACACTGTACCCGTCGCCCACGCCTGAGGGGAACAGGCCACCGGGTAGCGCACGGGGCGATTGGTGGGGGTGCGCTCAAAGCCGCAGAATAGCTCTGGCGGACATTGGTAGGGCTGGACGATCGTCATGTCAAAAATGCCCTGGGCAATTTCCAGCGCCTGGTCGGTGTAGCCCAGCGATCGCAACCCCGCCGCGATCAGTCCGTTGTCGTGGGGCCACACCGAGCCGACGTGATAGCCCATCGGGTTATAAGCCGGAGAATTGCAGCTGAGGGTACGAATACCCCAACCGCTAAACATGTCGGGAGCCTGGAGCCGTTCGGCCACGCTGCGGGCTTTGTCGGGGGAGAAAATCCCCAGCCCCAGGCAGTGACCTGGATTAGAGGTGATGCTATCGACGGGCTGACCATTGCCGTCCAAAGCTAGGGCAAAATAGCCCTCGTCTGCTAGCCAGAAGTCTCGTTCGAAAATAGCTTTGAGGTTGGCAGCTTCAGTATTCCAGCGATCGCTCAAGTCGGTTCGGTCTTGCAAACCGGCCAGGTGGCTCAGCCGGACCTTCGCCGCGTAGACATAGCCTTGCACTTCCGATAGGGCGATCGCCCCTTCGGCAATATGGCCTGCGGCATCCACGATGCAGTCTCCCGAATCCTTCCAGCCCTGGTTTTGCAGCCCCCCTGGCGATTTGCAGTCGTAGGTAACGTAGCCCGTTTGCTCGCAACTGCGATCGATCCAGTCCATGGCCGCTAGGGCATGGGGCCAGAGCTGATCCAGCAGCGCGCGATCGCCCGTCCAGGCATAGTAGTCGGCATAGAGCATCAGCCACAGCGGCGTGGCATCCACCGTACCGTAATAGGGGGTGTGGGGCACTTCCCCCGCCCGCGACATTTCCCCCAACCGCATCTCATGGAGAATTTTGCCCGGCGCTTCTTCCCGCCAGTCATCCTCCACCTGACCCTGGTACTCAGCTAGCACCGTCAGGGTTTGGCGGGCCAGGGCGGGGTCAAACATCAGGGTCTGCATCGCCGCAATCAGCGAATCGCGCCCAAACAGCGTGGCGAACCAGGGAATCCCCGCCGACAAAATTTTGTCCTCGCCAAAGGTTTGCCCCAGCAGATAAATATCCTGTTCCGCCCGCTCAATAATTTGGTTCAGCGCTCGGTTGTCGGTGCGAATACTGGTGACCCCTTCGCGCCACTGCTGTTCCTCCATCGTTTCCGCCGCCAGCGCCTGACTCAGGGTGGCTGGCAGGCCCACTTGGGAGGCCGGATGATTGTCTAAAAAGGGCTGGAGTCGATAGCCTAGGGTCTCGCTATCGTGGGGCTGGAGGGTGACCTGCCAGATCGCCGTGTAGCCATTGAGCCGGTCGGGTCGCCGCTGGTAAAATTGAATTCGTGACTCCATCAGTAGCTGATCGACCCCTTGGTAGGCCAGGGTCAGTTCGCCTCCGTCGCCATTGGTCAGGCCGTCATTAAAGACCGGAATCGGCTCGGGAGTTTTCTCTAGCAGCCGCACCGGACGCAGGATGCGGCCTGTCTGCTGCCGCACTTTGCCGCGAATTTCAAACAGATCGGCAAAATCAGCATCAAAGCTAAGGCTCAGCTCAAAGCTCACGGGCTGGGTGTTGTAGTTGGTGAGCACCAATTCTTCAAAGAGTCCCCCTTGCAGCACCAAGTCCCGCTGGATGCCGATGGTCTCGGCTCGCATCGCTGGCCGATCGCCTGCTTCCGGAATGTAGGGGTTGGCACAAAGGGCCGACAGGGCAAAGCCCCGCTGGGCGGTACTGCTGAGCAAGATCGGCGGCTGCCCCTCAAATTGCAGTTCCAGGCGACTAAGAAACCGCGTATCGCGGCAAAAGAGTCCGAGACTGGAGGCGATCGGTTCGTCCTGACAACCCGCAATATTGCCCAGGGTATCGGTGATTAAGAATAAATCGTTGTCCTTAAGGGTCAGGGACGGCTGCCGTCGTCGGGTAGTGGTGCAGGGCCATTCCGGAATTGGCACCTGCTGGGCCGGGGCAAAGATGCGACCATCCAGTTCAACGATATTTAAAGAGCTGGCGACTGGGTTCACGGTCTGCTCACCCTTGTCAGCAAAATTAGTTGGGGTCATGGGGCTCCAGTGATAACGGGAAATCAAGGCTTTACGGATCGATCGGCGCTGGCTGGGGTGGCCAGGGTGGGAGCTCGCCAGGGCGATCGATAGGGCGGGTGCGATCGCTCTTCAAAGTCGGTCTCAGACCCAGGCTAAATCGCTCGTTGATCAGCTGCTGATATACCGCTTCATAGCCATCGACCATGCGGGCGATCCCAAAGTTGGCGGCCACATGGTCGCGGCAGTCCTGACGGCTGATGGTCGGAATCTTGGCCACCGCCGCGATACAGTCTTCGACCGTGTGGCCGAGAAAACCGGTGTGGCCATCTGCCACGATCTCTGGGGCGGAGCCCATCGCCATCGCAATCACCGGGGTACCGCAGACCATTGACTCGGCCATGACTAACCCAAACGGCTCCGGCCAGGTAATAGGAAATAGCGTAGCCGTTGCCTGCCCCATCAGGATTTTTTTATCCGCCTGGCTCACTTCGCCTAAAAACTGAATCTGCCCGCCATCAATGTGGGGAGCCACCTGTTGATCGAAAAATTCCCGGTTCTCAAAATCGATTTTTCCAGCCATTTTTAGGGGCCAGCCGCTGCGTTTGGCAATTTCAATCGCCAGGTGAGGCCCTTTTTCCAACGACATCCGTCCCAGAAAAGCCAGATAGGGTGGCGTAGCGGGTTGGGGATAAAATTCAAACTGGTCAGGGGCGATCGCGTTATACACCGTGGCCACGTAGTTGAGACCCAGGTCATCTCGCCGCTGGGAGTTGGAAATGCTGACAAAGTTTGCCTGGCGATACTGGCCGAAGAGCTTGCCCGTCACTGCCGTCAAAATACCGTGAACCGTATGCACCACAGGTGTTAGACTCCGTTCTCCATAGGCCAGTGCCGCCAGATCCATGTGGGAATGGATCACGTCAAACTGACCAGCGAGGTCAAAGGCTTTAGTGAGCTGCTGCTCTTCATACTGGGCGTATTCCGGGGGCAACATGCCCAGGGGGCGCAGGGCGCGATCGCACCCTGCATCCAGGTGGGCCAGGGTGATTGAGTCACCAGAGGCAAATAAGGTGACGTGATGGCCTCGCCGGACGAGTTCTTCAGTTAATAAACTAACGACCGTTTCCGTGCCGCCATAACCGATAGGGGGCACCTGCTCCCATAGAGGGGTAATTTGAGCAACTCGCATATTCGTATCCTCTCGCTAGTACTCGACGACTTAAGTCTTGATACTGATTGGAAGTCCCTCTCCCCAGGTTGCTACTGCTGATCAATAAGTCTCGGATGAATCGTTGTCAGGGATTAGATCCCCCCAATTCCCCTTAAGAAGCTATCCCTTATACACAAGCTGGTGCATCGCTTGTCGGGGACTGGTGCATCGCTTGTCGGGGAAAGGTTGCAGCGATCGGTCGCGGCAGTTTTATGAGCTGTAGAACCTCTCCTCTCCTCTCCTCTCCTCTCCTAAGCCCTCCGGGCAGGCTACGCCCACGCCAGGAGAGGAACCGGCAGCCTTGATAAACCTCTCCTTACCCAGGAGAGGTGCCGCAGGCGGTGAGGTTTTACCCCCTGCAACTCAAGGCCAGAAGCCTTGCTATACAAGGTTTTGATAGAGTTTTGCCAAATGGATAGCCTTAAGAAGGGGGACAGACCCAAACGAGATGGGTATAGCCCCCTTCGACAGCACGGGATCTGACGGCACGCCAAACCGATTTGGTTGGGAAAGGAATTTAGCGTGCAGACGCGAAGCGGCTTATCGAAGAGTGAGCCAAAAGTGTGGAAATCTACGCCGCACTGTACTCGGTTTACCCAAACGGCATCCAAGCTGACATCGGAGCGCGACAACGACTACAACGCCAGTACACCCGGCTACGACTGATATGCCTCAGCAAAACGGAGGAACAACAGGGGCAAGTGTGACAATTGGTCATGCTGTCATCAAACTGGACATGAGTCGGTGTAATCCTCTCTGAAATAACTGGCAGGACTGGTAGGGCTGGAATAGCTGGCAGAGCTGGTTTAATGGGGGTGAACTGATGAAGGAGTTTGTGGGGGGCTGCAATTGTGGCTAACATGAAGGTTGTTTTCCTAAATCGTATTAGTGTGGTTGGGTTGATTTGAAGCTGAGTGTTCAGTTCAACCAAATATGAGATTTTTAATTTTTGAGTCAGTCTTCGTTGTCTTTGCTGTCTCATTTTTCAGCTAAAAAATGAAACAACAAAGGCCTTTTGGGAGGTTCTGAATCTCTGAAAGAGAGCGTTCGGCGAAGGCAAATGTCGTGAGAATTGCAATAGCGCGATGAGTGGTCGGAACTGATTCCAGACCGGAAAAAATTTGGGGTTCTACGGGAATGAGTAGGCTAAAGCCTGGGCAAGGATCTTAAGCCTCTTACCTGTTATAAATTTCGGGCTGTGGTCCAGTGCCTTAGCATAGGCAAGCCGATAGAACCAATGTAGGCTTTCAATTAGTTTTGTGAGTACGGCAGCAGTCCCTTACCTGATCAGGGAGATTATGCTGTTTGAAAACGAGAATTCTAGGAGCCTTCCGGGGCCGCACTAACTCCAGAAATGTGGCAGCGACATGAAAGTTTTTGTAACTCCGATGCCCGAAACTGGCGGCATCGAAAACCATCCTAAAAAGACTCTTTTCCCAAAGCCCAAAAATCAGAACCGTTTTTCTGACTAGGCATTGTCAAGAACTTTACTTGGTTTGGATGAATCTTTGGGGTTGCTTTGCAACATGTAGCGTTGTCGCTATTAATATATCCATTCTAGTTGATAATTCTCGCTCCTACCATTTATGCGTTTGATGCCTGTACCCAGACCTGCATGTCGGTCAGGGTTAATGGGCCAAATTGGTTGGCGAGAGCCACATCCGCTGCATCGCGGCCATAGGCGATCGCAATGCGGTTTCCCCGAGGTTCTGACTGAGTGGCGTCAAAGGTGTACCAGCGATCGCCCACATATGCTTCAAACCAGGCATGGAGATCCATCGGGTCGAGCTGGTAGAGGTAGCCCACCACCATGCGCGCGGGAATGGTCAGATTGCGACACAGGGCCATACCTAAGTGGACAAAATCGCGGCAGACGCCCTGACGGGTTTGCACCGTATTGATCGCAGAGGTCGAGGCGTCGCTTGTATCGTATCGATAAACAATGTGGTCGTGAATCCAGCTGCGAATCGCTTCGACCTGGTCATAGCCTGAGTCAATGCCCGCCACAATTTCATTAGCCAGATCGCCCAGCAAATCGGACTGGCAATAGCGACTGGGCAGCAGAAAGTGCAGCACGTTGTCCGGCAAAGATTGAACTGGGACAAAGGCCGCGTCGGGGTTGACGTCAATCATGTCTGCCGTGTCGGCGGTGACTTGCGACGTGATTTGGTACTTCCCTGACGGAATGAGCAGACGATGGCAGGCATTGCCGTAGAGATCGAAATATTCCGTCGCGGTGAGCTGGGGGGTGAATTGTAAGTTGGCTTCGATGACGGTTTGGCTAGCCCCACTTTGCGGCCGCAGCATCAGCACCAGGGGCGCAGGCACCTGTGCGGTAAAAGACAATTGGCATCCAGCAGTCAGTCGCATACATTTTCTCGGTGAAACACTTCGGATGGCGCAGGGTGCGAGGGCGCATCGACGTGACGGCGAACTTCCGTCTCAATCTGGGTTTGGAAGCGATGAAGGCTATCGACGAGATTTTCCTCCAGCCAGCGATCGAGACCAATTTTTTCGAGCATGGTGCCCACCAAACCGCCAGGGAGGGCAAACGCGAGGGTGAGGCGGAGGCGACAGCCGCGATCGCGGGGTGCAAACTCGGCCCTGCCCTGATTGCGGAGCCCCGAGATGGACTGCCATGCGATCAATTGGCCGGGAATGCGCTGCTCAATCCGAGATACCCACTCGACGAGGAGGGGAAACCGCACCCCAAACTGCCACCGCCAGAGATCAGGCTCGCGGGGGATGGGTTCGACGCTTTTGACCAACGGCATCCAGCGCGGCACATTTTCCAGGTTGTCCCACAGGTCGTAAACTTGTTCGACCGAGCAGGCCACGTCCACTTCAACTTGGCGCTCAAGCATTAACGGAGGCATTTAAACTTTCTATCGAAACAGTGGCGCAATTGTGCGATCAGCAATTGGCGCACCACCTAAATTTTGATGGCTCATTCAGTATGGCGGTTTTTAGAAAACCCGAAGACGATCATGATGAACTATCCACCTGGCGTCAATATTGGTTAGAGTCTTGTTGAATTTTGCCAGCAGCGATGGGTCTGTTTTCTTCGCCACCCTCAGTGGGCGATCGCCCGCAGCACCCGCAGACAAATCGTTTCACAGCACACCATAGCAACAGAAGACAAAGATGCCCTCGGAGTCTTGAATACTCCGGAAGCGTTTACAGTGACATCATTGTCAATGTGAACCAAAGTTCAGAGAGCACCTGGCATCGTTCCGTCGTTGCGTTACTGCTCTAAGTAATGAAGACATGCTAAATGTACGATCCGGCGCTTTTTGTCATCGTTCCGGAATTGATATCGCTTTCCGGAGTTCGTGTCGCTAATGCGAGAGCTCACTTAAGCTTTGATTGTATGACGGCAAAAAACATATTCGCCAGATGCGATACCAGGCAAATAATGCGGATGGCGAGACTCGAACTCGCACGGCAAAGCCACACGCCCCTCAAGCGTGCGTGTCTACCAATTCCACCACATCCGCGTGGGAGGTACGGTGCTCAGAGGGATCACAAGAACCGCTCATTTAAAATAGCTTAGATTGAGCCGTTTTCAAGGGAAATTTGCGGCGATCAGCAAATGTTAACGCCCAATTTCAACTCCTCTGCAGGCAGCATCTATGGAAGACTTGGCGGTCAGCTTGCTTGTCACCTTGTCAAGCCGCCTGATTGCCTTACTCCTAACCTTATAAAACTCCAAGATCCTGGAAGCCTGAGTCAGTCATCATCAGTCACCGGTACTTGCAGTCTTTACTGACTACAGGACTGACTACAGGCGATCGCGGCCTGAGGCACAACTTGAGAAAAAGTTGCGGCGGGTCGATGTTTTCGTTTGCCTCGTTTCTTCTTTCACCAATGCTGATAATTTTGCAGAAGACTGCCAACCCTGGAGACATGCGGCGATCGCGATACCCCTGCGATGTCACTAATGTCTTGCCATCCACCCAAGGCGGCTGTAGCCTTCTCTACGCAATCACATTCTGTTCAGCCAAGAATCGCTGGAGGCGCATCAAAGTCAGGCTCTGACCCAGGTTGATGGGGAGTACGGAGACCCCTTCAATGCGAGATTGCACCCACCCGTCGCCCCAGCACCACTCATGAAAACCGTCAACGCCCTCCCACAGTAAAAAGCGAATATTGTGGGGGGTGAGGTCTGTAACTTGATGTTGCACCCGTAGCGGCCCCAAATAACCGGTAAACGTTGCCCCCAGTTCCAGCACGTCAGGTAACCCCACCGAAAAGGTCTGAGGCCACAGCCACTGTTTGAATTGGCGCGGTTGCAGTAGGCTGTCGCGAATCACCTCAGCAGGCGCGTCCACTTCAACCCGCAACGTCGATTGTTGAAAAGTGCCGAACATTAGGAATCCATACGCTGATATACATTTATTGTGACGTAGCAAGCGTGATTTTAAGAGACTGTACAGAATTTTGTGTAAGCGGCAACAGCAGGGCGCAAGGCCACCTGGGGACCCATGGACACCGCAAGCATTCTTGCTGCATCAATGCCGGGTTTAAGACATCACTATCTTTAATTATCGCCATGGGCCTGAGTCGGGCTCTAGGCAAGCCACCCGCCCCTCTTGGCGCATCGAGAACTGTCGACTGTTAGGAGACGTACTTGAAATAAAAGTATTGGCTCCTCACTTAAATCTGTCCCACCGACCCACCACCTCATCCACTCACCTACTCTCACCACCGGGGCTTCTTTTCCCGCTAATTCCTTAGCGTAACGCCCCGGTTTGACCTGCCTCCGATGTGCATTTGCAGGCATTTGCAAAGTAACTGACAAGACATACTACGTCCACGCCATAAACCAGACCTGACAGCTACCATGTGAGGTAGAGATTGGGTTAAGGCCTTAAAAACAGATGGAAAACGCCACCTGGTTGGATGTAGTGATTAAGCGGCTCCGCTTTTTTACTCGACCGTTGCCACTCGCTTCAGCGGTTGGGGCGTTGCTGCTAGGGGCCTTTGTGTGGGACTACTTGCACCATCCTGAATGGTTTGGGGCCTTTGAAGATGATGCCACCGGGCCTAATGAAGAGGCTAACTTGACCGGACTCACGCCAGAAGAGCGGGCGGCGGCGGCTGGTCTGGATAGCCTGACCGTGCTGATGAATGAGCTCGGGGTAGAACCGGGCAATAATCCGCGCATCCAAGCCCTGCCAGAGGGCGCTCTAACTAGCCAAGACTCATTCCTGAGCGAAGTTTTAGCCCTAGCAGAAGGCAATGGTTCAGGCGCGTCGATCGCCACCAGTCCTTTTTCTGACTATTTACAGCAATATCAGTTTGGTCGAAACTCAATCACTCCTGAAGCCACTCCTAGCAGTCCTGGTGGACAGTTTGGGGGGATTAGTTTTGGCACCTTTGGGAATCCCTCTGCGACGGAGCAACGTCCCATTAATCCATTAGCAGAAGCCTTACGGAATCAAGCCGGGTTGGCAGGGGCAGTGCAAACGCAACCTGACTCGCCGCTGGCGAATGAATTGCGATCGCTCTTCAACAGCGCTCAGCCAACCGCAGGCACTTCGACGGGGGGGAGAGCAACTGCGACCGGCGCGAACGGACAAATCACCCTCCCACCGGGAGAATTCAGCTCGCAAATCACCACCATTCCAGGGGTTGATTTTCCGGTCTTGCCGACTCAGCCACAAATGTCTCCCCCACCAGGCACCACTGGCTATACTCCCCCCGCTTCGCTAGACTTAATGCCCCCCTTGCCGGGCAGCACAACCAGCACTTCAACCTTTCCCGGCAACCCCGCTGCACCATCCAACTCCAGCCTGACCGGGGCCTCCTCAGGTACGGGAGTGCCGAACCTCAATTCCTCTAATGTCGATGTCAGTAACGGGTATGTCACGCCCTATGCCCCTACAGGTGCTGGGATCACTACCGCGCCAACACCGACTGTGCCACAACCCTTCAGTGCGCCACGTGCGCCAGGGGTTTATACCGGCGGTGGATACATCAACACCTTTGCGAACCCCAGTGCCCCACCCCAACCTTAGTGCCAGTGGCACTCGCACTTTAGGCAGATACTCCTTGATCGAACAACCGATTGCCCATGCTGGTAGTGTGGGCATCGTAAATTCCTGAATCTCCCAGTCAAGATATGCCCAAGGTGACAGCGGGTTAGCTTGTGACTATACGGTAGTTGGAAGGACGAAGGGCTGACCATCGTCTTCATCAACGTCGCCATGAGCCTAAACGTTGCCCCGGCAATTAGCGAAAAGTTTCGATGTAGGGCAATCATATAATTGAGATTTCCTGAGCAGCAAGCGGCAAGCCTGTTGAGAAACGCTATAATTCAGGGCTGTAAGGGAATAAGAGGGTGCTCAAAATTTCTTGTTTATCAAGGTTCTTGTCTGCTTATTCTGGTGTATTGATGATGTTTCCTTTTGCATATGAAAGTCATTTATGACCCCGACAAAGACATTTTGCAAATCGCTTTTGTGAAAGCGGTCATTGAGGAAACGACCCAAATTTCGCCCGGTTTGATCCTAGATTACGACGAAGACGGTCAGATGGTCGGCCTGGAAATCAGAAGGGCTTCGATTAAAACTGATAGCCCGTATGCCATCTCATTCGATATTGGTGAGGCCAACTTAAACAAGCCTCAGCCCATGAGCAACGAATAATATTGACGGGCTGACAGACTGATTGAACAGACTGATTGAGATGAGTGGGGCTGTTGGCTGATGCAGCGATGCCTGGCGCTGTGTCAAAGCGCTGTAATTGCTGCTGCCCACTGCTGTCAAATCTTGTTACTCATGTCAGCCAGCACAACCGCCCCATATCTATGAAGGGGATAAACTGCAGACATTTCACGCCCTGAGATGATCCTTAGGGCAATCAGTCTTTGGCAATTCAATGAAGGATTTGGCCGTGGTTGCAGGCGGCTGGACATGACGTGAGGCCGAGTATTGCCAAGGACTGATGACTGAGTTGAGCTTGTATTCCGGCGATGATGGTTCCACTTTTGTTAAGGAATCATGAAACGCCAGGTTGACGAAGGTCGATATTGTGACTTTGTGAATCTGTGGTCGGTGATAATTGAGAGCTGGGGAGAAGACGACCTCAGTCAGTTATCGAACGTCGCGTAAAGATATTGTTTCAGAACGGAAGCGGACTATGACCAAGCCAGTGCAAATTTTGATGTGTGCGCCTCACCACTATGAGGTCGATTACGTCATCAACCCATGGATGGAGGGAAATATTCATCGCTCATCGCGCGATCGCGCCGAAGAGCAGTGGCAACAACTCTATGAAATCTTGAAGGAACAGGTGACGGTCGAGTTGGTGGAGCCACACCCAGGCTGGCCAGACATGGTATTCACGGCGAATGCGGGGCTGGTGTTAGGCGACACGGTGGTGCTCAGTCGCTTTTTCCATCCGGAGCGCCAGGGCGAAGAACCTTATTTTGAGCAATGGTTCGCCGATCAGGGCTTCACGGTGAAGACTTTGCCCAAGAGTTTACCGTTTGAGGGCGCGGGCGATGCGTTGCTCGATCGCGCCGGCGAGTTGCTGTGGGCGGGTTATGGCTTCCGTACTGAGCTGGATTCTCATCCTTATTTGGCCCAGTGGCTGGATGTGGAAGTGCTATCGCTACGGCTGATTGATCGGCGATTTTATCACCTGGATACCTGTTTTTGTCCTTTGACTGACGGCTATCTGCTGTACTATCCACCCGCTTTTGATACGTACTCCAATCACTTGATTGAGCGCCGCGTTCCGGCCGAAAAGCGCATCGCGGTGGCCGAAGTCGATGCGGTCAACTTTGCTTGCAATGCGGTCAATATCGATCGCACCATCGTGCTCAACCAAGCTAGTGATCAGCTCAAAACAGTGCTCAACGATCGCGGCTTTCAAATTATTGAAACGCCGCTGACGGAGTTTTTGAAGGCGGGTGGCGCGGCGAAATGTTTGACGCTGCGGGTCACCGAGCCCAGACAAGTCTCGCCTCGGGCCACCGCTGCGGTGCAAAACCGCATTGTGCATTTTGAAGGGCACCTGCTGGACTCGGGCTTGGTCAACCAAGCGCTCGACCTGATTGTGGCGGGGGGCGGTAGCTTTCAGGTATTGAATTTCACGTTGGGAGAGCAACGCCAGGATGTCTCGACCGCCGAAGTCAAGGTGTCAGCGCCGGATGCGACGGTGATTGAAGACATTTTGGGGCAACTGGTCGATTTAGGCGCGGTGGTCAAGTCTGACGACACGGCAGCGGCCCATTTAGAAGCAGTGGTGCAAGCGGGGGTGGCACCCGACGACTTTTATGTAACGGCGATCTATCCGACGGAGATCTCCGTCAACGGTCAGTGGATTCCGGTACAGGGTCAGCGCATGGATGGGGCGATCTCGGTGACACAAACGGCGGATGGCCCCATCGCTCGCTGTAAGCTCCTGCGGGATTTGCAAGTGGGTGAGTCCGTGGTGGTCGGCAGTGAGGGCATTCGCACCCGCCGTAAAGATACGAGCCTCAAGCCACGCTCATCCGAAGAGTTCAGCTTTATGGGGGCCGGGGTGTCGAGCGAGCGCCGTGTCGAACTAGTGGTGGAGCAAATTGCTTGGGATTTGCGACGCATTCGCGACCAGGGGGGCAAAGCGGTGGTCACGGCTGGCCCGGTGGTGATTCACACGGGCGGTAGTGAGCATTTGCAAACGCTGATTCGCGGCGGCTACGTTCATGGCTTGCTGGGGGGGAATGCGATCGCGGTTCACGATATCGAGCAGGCGCTGATGGGCACTTCCCTCGGCATGGACATGCAGCGCGGTATTTCGGTGCATGGCGGTCACCGTCACCACCTCAAGGCGATCAACGCCATTCGCAGGTGTGGCAGCATTGCCCAAGCCGTCGAGCAAGGCATCTTGCAGAGCGGGGTGATGTACGAGTGCGTGAAACATAACGTGCCGTTTTCGCTGGCGGGCTCCATTCGCGATGATGGACCGCTACCCGATACACAAATGGATTTGCTGAAAGCTCAGGCGGATTATGCCCGGCTGATTGAGGGCGCTGACCTGGTATTGATGCTCTCGACTATGCTGCACTCCATCGGGGTGGGCAACATGACCCCCGCTGGCGTGAAGATGGTGTGCGTGGACATTAACCCGGCGGTGGTGACGAAGTTGAGCGATCGCGGCTCGCTGGAATCCATCGGCGTAGTCACGGATGTCGGGCTGTTCCTGAGCCTGTTGGTGAACCAACTGAACAAACTCACTGGCGAATACGCCGCCCAAGTGTAGTCAAGGATGCTGGCGGCGCTCTTAGCGTCACCGCTCGAATCGACACAAAAAAGCCGTTGTATTGACTTCCACAAGGAGTATTGATACAGCGGCTTTTTGGGTAAATGCTCATTGGCCTACATATAGAATCGGAGAAATTTTGGTCGCTAGAGCCCAAAAAAATCCAACGGCCTAATTTTGGATTACATCTCTTCAGAGGTATGGTTTGAAACGCCTAATCTGTCGTTCATCTAATTTTGATGAACTCTTGGTGTCTCCGGAGAGTGATTGCCGCTGGTGAATAGCTATTCAAAGGGAATAATATTAATAATGTGAACAATATCATTTCACATAGTTTCCCGCCTCAAAATGAGATCAGAGGCCATTGAAACCTTATACCGCAAGTATTCTGATCAACTCTAAAGTCATTCGTGCCATGCGGAAAGATGCCCTCTACATAAGTTACTAGTACTCGACGGCATAAATAACCATAGCCATTATGAGGTCAAAGGCTTGCCCGAATAGTTCCATTTAAAGGG
>NZ_JACSWC010000270.1 GCF_016888165.1 Halomicronema sp. CCY15110 | reverse complement strand
CGTTCAATCCGGTTTCGACTTCGCTCAACCTACCAGTATCGAGAGTTGAGCGGAGTCGAAACTCGGTTCATGGGGATTTGTTTTACGCGCAAGTTCCTAAGTTCAATCTCGGCGATACCGCAGTTGTGAGTGGTATCTAAATCTTAGAATGCTGGCTCCTATTCACCTTCCTACAGCGACCAATGCGCTATCTGTAAACCGTTTCAAGCATTTGATGGGCAACTTTTTTCAGTCAATCAGCACTATGGAGCATCAATCGGAGCAATACGGCCTTGGGCTACGAGTGCCTGATGAATGGTGGCGATGAGATCGGCGCGAGTTGCGGGGGCCTGAGGAGCGAGTCGCTGAGGATCTGGATGGTTGACTACCATGCCTTGACTGGCGGCGGCGGCTACTTGTGACTTAGCCCAGGCGGGTAAGGCTTCTGTCCCCTGATATTGAGCAATCGTCCCATCGACATCGGCGGGCGGCGATAGCTCTAACCCCGTAGCCATGGTGATGTACACCTGATAACGCGGCACAATTTCGTTGGGCTGAAACATACCCCCCGGAAAGCCGGTCATGTAACCGGCCTCGACCACTTGTTTGATGTCATTGGCGGCCCAGTGGTCGGGGGGCACATCGGAAAAGGTCAACGATCGCTTCGGTGGAGCATCGGCCACAATCGACTTGTTCAGCAAAGCGGCTAACTCAGCTCTGGTGAGTTGCTTATCCGGTTGCAGCGTGCCACTGGGAAAGTTGGGCAATAAATCAGCTTCGAACAAGTTGACGATGTAGGGATAGGCCCAATAGTCTTCAGACACGTCCGAAATGCTCAACTCCGGTAACGGCGCTGGCTCCGTGTCAACCGCGCCTGACTGGGCCGTATCTGGGGTTGTCGCCGTTGTATCATCCGCTGATTCAGCCCTCCCATTGGTTGCGGCTTGATCAACATTATCGGTGCCTGCCACTGCTGCACCTGTTTCAGTCTCGCTGGCGGTGACATCACTGGAGCGATCGCTGCGCTTGGGGTTAACTTCTGCGTCGTCATCGACAGTCTCATTGCTTTCGGGTGACCCAAGGGTACTGGCATTGTCTGAGGCAGCTTCCTGACCATTGCCAAAAAAGAAGAGGCCACCGAGAAAGCTGCGACGATTATTCGTTTCCTCAGTCGCTGGGTCTTCAGCCGCACCTGCCGCTCTGTCGTCGCCAGGCACTGTAATGAGCGTTTCATCTTCGACCAGGCTGGGACTAGCCGATAGCTGAGGCAAGCTCCCATCGGGCGCAAAAATGCTTTCGCCCCGGGTCCACCCCCACCAGAGAATGGCCCCTACCGACAACAGGGCGATCGCAATAGCGATCGCTTCGTCATTGTCTCGCGGCTGGCCCGTAGGCTGTTGATCGTTCGACTCAGGGGGGGGCAGATTAACCATGACGCTGTTACTAGGGCTTTGACAATCGGATTTTATAGGGTCATCCTACTGCCAATAGCGCATTCCTTCACCCCTATCGGTTCTGAAAAGTCGATTTTCTTGCCGGATCAGGGGAATCCAGTGGGAAATTATGCCTCCGGAGCCGGTGGAGTAAAAACGACTTTGGGTAACAATCGGGTTTCATCAGTATCGGGGATAAACGCCCAGGCCGTCATGCCTAAGAACATTTGGTCGGGGTTGTAGACCTGATAGTAAGGACAACTCAGGTCAGCCTCGCGAAACTTATGGGGGATTTTTTGTCCCTGTTGCCAACGGCGTGCCTGGTCAGCCGACAGCTCAATCCGAGGATGATGCTGAAGGGCGATTTCGGGCGGCAGCGGTTGGTATGTTGCCGCTTGCAGTTGCGACTCCAAGGCGGCGAGTGTCCAGCTACCGTCTAGGGTGAAGCCACTACTTTTCGTTCGTTCGAGGGCCGCCAGAGTCCCCCCAACGCCTAACTTTTCGCCCAGGTCGCGGGCGATGGAGCGGATATAAGTGCCCGCCCCGCAGGTGATATCAACCGTCAACTCGGGGAATTCCCCCGGTTGCCAAGCGATAGGTTCGATATGGTAGACCGTGACCGTCCGCTGGGGCACGTCAAACTCCTGGCCTTGGCGGGCCAGATCATACAACCGCTGGCCCTGTACCTGTATAGCGCTGTAGCGGGGGGGGAGCTGCTCAATCGTGCCGACAAAGTCAGCCAGAGGGGCGATCGCGGCGGCTTCACTCAGGTGGGCGGCCCCCGCTGTCTGTAGAGTTTCGCCAGCCAAATCATCGGTTGCGGTGACCATACCCAGGCGAATCACGGCCCGATAGGCCTTATCAGCGGGCAAAAACTGTAGTAAGCGGGTGGCCCGTCCCAGAGCGATAGGCAATACCCCAGACGCAGCGGGATCCAGCGTTCCCCCATGACCGACTTTCTTTTGGTGAAGGAGTCGCCGGACTTTGGCCACACAGTCGTGGGAAGTCCAATGCAGCGGTTTGTACAAATTCAGAAATCCAGTTACCACGGCAAATAACTCCTCCAGCGTCAACTCAGATGGAAGATCTCGGTTGTCAGCGACGGGCATCAAAAGCGCCCCCTCACAACTGGGATCCCCTAATAGTTAGGGTACTCAATCGGGCCTTGCATAACTTTAGCCTCTGGTTTCAGCCCCTGGTTTTAGCTGTGCTTCAGGTGATGACTGATGGCCTTCATCCTGCCCAAGAGCATCTTACGGAAACCGGCAATGAACTTTACCAGCAATTTGGCTGAGGGGAAGGAGGCCAAATTGCCGACTATCGGTGCTCGCGATCGCGTTATCCCCCTGCAAGTAGCAGCGACCATCTGACTCTAAGAACAGGATACGCTTGACGATGAGAAGTTCGGGTTGCTGGGGATGCCGGACAACCACGATTTCTCCGGGTGAGGGGGGGCTCTGGCGGTAAGCTCGGGGATTAATCAACACCTCTTGGTCGGGTAGCAAGGTGGGGAGCATGGAATTGCCCTGGATGCGAAATCGCCGATAGTGCCGCAATAACCAGAGGCAAATATCGATCGCAGTGGCGTGGGGCAGAGACATGGAACACATGAGCCGCAAGATGAACATACTAAAGGCGGCCACGCATCCGTGACCGCCTTTGGCTGCAATAAATGCTAGCCGCCGCAACTAGCTAGCGGTGTACCAGGAAACATCACGGTTCTTGGTAGCCCAGAACATTTTGTGGACTTTCTCAACTGCCGCCATCAGCTCTTGAGTGTGCTGGGCGTTGACTTCGACCTTACAAGCAGAGCAAAGCTTGGTGGCTTTCCAGAAGGTGTCATGCAAGTCGGGGAACTGCTCTAGATGCTGGGGCTTAAAATAGTCAGTCCAGAGAATCAACAGTTCATCTTTCGTGATCTGAGCTTGCTCTTCTTTGATCGCCACGTAGCGAGCAAAGGTGTTTTCGTAAGCGGGGTCGCCGGGCTTGGCCTCAAGATCCAGCAGCTTTTTGGTCATTGAGACCACTGCTTCTGCCGCAATTCTGGCGGAGGAAGGATCGTAAACGCCACAGGGGCCGTCGCAGTGAGCGCTGACCGTCGCAGCGGGAAAGTGATTTTGGAATTTGGAAATAATTTGCTTCAGCATAGTGCCTTGCGTCGTGATTGTGTTCAAAAGATGTGGCAAGAATGTTCGAGATGTCAATGTGTCTGTATGACTTATAGGGATCAGGGCGGCTGTCGCAGTGATCCAAAGCAATCAACATCACTTGCATTTTCATCTAAGTTTTATTCTCCAATACTTTGGGGCAAGGTTGCAATGTGTTAAGGACAACATCTACCGTAGGTCGTACTTGAGGGTGCAAAACACTGGTCGAGGCGACGGAGTGACCGAGCAGGCTGCCAAAAGGAAGGGGGAAGGATGAACCGCCAAGATATTTGCCGGGGGGCGTGCTTAGGACTGCTGGTGGGGGTATTGGGGAGTTGCGGCTTGTTGCCCACGCTGGGCGATGGGGCCTCCTTGCCTTTGGTGGATATGTCAGAGTTGCCCCCTTGTGTGGCGGATGACTGCAATTGCGGCGACTTTCGCGATCGCGCCCTGGCTCAGAGGGTGTTGGCGGCACTGCCTGATGATCCTTTTAGGCTGGACAGCGATGGCAATGGCCTGGCCTGTGAAACGTTGCCGGTGGAATCGGCGATTCCCTATACGGCAGGCACTGCTTCCAGTGTGCATCTGGGGTTAGGAAATCCGACGAATGCTCAAGGGGATGATCGCCGCAATTTTTTGCTGGAACGATCGCAATATGCCCTCTCGTATAACAGCGATCGCGGCACCGCCAACTGGGTCAGCTGGCAATTAAATGCGGACTGGCTGGGCAATACCGAACGGCAAGACAACTTTCGGCAGGATGGGGGCTTGCCCGCTGGGGTGTATCAGGTGACGCCCAATGATTATCGCAACACGGGCTACGACCGGGGCCATATCGTGCCGTCGGGCGATCGCACCCGCAGCGTCTCAGACAACAGCGCGACGTTTTTAATGACCAATATTTTGCCCCAAGCACCACAAAATAATCGGGGGGTGTGGCGCGAGCTTGAAGAGTACAGCCGCGATTTGGTCTATCAGTATGATTGGACGCTGTATGTCATGGCGGGCGGCTATGGCGAGCAGGACAGGCTGGCGGCGGGTCGGGTGACGGTGCCATCGCGTCTGTGGAAAATTATTGTGGCGATCGCACCGGGGGAAACGATCGCCGATATCGATGCCACAACGCCCATTATTGCCGTCGATATGCCGAACCGTGATACCGCGATCGCGGACTGGCGCGTTTATCAAACGACCGTCGATCGCGTAGAACTCGCCACCGGCTACGATTTTCTGTCAACGGTACCGCTGGAAATCCAAGCAATTTTAGAGGCCACCCAACTCAACACTGCGTCAGCGATGCCGCAACCATAGCGATGACGGGCCGCCCGGATGAGCCTTGGGCCAGATTTGTCGGATGCCAGCAATGACCCACCACCTCAGCGGTTGGGGACGCGCTCAGAATGCACCTGCCAACATCGAATCCGTCACTCACCCACCCACCAACGTTACCGGGATGCTATGTTTCCGCCGCGCCCTTCTTACTGTCCGAGCATCTGCTGGCTTTGTCGCTTAGCAGCGCTGCGAATAGCTTGCAGGCGCAACAACACGATGCAAATCATCGCCCAGAGCAAGCCGCTGACCAGTCCGGCCAAAATATCGAAGGGCCACTGCATCCCCAGATAAAGTCGGCTAAACGCGATCGCCCCCACCAGACAGGCCGCGCCGCCGTAAAACCATCGGTTCCATTTGGGAAACGTGAGGGCGAATAAGTAAGCGACCACGCTATACAGCACCGTGCCCTGGAGAAAATTGCGACTGGCAATGGTGGAGACTTGATCATTCAGCACAGGCAGTTGCGTCCCCTGGCGGGCGGCTTCCACAAAATAAAAGAGCTGCACATTAATCACCCATCCCCCCACAAAGGCCAACAGCACCATGAAGGCTTGCCAATATCGCCGCTTGGTCAATAGCAGTGCCAGAACAATGCAAAAGACCGGAATCACGATACTGCCCCCGCCCAATCGGGAGACCCAGAGCATGAGTTGATCCAACCAGGGCGTTGACCATTGCTGGACCGTCGTCACCAGCTGCGTTTCATACGCTTCGGTTTGCGCTGGCAGGAGTTCGGTGGTGATTTTCTGCGCCAGCCAAAAGATAAAGGGCAGACCAATCAGGCCCGTGACGCCGATCGCGGCAATCAACGTTGAGACGCTGGGAAAGACCTTGTTCACCCAGAATCCGGCCACCTTTTCGACGGCATTGGGGCGGCGTTTGGCGGGGGCTACCACGGTCAAGGCGGCGGGTAAACAAGAGACCTCCAGGGGGGTATCGCCGACCATCTCGCCATCCACCACAATTTGCTCGGGGGAGGCGGTTTTCAGGGTCAACTTTTCGGCTCGGAAATGATACAGATTGGGCAGTTCAGCTTTGGTTTTGACCAACGCGGAGCCATAGAGATTGATCAGGTCACGGGCCGCTCGCAACTTGCTGTTGATTTTGGGTTGCTGAACGTTTTGCTTCGTGATGATGGTGATATCCAGCAGCCCATCGTCAAAGACGACTTCACCCACGCCTTGGGCCAATACTGAGGTCGGCGGAGCCGCATTGGCCACGGTGACGGCAAACGCCGGAAAGGTGTGAGTCTGACCGTCAATTTCTAATTCAGCATTGAAGAGTTGTTGCTGGCCCAGCTGTTCCCAACCGGCAATTAAATAGGCCAGCACGCCCCACTGATTTTTGAGTTCACGAGTGGCACGGCCCACCATGCCCGCTTCTAGCCCAACGCCGGCTAACAAGGTCATTAACTGTTCATTACAATAGGCGGCGTCAAGGCGGCGTGTGGTGCCTGCCACAATTAACTTACAGGCTCCGGCCACCGTCGTGGGAATGCCCATTGCCACGGACAGGGCGTTGGCCGTACCGCGAGGAATCACCCCGAGGGGAATCCCGGTGCGGAGCATTTGGCTGGCGACGAGGGAGACGGTGCCATCTCCGCCAGACGCAATGATGAGGTCGGGTTGGGCGGCGATCGCCTGCTGAGCCAGTTGGTCAGCATCCACTTCGCGGCTGGTGAAATGGATATGCAGGTGCATCCAGGGCGACAGCGCTTGGCGAATTTGCAGCAAGTCCTGGGTGGAATCGCGTTGCCCCGCCACCGGGTTGAAGATTAGATGCGCCACCCGCGTCTGCATAAACGAGTTGATGATCGGGTTCGCGGTCGCCACATTAAAGGCACAGGGAATGTCGTGGACGCTGCACAGGCGCGATATCGTCGTCACGTCTGGGAGGGGGGACGCCGCCGGTTCGGGGGCGAGCAGATACACCACTGCCAGCATGGTGTTCGTCGCGATCGCCGTCTCTAGTTCAGCCGGTTGCCAGGTGTCGATCGGGAGCTTGCTCTGCTGATGTAGCGTAGCCGCTAGGTCCGGGAACGACACGAGGTGGTAACGCGCCAAAATGTCAGCGTGTTGGCTGACCAGGTCGGTCAAGGCTGCGAGTTGTGACTCCGGCGCTAGCAGCAACACTGTGGCCAGCGATTTGTCTGGTGTTGACGTGCTTTCAACTATCCCGGCTTGCTGACTCATCTTGTACGCTCCCGATATCGCCTGACCAAAGGATTAACCGCTTCAGAACTATACCCTCAAATCTTGGCTGGGATAATCACCCGATATCATTTGATATCAACCGATTATGTCCCAGTCCCTAACGGCGGGCGATCGCCCGCCACCTACTCGGGTTTTCCGTCTGCCAGTAAGATAATGAAGCTGTTTTTTGGGGGCGATCGCATGGTGGAGCGTCAGGCAAAGTTATACGAAGGCAAGGCCAAGATTCTGTACGCGACGGCCGACCCGAATATCGTCATCAGCTATTTCAAAGATGATGCCACCGCGTTTAATGCCCAAAAGCGGGGACAAATTGCGGACAAAGGCGTCGTCAACTGCAAAGTCGCGACCCACTTGTTGCAACTGTTGGCAGCGCAGGGGGTCAAGACCCACTGGCTGGAAACGCCCAGCGATCGCGAAATGGTGGTGCGCGCAGTCAACATCATTCCCCTCGAAGTCGTGGTGCGCAATCTGGCCGCCGGCAGCCTGTGCAAACAAACGGGTCTGCCGCTGGGAACCGTCCTGACGCCGCCGCTCGTGGAGTTTTACTACAAGAATGATGACCTGGGCGACCCGCTACTGACCCGCGATCGCATCCGCGCCATGAATCTTGCCGATGAGGCACAAATTGACGAATTGACTCGTCTAGCCGGAAAAATCAATACGCTGTTGCAGACCTTCTTCCAGCGCTGCCAGATCACTCTGGTCGATTTCAAATTGGAATTTGGTCTGGATTCGGCGGGGCAAATTCTACTGGCTGACGAAATCAGTCCCGACACCTGCCGACTCTGGGATCAAGCCACAAGCGACCAAGCCGAACGAGTGCTCGACAAAGATCGCTTTCGTCAAGACCTGGGTAACGTCGCCGAGGCGTACCAGGAGGTCCTAAACCGGATTCTGGCTCAGGTGAACTTAAAGTAAGTTCACCCAATGCGGTAAAATCTTTCCGTTTAAGACAAAAGCCAAGAAGAATTGCCGAAACCCCAACCATTTCGGACTGTCTGATGCCCTTTGATGTTCTTCTACTTACTAGAGCTGTTGCCAGCATGCGCCAAACTCATAGCCTCGTTGCCCTCTTAACCCTTTCCGCCACCTTGGGAATTGCTTCTCAGGCGCGGGGGGAATCCTTGTCAACGAGTGCCAAGACGCCCCATTCACCTAGCATCAGCATCGCCGAGTTAACGACCGCCGCCGACACTAGTAACCCTTTTGCGATCGATACGATGCGGCTTGACGCGGACATCGCCACCCTAGAGCAGTCGGCCACGGAGGAATCCCTCGCCGCCGGGGCGATCGACACAGCTGAGACAGCGGCAGCCAAAGATTCACGCTTGACCCTGAGCGAGTTGCGCCCCGGAGCGACCTTAGTAGAGGTGCATCAGTTGGGGGAAGCGACTCCCGCCACCGATGCTGAGCTCGCCGAGACAGCGGCGACGGCGCGTTCTGCCGCGCTCGAAATCGGCCAAGCCACTGAGACGGATGACGCCGCGCCGGCACCAACCGAAACCGAAGCCCTGCCAGAGCCAACGGAAACGGAAGAAGACAGTTCCACCGAACTCGAGGAAGAAGCTTCTGGGGAAACTCAGGTGTTGGTGGCGGAGGTGGCGGTTACCGATCCTGATGGCGTGGCCATTGATGAGGATCTAGAAGACACCGTCTACAACGCGATTGATACGCGGCCAGGACAAACCACCACGCGATCGCAAATCCAAGAAGACATCAATAATATTTTCGCCACGGGCTTCTTCTCCAACGTCCGGGCGGTGCCCACCGATACGCCGTTGGGGGTGCGGGTGACGTATGTGGTGAATCCCAATCCCGTCCTGACCCAAGTTGAGGTAGAAGGCGGCGACGTCATTCCCAATGAGGTGGTGGAAGAGATCTTTTCTCCGCAGTACGGCGAAATCATCAACTTGCTGGAATTTCAAGACGGCATTCTGGAACTGAATAACTGGTATCAAGACAACGGCTACGTGTTGGCCCAGGTCATTGCCGCTCCCGAGGTGAGCGAAGATGGCGTGGTAACGCTACAAGTCGCCGAGGGTGTCATTGAGGATATTAATGTGCAGTTCCTCACCGAAGAGGGGCTAGCCGAAGACGAAGAGGGCAACCCCATCAATGGCAAAACCCACGACTACATCGTGCTGCGAGAATTTGAAACGGAACCCGGCGACGTGTTCCAACAGAGTCAAATTCAGTCGGATTTGCAGCGGGTGTTTGGCTTGGGCATCTTTGACGATGTGACGATTGAGCTGAATCCTGGGCAGAAGGATCCGCGTGAGGTGGATGTGACGGTGAACGTCATTGAACGCAACACAGGCTCGGTCGCGGCGGGCATCGGCTTCAACTTTACGGGCGACCTGTTCGGCACCCTCAGTTATCGTCAAGACAACTTTGGCGGCAATAATCAAAAGTTTTCAGCAGAAGCGCAACTTAGCTTCCGCGATATTTTGTTTGATGTCAGCTTTACCGACCCTTGGATTGCCGGCGACCCCTATCGCACTTCTTATACCCTGAATGGGTTTGGCCGACGGTCGATCTCCCTGGTGTTTGACGGGGGGGACAATGAAATTGACCTGGCCAATGGCGATCGCGTGCGGGTCAATCGCTTTGGTTCCGGTGTCACCTTCCGACGGCCCCTCGACAATGGCTGGAGTGCTTCCCTGGGCACCCTCTACCAGCGGGTGCGCACCACCGACGGCGACGGGGAAATCGTGACGCGCGACGTTGGCCCTGACCAGATTCCGGGCACCGCTGACGATAACCAATTGACCTTAAGTGATACGGGGGCAGACGATCTCTGGACAGTGCAATTTAGCGTCGTCCAAGACCAGCGCAATAACAGTCTGACCCCCACGAGCGGCTCAGTTTTAAGACTGGGAACCGAGCAGTCCATTCCCCTCGGCAGTGGCAGCATTTTCTTTAACCGGGTGCGGGCGAGCTACAGCTATTACTTCCCCGTGTCTTTCCTCAATTTCAATGAAGGGCCGCAAGCGCTCGCCATTAACGTTCAGGGGGGCAGCATCATTGGTGACTTCCCCCCCTACGAAGCCTTCTCCATTGGCGGCACCAACTCAGTGCGCGGCTATGACGAAGGTGAACTCGGCACTGGACAGAGTTATCTTCAAGCCTCCTTGGAATATCGCTTCCCGGTGTTCTCTTTCATCGGGGGTGCCCTCTTTTTAGATGCGGGTACCGACCTGGGCACGGGGAATGATGTCATCGGCTCACCGGGGCCTGACCGGGGTAAGCCAGGCAGTGGATTTGGCTATGGCGCTGGTGTCAGAGTCCAGACGCCTCTCGGCCCGATCCGGGTGGATTATGGCTTTAGTGACGAAGGTGACGGACGACTACACTTTGGTATCGGCGAGCGGTTTTAGCCCATGACCCAGTCCTCGTTACAGACCGACCATGCGAGTGCCGAGTCGGCAACGATTTTGCGCTGGCAGCAGACTCTGGCTCAACCCGTGACTCAGTCCGGGGTTGGCCTCCATTCAGGTGTTGAAGTCCAAGTTCGCATCACCCCTGCCCCGCCCCATACAGGCCGGATTTTTCGACGCAGCGATTTACCTGAGCAACCGGCGATTCCGGCTCGGGTTGGGGCCGTCGGGCAAACCCTGTTATCGACCGAGTTGGGCAGCGGTGCGGCCACTGTGCGCACCGTCGAACATTTGTTGGCAGCCTTGGTAAGCTTAGGCATTGATAATGCCAACATCGAGGTCACCGGCCCAGAAATGCCGTTGCTCGACGGCTCCGCTCAGCCCTGGGCAACAGCGATCGCTGCCGCTGGTCAGCAACCACAAGAGGCCGAGCGGCCGGAAATTGTGGTCACTGAACCCCTTTGGGTGCGCGATCAAGACGCCTTCGTTGTAGCCATGCCAGCAGCGGCCACCCGGCTCACCTACGGCATTGACTTTGAGGTCGCGCCCATTGGCAACCAGTGGCATAGTTGGGCCCCGGACGCGGGGACTTTTGCCACCGAAATCGCCCCGGCTCGGACCTTTGGACTCGCTCACCAGATTGAGTATTTGCGATCGCAGGGCTTGATCAAGGGCGGCAGCTTGGAGAATGCCCTCGTGTGCGATCGCGATGGCTGGGTCAATCCGCCGCTGCGGTTTGACAACGAACCCGTACGCCACAAGTTATTAGACTTGCTTGGTGACTTGAGCCTGCTCGGGACTTTACCGCGAGCACACATCATGGCGTATAAAGCTAGCCACCATCTACATGTGCAGCTGGCTCAAGCGATCGCAGCGGCCCACAGCATCTAGCTAGGATGCACCTCAAGTGGGAGAATAGCTAAGAATTTGTGAAAGTAGACATCCTTGGCTGATGCAGCCAGTTGTGAAGGAATCAATGACAACCGTGGTCAGCACTAACTCCAACTCCAGCACTTCCCCGGTGGCAGCGACTGCATCGGTAGAAGATGCCCCCGTCAAAACGACCTACGCTGTGGAAGAAATTCAACAGCTCTTACCCCATCGCTATCCCTTTGCCCTGGTCGATCGCATCATCGACTACGTGCCGGGCGAAAAAGCGACGGGGATTAAAAACGTCACCTTTAATGAACCGCAGTTTCAAGGTCATTTTCCGGGACGGCCCATCATGCCCGGGGTTTTGATTGTGGAAGCCATGGCCCAAGTCGGGGGGATTGTGCTAACCCAAATGCCCGGCGTCGATGGCCTGTGTATGTTTGCCGGGATTGATAAAGTCCGGTTTCGGCGGCCCGTCGTGCCCGGCGATCAACTCGTCATGACTGTCACACTGTTGGCCATCAAGCGGCAGCGATTTGGCAAAATGCAAGCGCGAGCCGAAGTTGACGGACAACTCGTGTGCGAGGGCGAACTCATGTTTTCCGTTGTTGATTAATCTCGCCCTAAATTTTGCATAATGACTGTGCATCTTACTGATACTCGGGGTTCCGGAGGCATGTCCTTGACTACGCTCATCCATCCAACAGCGGTGATTCACGCCGGGGCAACCCTGCATCCAACGGTCAAGGTTGGCCCCTACGCTGTGATTGGAGAGAAAGTTACCATTGGCCCCGGCACGGAAATCGGTGCCCATGTGGTCATTGACGGCCATACCGAAATTGGCGCTAATAACCAAATCTTTCCAGGGGCCGTCATCGGCATCGAGCCCCAAGATTTGAAATATGACGGCTCTGTCAGCTTGGTCAAAATTGGCGACAACAATCGAATTCGCGAGTATGTCACCATTAATCGCGCGACCCATGCTGGAGAAGCCACTGTTGTTGGCAACGACAATTTACTCATGGCCTACGTTCACGTTGCGCACAACTGCGTACTGGCGGATCAGGTCATCATCGCGAACGCAGTCTCCCTCGCTGGACATGTCGAAATTGAGTCCAATGCAGTGATTGGGGGTGTGTTAGGTATTCATCAATTCGTCCACATTGGGCGGTATGCCATGCTGGGTGGCATGAGCCGCATTGATCGGGATGTGCCCCCCTACATGGTGGTGGAAGGTAACCCCTGCCGGGTGCGCGGCCTGAATGCGATCGGGCTCAAACGCGCGGGCATCACCGCCTTAGAAGGGGGACGGTATTACCGGGAACTCAAAGAGGCGCATCGGCTGCTTTATCGTTCTGACCTGCCATTGCAAACGGCCCTATCGCAGATCGAAGCATCGGCCCAGCATAATGACTTTGTGCAACACCTGCGCCAATTCTTGTTGACCTCTTCCAATGAAGCGGGTCGGCGGGGGCCGATGGTTGGGAGTAGTCGCGCCAAAGCGACCCAGTGAGAAGAATGACGACGCATCCGATGCTTACTGATCGCTCCCACGACCTCCATATTTTTATCAGCACTGGCGAAGTGTCAGGCGATTTGCAAGGGGGCTATCTGGCCCAAGCGCTGCACCGGCAAGCCCAAGCGAAGAACATCGCGCTGACCCTGTCGGGACTGGGCGGCGAGCGGATGGCAGCGGCGGGCACGCATCTCATCGGCAACACGACCCCCATCGGCGCAGTGGGGATCTTTGAAGCGCTGCCCTTCCTCATTCCATCGTGGCAGATGCGGCGGCAAGCGCAGGCATTTTTTCGGCAAACTCCGATTGATTTGACAATTTTTTTAGACTATATGGGGCCGAACTTGGCTTTGGGCAAATTTCTCTATCGCCAGTTTCCCCAGGTGCCGAGGGCCTACTACATTGCCCCACAGCAGTGGGTTTGGGCCTTTAGTGAAAAAGACACCCAATGGCTGACCCGGATTACGGATCAAATGATTGCGGTGTTTCCCGGAGAAGCCGCTTACTATCGCGGCTTTGGGGCTGACGTGCAGTATTTCGGCCATCCGCTAATAGATCAATTTCCGGAGCCACCGAGCCGGACTGAGGCGCGTCAGCAGCTAGGGCTCGACGATACCGACACCGTCATCACGCTGTTGCCCGCCTCGCGTCAGCAGGAAGTCGCGCGCGTCTTGCCCGTGGTGTTAGAAGCGGCAGTCAAGGTGCAAGCCGCGTGGCCCCAAGCCCAATTTTTGGTGCCAATTTCCATGGCGCAGTTGCGGCCAGCGATCGCCGCCGCCGTGGCCCAAGCCCAGCTCAATGCGACCCTCATTGACGGGGGGAGCGCTGCCGCGATCGCTGCCGCCGATCTCGTGATCAACAAATCGGGCACAGTCAACCTCGAAGTCGCGTTAATGAACGTGCCGCAAATTGTGGTTTATCGCTTAAATCCGGTGACGGCCCGCCTCGGTTACTATCTGCTCAAAGTGGATATTCCCTTCATTTCCCCGGTAAATCTGTTTGTCAACAAATCGGTAGTGCCAGAGTTCATTCAGTGGGAGGCCACCCCCGCCGCGATCGCCCAAGCCAGTCTCAAACTTTTGCAGGACCAAGCTGCACGGGCCGAAGTCCAGGCGGGCTATGCGGAGATGCGCGCCCACATGGGAGAGCCGGGGGTGTGCGATCGCGTGGCGGCCCACCTGATTGATTTTGCGATCGCGCGCCAACAGTCCACACCACAGTCCACACCACCGTTGCTCAGCTAAGGGATCTGCAACTAAATAAAGTACCCGTTCAATCCGGTTTCGACTTCGCTCGACCTACCAGTATCGAGAGTTGAGCGGAGTCGAAACTCGGTTCATGGGGATCTTTTTCTCGCGCAAGTCCCTAAGAACTCACGTGAAAATAAAAGATTTGTAAGATTAAAGTTCGACTTTCGCTACTGATCGTCGTCGTTATCTGTCTGAATCACCATGAGCGCTGATGCCCTCACCTGGCCGCTTGAGGCAATCTGCCTCGCTCCGTCGAAGCGAGACGTACTCGAGATCGCTCTTGATATCTACGATCGCACCTGCCGGACGGGGTTTGACGCGCCCGGCTTTTGCCTCGTCAACATTGCCGAGGCTATGGACTCCGGGGCGTTTCGTCAGTTGATGGTCGATCTCAAAACAGCGATGGCGACAATCCACGCGGGCAAGACCGAACGCACCCTGATTTACCTGTCTGCAGGACGATTTGATCAGCAGGAAACGACCCGGCCACATTTGGATGGCGGCCCCGACGAATGTTTTCTCATGTTGGGCTATGAACCCAGCGAGGTGGATGCGCAGCTCGAAATCTTCGATTATGCCAAATGCGCCTTCGACATCGACTTAACGCCGAAGGCCTTCATGGCCCAACACAATCCGATGTTTCAACCTGGCTACGAATTGCTGCGACCCTACTCTATGCGCCTTCCGTGTTTTGACCGTTCCGCCTATCAGATCATCTGTATTAACAATTCGTCCGCTCCGTTTTCTGTTAACGAGCCCAAATGGCAGGGCACGCTACACACGGCAACGATTTTGACGCCTGGCTCCTCTAGGCGGCGGGTCATCAACTCCACCATGATCGCCCCAGCCCCCATATCGACACCGGATCGGATAAGTGAATCGCAGCCGCAAGACTTCCTCACGACCGCGACGGTGCGGCGGCGCGGCGATGAGTAAGTAGCTGGGCCTAGTTAAACGGTAACCAAGTGGCTGATTTCGACTCCGCTCAATCAGCGATATCACTGTCCAGGTAAGAGGTTGAGGGTTGAGCGGAGTCGAAACCCGT
>NZ_JACSWC010000027.1 GCF_016888165.1 Halomicronema sp. CCY15110 | reverse complement strand
CTTATTTGGGATGGTGCTGGCATGATCGGCTACCTAGACCTGCTATTGCGGCTGACCATCTGGTTTTTGCTGACGGCTGATCTCAGTCCGGCCAATATTGTCATCGGGGTGTGTATTGCCCTAATTTTGCCCCGCAATCACACCCTGACGGCGGTGCTGAAAGATTGGCTGCATGCCCTGTGGGAAATCATCGTCGCCATTCCGACGGCCTATATCGAAGCGGTGGAAATCATCTTCCGCCCCCACACGGCTGAAGATACCGTGATGGAGCGGGTGAAGCCGAATCGCACTCCTGGCCTGATTTTTCTGGACATCTTTTTGATTACCTTTACACCCAAGACCATCGTGCTGAAATACCACGAAGATGGTTGGTATGAGGTGCATCGCGTACGCCGCCGCAAGCGTCGAGGCGTTGATGGATAGGTGAGCGTCAGGGTGGCTGGGTGATTGAGGGTGAGGGGGGAAATGACGACTTTTGCCCCGGCCCCCTCTCCCTTGCCTCGTCGCTCCTTTGCTCCCCTAGCTGCTCACCCTTAACTCCTTGCTCCTGCTGTAATTAACCGCTCTCCCGACTTCTATGAACGGCATCCTTCTGGCAATGATATTGGCCTTGCTCATTCCCATTTACGAAGCGTGGCAAGACGAAGATATTTGGCAAAAAATGTTGGCCTTTGCCAGCATCGCTACAAAGACGTCCATCATGATTTTGGTCGTGTCGGTGTTGCGCGATGACTGGATGATCGGTCTCGTCGGGGTATTGATTTTGAGTGTGGGCAATGCTGCCCTCATGCTCTTGGCCCACATTATCCGGAGGTTGAACGAAGCATGATCGACATCTTTAGCTACGGCCTCATGGTCCTGGGCGTCATCTTTTGGTTTTGGGGTACCTTGCCCCTGCTGGGTCACCGCTCCGTATTGTTCAAACTCCATAGCCTCTCGGTGGCGGACACGCTGGGCTCCATGAGTATCGTGGTGGGACTGCTGCTGAAAATTCCGAGCGAATGGCCGCTGCTGGTTTTGGCCCTGATCTGCCTGGCCATTTGGAATACCGTGCTGGGCTATGTGCTGGCTTATTGTTCGAGTACCGGAGGGGAAGATGCTTGAGAATTTGGATGTGGTGGCGATCGCGGCCCTGTTGCCGCTGACTGCCTGCATGTTGGTCACCCAAGTGGATCCCTATCACGCGTTGATCATTCGAGGCATTTTGGGGGCGGTGGCGGCGTTGGTGTATGCCCTGTTTGGCGCGGCAGATGTGGCCCTGACCGAAGCGCTGGTGGGTACCATGTTATCCATCACGCTGTATGCGATCGCGGTGCGGTCTTCCATGAGTCTGCGCTTAGGCACGTTGGCGACGGCTGCCCCCAACCTGGATGCAGCGGTGCCCTCAGCCTTGGGTCAGCAGCTCTTTCCGGCCCTCCGTCAGGCGATTAAAAAGCATCACCTGCGCTTGGAAGTCTTGCCCTATGCCAGTCCTCAGGCGCTCCAGTTTGCCCTGGAAAATAAGGAAATCCATGCGGTGTGTGTACCGGCAGAGCAGTTGGCAACCACTCAAGGCACCGATGATGTGGCCGCGCCTTACTTACTGAATGTTCGCATTCCCCGGCTGTATGAAACTTTAGCCGCCGCCCTACCGCCGGAACTCGTAGCGGTGAGCTTTTCTCGGGCCTTACGGTTGACGTCAGCCGCCCCGCCCCCTCCGGACAGTCAATTGCAGAATGCCTTGGAGGGTTAGTCATGAAGTGGATTTATGTGATCGCCGCGATCGCCCTTTATCTCAAAATGCTGGTGTTTCCCAGTCCATTAGTAGAAACCGCCGAACTGTCGATGGTGGAACTGGTGGTCGAAGATACGGGCGTCGTCAATGCCGTGTCGGGCATCATCTTTCGCAATCGCCTGTACGACACTATTTTTGAGGTTGTTGTTTTCAGCATCGCGATTATGGGGGTGCGGTTCTTGCTGGCTAATGAGCAGCCTTCCTGCACGGTCTATCAGTTCACCGACGATCCTTCCATCGTCTTAGCCCGGCTGGGCGCGACGATCGCGGCCCTGGTCAGCATCGAACTCGCCATTCGCGGGCACCTGAGTCCGGGCGGGGGGTTTGCGGCGGGGGTCGCCGGGGGCACCGCGATCGGGCTGGTCGCTATCACCTCCTCTTCGAGTCTGATGGAATCGCTCTACAAACGCTGGCAAGCCGCCACCCTAGAAAAAGTGTCGGTGTTGATCTTCATTGCGATCGCGGCGCTATCGCTCATGGGGATCGAGTTGCCCCAGGGCGAACTTGGTTCCTTACTCAGTGGCGGCTGGATTCCTCTGCTCAATCTCTTGGTGGCCCTGAAAGTGGCGCTCGGCGCGTGGGCGGCAATTCTGGTCTTCATTCGCTATCGCGGCTTGCTGTAGCTCTGCATAAGACGTTCTCCGACATCGAAAAACTGGCGGCGCAAGACGGTGTTTAGTGACCGAGCCTGCGGTGGCAAGATTTGGTGATCAGAGCGCCCCACCATCATGGGTGCCGAGAAGGCTGCTGCTTTTCCCTAAAATGAGCCATGATCTTGTAGAGCGATGGAGAGATCGGTTCAGCCGACTACACTGCTAATACTTGACTCAGGGACTGTTGATCATGACTCTAACTTCTACCAAACGTGTGGGTTTAGCGCTGCCCATTAGTAGCTTATTGCTGGCCTCGACGATGGTCTGGCCTGCCGCCGCGCAAGACCAAAACGAATTTCCGGGGCGACGAGTGGGGGGCGGCACCCGGGGAGGCTGTGTGATTAATGCCGCAGCGGTGGTAGCGCTCAATCCCGACAACAATTTGGGCGTCACCCAGCGTGAGGAGCCGACGCTGTATTTCGCCGTGCCCGCCACGGTTGACCCCTATCAAGTTACTTTTTACTTAGAAACGGAAGCCGCCGAACCCATCTATGAGACAACCTTAGAAGCTGGGGGTAAGGCCGAGCTGATCGGGATACAGATTCCAGCGGATACCCTGGCAGTCGGCGAGTATTATCCGTGGTATTTTTCGGCGAATTGTGATGAGACTAACCCCGCCACGGCGATTGTGGTGAATGGTTGGTTGCAGCAAACCGAGGTGGATACCGAGGTGGGGGCTGACGCTGATTCCCAGTTGGAGCAGGTGCAAGCCTATCAAGCAGCGGGCCTGTGGAGTGATGCGATCGCCCTCACAGCAGAACTGCTGGCGGCCAATCCTGACTGCGAAGAGTACCAAGCTCAATGGTTGGCGCTGTTGGAAAGCCTGGAACTTGACCAGGCCATTGATGAGACTTTATCGGTGCGTCTCCCCGATACCCAAGATTGAGGACAGGCAGCTTGCCTCGACTGGCCACTTTAGTGAATCAGGTGCGATCGCGGGTGAGTCGTTGGGGGCAGTCCCCGCAGCAACCCCGTGTCGTCCCGCAAATCTTTTGGTCCGCGTTACGCTCGGTGCTGATTTCTAGCACGGTGGTCGCGAGTGTTTGTCTGGTGGCCCAGCGTGCCGGCTGGCTAGAACCCCTGGAACTCGCCATGCACGACCAATGGGTGCGGGGGCGTCCGGCGCTGCCGCCGGATGAGCGGCTGCTGATCATCAGCATTGAAGAAGCCGACATTCGCCGCTATGGTTGGCCCCTTAGCGATGAGGTATTGGCCGCCGCCTTAGAACGGCTACAAACGACTAATCCCAGCGTCATCGGGCTGGATCTGTATCGTGATCTGCCCGTGCCACCCGGAGAGCAGGCGCTGATCGAAGAATTGGCGGCTCCCAATATCATCGCGATTACCAATCAGGTGTTTGCGATTCCGCCCCCGCCGACGGTGCCGCCAGAGCGCGTCGGGTTTAATGACTTTACCCTCGACACCGATGGCGTCTTGCGGCGCAACTTAATGCAGGTCGGCGACGGCGAAGACCCGTATTTTTCGTTTGCGCTACAGGTCAGCCGCCTTCACTTGACCGAGCAAGGCAAGACGTTTGGCTACAACTCCGAAGCCCTGTTTTGGGATGAAGTCGTTTTAGAGCGCTTGCAAGCGACCGATGGCGGCTATCAAACCGCTGATGTCCGGGGCTACCAAATTTTGTTGGACTACCGGGGGGCTGAGGCGATCGCTCCCACTCTCACCCTGAGTGAACTGCTGGATGCCCCTCCGGAGGCGTTGACTGATCTCACAGGGCGCGTGGTGTTGGTCGGCAGTGTGGCCCCCAGCCTCAAAGATTTTTTGCCGACGCCCTACAGTGCCGTGCGGCAAGAGTCCTTTCAAATGTCTGGGGTGATGGTACACGCCCAAATGATCAGCCACTTGCTGGACTTGGCAGACGGCACCCGCTCTCCCTTTCGCTATTGGTCACAGTGGCAAGAAGGTGGATGGCTACTGGCGTGGGCGATCGCGGGGAGCCTGTTGGCTTGGCGATTGCGGCGACCGATTGTGTTATCTATAGTCGCGATCGGCGGTGTCAGCGTCATTGTGTTTACCAGCGCTGGGCTGTTTCCTTACCAAGTGTGGATTCCGGTGGTGGGGCCGGTACTCACGTTCATCGGGGCGTTGGGCTTGGCGATGACGCACCGCGTATTCTACACCACGTCTCACGATGCCCTGACGGGAGCCCTCAACCAAAATTCCCTCACGGCCTACCTGCGGCGATCGCTCAAACAGCGCCAGCGCCAGCAACAAACGCGACCGCTGGGCGTCCTCTACGTGCATTTGGATCAGCTGGGACTGGTCAACAGCAGCTTAGGACAAACGACAGGCAACTACATGTGGCTGGAACTGATGGCGCGGCTGCGAGCACGCCTGCCCAAGGCCGCCAAAATTGCCCGCATCGATGAAGACGATTGTGCGATCGTCGTGCCCGCTGATGACAAAGCCGTCCTCGAAACGCTGGCTAATCAGCTTCGTGATGACGTGGCTCAACCCATCACCATTCCCCCCCAGCAGTCAGTGGTCACCGACACCAATATCGGCATTGCCATTACCCAGCCCAACTACGTTCACACAGCGGAAAATCTCCTGCGCGATGCCCATACCGCCATGTTTCGCGCCCGGTCTCTGGGACAGACTCAGTATCAAGTCTTTGCCTCCGGCATGTTAGAAGCCAGCGTGCAGCGATTTGCCTTAGAAGACGAACTCCGCCAAGCTCTCGCCGACCAGCAGTTTGAACTGTATTACCAGCCCATCGTCTCGCTGGAGAGCGATCGCATCGCCGGGTTTGAAGCCCTCATCCGCTGGCAACATCCCCAACGCGGCTTGATCTCACCCGGCATATTTGTGCCCCTCGCCGAAGAAACGGGCCTCATTATTCCCCTCGGACAATGGATTTGTGAAACCGCCTGTCAACAGGCTTATGAATGGCGGCAGCAATTTTCTGACTGGCCGCTGCTGATCAGCATTAACCTCTCAGGACGGCAGTTTGAGCAACCCGACCTAGTGGAACAACTGGCCAAAATTATGCAAGATCGCCAACTTGCGGGCCTCACCTTTAAGCTCGAAGTCACCGAAAGTATGGTGATGGGGGATGTGGAAGCCGCCATTGATCTGATGTTTAAGTTGCGATCGCTCGGCTGCAAGCTCAGCCTCGATGACTTCGGCACGGGCTATTCCTCCCTCAGCTATCTGCGCCGCTTTCCCATCGACACCCTCAAGGTGGATCAGTCCTTTGTCCGCAATATGAATAGTGCCGAAGATTTCGCGATCGTTCGCACCATCGTTGATTTGGCCCATACCCTGGGCATGGATGTGATCGCCGAAGGGGTCGAGACGATGGAGGATGTGGAGGCATTGCGATCGCTCAAAGCCGAATTCGGCCAAGGATACTACTGGGCCAAACCACTTCCCGCCGCTGCCGCCACCAAATTTCTCGCCCAACACTTCGCCCCGTCCTAACCGTAACAAGCCCGTTCGGTGAGATGCCGATCCCCAAAACGGTCATCGTCCATCGTCATTGAATCTGCCCAACGCCTTTTCAACGCGGGTGTCCCGCAATGTCGCCGCGAATCCTTGCATGAATCTCCCGCCCCGGTTTCACAAACCTTGTGCCACGATCAAAAACTGCTCTCCGGTGATTTATCTGGGGGCAAGCTCTGGATGCAGCTGAAACTGCAAAGCAAACTCGGCGTCACCCGGGGTCTCCTCGATAAAGGCCAGCGTTAGGGATCTGCAACTCAGTAAAGTACCCGTTCAATCCGGTTTCGACTTCGCTCAACCTACCAGTATCGAGAGTTGAGCGGAGTCGAAACTCGGCT
>NZ_JACSWC010000269.1 GCF_016888165.1 Halomicronema sp. CCY15110 | reverse complement strand
CAATCAGCGATATTACTGTCCAGGTCAGAGGTTGAGGGTTGAGCGGAGTCGAAACCCGTCTGCGAAATAATTGTGTCCACCGACTTATTGGAAGGCAAGCCCCAGCTTCTGTGTTGACCCAAAAGTCTCAGACCAGGATCTGTGAGATTTCCATGCGGTTAACCTACTCGGGCTGCATGAGCCTTAGCTGCTGGTTGTCGAGACTTTGACCAGAACCTGAGGTGTGCAGTTGCAGTAGTTATCTGCCTGCTCAATTAGCGTCTCTAACTCTACGCCTGCAGCTTGGCCTAACTCAGTTTGAAGAAGTTCTGAAGGACGGTAGAGGAAAATATCAGAGAAATCACCATCAGGAATTTCTGGTAATTGCCAACCAGCATCAGCGTCTGGAGGCGGCAGCAGAATAAACTGCGTATCAGCCGTCAGTGAATGGCTTAAGGATATCGGCAGACTAAATTCCACATCACTGATAACTAAGGGACTTGCTGCCTGATTAATGATGGCAGCCACCTCATGATGAATATTCTCATCCGCCTTATGCCACCAAGTGTTGGAACTCACTAACACGAATGAAGACACCGTTGAAACTGATAAAAAGAACAGGCAAGCCAATATCCAGAATCGTTTCATCTGCAAACACTGACTGGTCATCAAGTACCCAAAAGTAATTTGCAAGCTTAGGAGTGACGGAATTAAGTAGCTCCCTCGCGTCGTCAACTGGCCACCCTTACCAAAGTCATAGGCCAGCAACATTAAGAAGGGCACAACAAGCAGACAAGCCAGAAACCAAAAAGTTTTGTTGGTCGCAAATCGTTGCAAATAGATATAGGAATAGACGATCGTGGCAACTAGCAACAACAAATATCCGAGAAACGCCAGCAGCGCCACTTTGGAACTCGCGTCGTTGATGCCAAAGTCGGCGAAGGATAAACTCAGGTTTCGCAGCCATCCCTTGGGATAAGACAGCAAACTCCCGTGGGGCACCGCCGCATAGTTGCTCGGGGGATCATTAATGATCACCAGGAGCCAGGGACTAAAAGCAACCAAACTCGCCAGGGCTGAAGCCACAAACATCAGCATGACGCGGCTAATTTTGTCTCGTTCAGACAGCAGAATATATAGCCCGTGGGCAAACAAAGTTGTGATGGCAAATAAAAATGTATAAAGGCTCGCAACCACTGAAACAAAATATAAAATCCAGTTCTTAGCGGTCGCTTGCTTTTGAGCCCTTAATAGTAAAACGCTTGAAATTAGGGTGGTTAGTACCCAGAGGCTATAGGGACGGGCCTCCTGAGCATACAAAATTTGAAAAGGAGAAACGGCGACGAAGGCGGTCGTAACCCAACCGACAGCTGACTTTTCAAACAGTTGCAAGCAAAGCCAATATACAAACGGCAAACATGACAAACTTATCAATGCCGTTAATAGTCGATTGATAAACGTGGAATCTCCCAGTAAGCTGTTCCACCCGCGGGCCAATACGAAATAAAAAGGGGTTAATTGTGGTTCAAATTCCTTAAGACCATTGACAGTATCCGCATAGCTAGTGCTGCTATTTGCATACTGATATTCGGCAATGTCAGCTTGGCTGACTAGTTCTCCAGTGAACAGCTTGCTATAATCAGCAACGTCAAGAAGATGGCCCGAAACTTGCAATGATGTGAACACTTCATCGCGCCAATATATCTTGCCATCCAGGTTGTAAAACCTCAGAAAAATGCCAATAACTAAGACCAAACCAATGACATACTTTCCGACTTTAAATAGAGTACTCTCTTGAGAAAAAACGTTTGCTTTTTCCATAATGCTTAAGGGGAATTCTATAGATTGAATACTTGAAAATTAGAATCAGGGAAAGACTTATAGAATAGCGCCACAATATCGAGGTTCCTGACCTCTAGCGCATCAGCTTGGATACAACATGCCAGCAGCAAAGGCGATCGCTGACCATGGCTGCTGGCAATGTTCAACGTTGAACATTGCCAGCGACGGCGGCTTTACTTGCTGCTGGGATCAACCTGTGTCACCCGCCAACTAAGCTTCATGTTCAGCCAGAAGTTCCAGACAGTGACCAACCCAATGGCGATCAAGTTGGCGGCGTATGCCCATTTCTGACCGAAGATCAGGTTGTAGATCAGGTTCAATGCCAACACGTTCAGCACCAAACCCGCCAAACAAATCATGTTGAACTTCAGGAACCGCTTAAACCTTGCGCCCCAGCCTTTCTGACTGCGGCTAATCGCCGCAAAAGTCCACAGGTCATTCCAAATAAAGTTATTCAAAATCGCGACTTCGGCTGCCAGGATCTTACTCCTGGTGAGCGGTAAGTCAAGACCAGTGTGTAGCAGGTACAGCACTGCCATATCAACAAAGACACCACTTAGGCCCACCAAGGCAAATCGGAAAAAGGCCTTAGTTGGGAAATTGCGGCGAATTTTGCCAATGCGCCCCCGCGATCGCAGCCGCAGCAAATGATGGATGTAATCGATGTATTGCTTCCACGTGACTTTACTAGCACCAGCAGTGCGTTCTTGAAAGACGTATCCGGCTTCGTCGATGACGTCAACCTCGCCCCGGCCAATCACTTCTAGCAGAATTTTATACCCGCGTGGGTTGAGCTCAGTGTCGGCGATCGCCGCCCGTCGGCAAACAAAATAGCCGCTCATCGGGTCGCTCACCCGCCCCACAACGTTGGGCAAAATTAACAAGCCGAGCACCTGCGCCCCACGGGACAAAAACCGCCGAATAATGCTCCATTCGCTAACGCCGCCCCCTTCGACATGGCGACTACCAACAGCTAGGTCAGCGCCCCCCTGCACCTTGGCAATCAAGTCTAATAACACTTGGGGAGGGTGTTGCAAATCAGCGTCAATGACGCCAAGAATTTCGCCCTGGGCAACTTGCCAGCCCCGAATCACCGCCGAAGACAAGCCTTTCTCCCCAACTCGGCGCATCACTTTAACTTGCGGATAAGTTTGTGCTAGCTGCAGACCAATTTGCCAGGTCTCATCCGGGCTATCATCATCCACCACAATCAATTCGTATTGATTAGGAACCGCAGCATCCAGAATACCCGTCAACTTCTCAACCAGCGCTTGGAGGTTGTCTCGCTCGTTAAAGGTTGGAATAACCAGTGAAAACAGCACGTTGCAGGTGACTGCATCACTCCCATCAGCCTGCTCAGTCGCATAAGGCGTCAACCCATTAGTGACTGGCCTCGCACTGACGGCTCCAGGCACGATGAGTTTGCCCGCAGGTGTTTCGACTAATCGCTGCTGTGATTGAATTTCTACCGATTTAGAATAAGTCATAAAGATAGTCCAATTCGCGATATTATCTGGCAAAAACTACTGAGTAGGCTGGTAACGCTGGCGCGGCTACTGCAGATCTGTGATACTTCCATCGATAGCGCTTCCGTAGCTAAGAGATGCCTAACAAGCCAGAGTTCCTTATTTTCAGGCAAGATAGCGTACCTTTTATCAAGGTAAGGAAATGTCGTGATCCACGGAGGCAACCTAATGCTACGTAACGGGAGTGGGGAAAACTGCCTACAAAAGCAGCAAGCTTAGCAATCTCATAGGGTTTTTACGAGTTTATACGGACCAAACTGGCAGTCAGTAAGCTCACGATGAAATTCATAACAACTTTATAAGCGTTTCGCGGTATCTTTACAGACTAAATTCTTTCTCACCAGCGTCTGAATACATTAGCTTTATTGTCGCTCAAGTGCTTTATATCAAAGGCTTTGGTGACACATGGCGGGTACAAAAACTGCGCTCTGACCGACCTGACCGCTTCATCACCGCGACTGGGAAAATTACGGAGCAAGCGTCAACTCTTTCAGGGCTGAACAAAGACTCGCGTGCCCAGGCGGATGCGCTCATACAGCTCAACGACATCGGCATTACGCATGCGGACACAGCCATGAGAGACGGCTTGGCCGATGAGGTGCTCATCGGGGGTGCCATGAAACCCGATCTCGTTATTGCCGTCTGTCCAAAAGCCAATCCAACGCACCCCGAGGGGATTATCCGGGCCGGGGGGCACCAGCTCCCCAGTGAAGGGATGCTGCCAGGTGGGATGCTGCTGGCGTTGTAATACGGTGAAATTGCCGGTGGGTGTTTCCCAATTTGTGCGCCCGATCGCGACTGGATAGCTGACGACTTGGCGATCGCCTTGATAACCATACAGCCGCCGTTCCGACAGCTTGAGGACGAGTAGGGTCAGGCGCTCACTGGGCTTCGGTAAAAACAGACTGGGGTCATCAATTGCTGGAGGTGCAGCGACTGACGACAGCGCAACGCTTGTAGAGGTGTCCGGCAACTGTAGCGGCTGCGCTGTCGCCCAGGCCGCACTGGCAAAACTAACGATGCCGCTAGCCACGCCAACTCCTAGGCAGTGCCATGACTGCCGCAAAGTGGCTAACATAACCGTTTGGTAACTGAGCAATGCTGGGGTAGACATGGCTAGGGCTCAACCACGACCATCATGCCCATGCGCACATGGCTGTAGAGGGCCAATACGTCTTCGTTGCGCAGTCGTACGCAACCGTTAGAAGCGGCGCGACCAATGGAAGAAACGGTCGGTGTGCCATGAAACCCAATAATGCCGTTCGACATTTCGGTAAAACCGATCCAGCGCAGGCCCAAAGCACTATTTGCACCGGGAGCAAAGACCTCTCCCGTCCAAGGGCTCTGCCAGGAAGGATTTTCAATCATTTGAAAAATTTCAAACTGTCCCGTGGGAGTCGGGGTGCCCGGAGCCCCAATTGCCACCGGATAGCTGTCGATAGCGCGATCGCCGTCGTACACATAAACGCGCCGCTCGCCAAGCTTCAAAATGATGCGGTCAGCTCGGGGAATGTATGTCGGTAAATGATCGTCACGACGACCCAGCGCATAACCTACACCCGCTGCGATGGGAGTGCGATCGGAGGTGTAGTCAAGTTCTAGTTGGACAGGGTCAAGCGAAGCCGTCAGGACTTCTGCTTGAGCGCTGGGGGCGATGACGACAGTGGCGCACAACATGGCAGTTGCCCAATACCACCGATTCTGACGTTTAATCATCGCTGCACTATGTCTCCCTGTCCGCTAACGAGATGGAATGTAACAGTACTCAAGGGCTGTTACTGCGATTCTACCAAAGGCCAGGAACGGGCGCGGCAGTCTCTTCTTCGACGATCACCTCTTCTTCGATGATCACTTCTTCCTCAACGATGACCTCTTCTTCTTCTTCTTCAGCCATTTCTGCGAGGATGGCTTCTAACTCAGCGACCGTATCGGCAGGGGCCAAAACGCCGTCAATGACGTGAATCACGCCATTAGTCGCGGGAATATCAGTCGCCACGACAGGAATGTCACCAACCGTAACCATGTCGTCGCTAACGACGACAGGCAGCTCAGTACCTTCCAAAGTTTCCACAGGGCCTGTCATCAGATCGCTAGACATAACAGCGCCGGGGACAACGTGGTAAGTCAAGATGTCGGTCAAAATATCTTGGTTTTCAGGCATCAGCAACACGTCGAGGATGCCTTCGGGCAGGGCGTCAAACGCTTCATTAGGGGGAGCAAAAACTGTGAATGGGCCTTCTCCCATCAGTGCTTCGGTCAATTCTGCAGCTTCTAAAGCAGCTTTCAAAGTGCTGAATTCAGGGACTCCGCTCACAATCTCGGCGATATTGGCGGAGGGCACCAACTCCTCAACCACTTCTTCGGCTTCCATTTCCATTTCCATCATGGTGTGATCATCGGCCAGAGCCGGAGTCACAAAGCCGAGTCCCAATACACCAGCCAAAGCTAAAGTCTTTGCAGAAAAGATTTGAATGCTCATTAAGTTCAACTGCCTCACACAAAATGTAAATTTCTGTAAACTTACCCGATATCAGCCACAATTACAAGTGGGGATAGTAAGTATCAGTATTTCTCAGTACGGCCTCGCGACCTCAGCAATCCCGCTCAGGCAGAGCGGTTAACCCAGAGCTTCCCACTGGTTCAGCCCTGCACGAAACCATCGGGGGTGCGTTTGGCCTGAGCAGCGTCAAAGCCCATCACTCGGCAACATCGACTCAGCGGTGAGAGGCGACGGGCTCCCTCCAAACGTTTCGAGTAATCACTTTTCAGCAGCTTCTCCAAGGGCGGACAGGCTTTGACCAACTCAGGCCAAATGGCAATTTCGGCAAAGTTGAGAATTGCTGAGTTAAGCACTCATTGGCGGATGGCGGAGAATTGGCCGCGATTGCAGAATTGGCCGCGATTAATTGTGGGCTTAGCGGTGGACGGCGCGGACAATGTAGTAGCTCACGGAGAGGGCGATGAGGGCGAGGGCTAAGCCAATTAAGCTGACTCCCGACACTTTCTCCAAGTCTAAGATGATGAGCTTCCGGCCAACGGCGGTCAAGGCTGTGGCGATCACGAGTTCGACCTGTACAACGTGCCGCCGGATATAAGCCGTGATGTTTTCTAAAATCTCTAGGGCAATCAATACGCTGAGAAAGAGGCCAAAAATTTCCGTCAGGGTGGTGGTAAAAAAGCCCATGCTGTCGGTAACTAATAGGGAGTGGTAGAGCACGATAGCCAAATCAATGACCGTCACGAGGATGACGATCACCATCGCGATCGACAGCACTTTAGAAACGATGCCTTCAATTTGGCCCAAGCGCTTGAGAAAGACGTCGTCTTCCCAGTTGCGCAGGAGATTTCTAAACCGCGAGTTGGATTGCCGTGCCATGCTGCCTGATCAAAAGGGGATGCTGTGAGCATAGAAGATGGACTCCCCTTCGGTAAAGTCGCGACTGTGTGGGTCACACCGAGCTTGTCGGCGATAAATTCGGGTACAGCATTGCCGGCGATAAAACCATTTCTCTCCTGGTGCTTGAAGGGGGTGATTTGTCGTTTGGGTGTGGTTTTAAAGAGGCTTTCTAGCATCGATAAATGCCAGCTATAAGCGCGGCGATCGCCCTTGATATCTCGACGAAATGCGGGGCTTAGGGACGATCGCGGATGAGGGCGATGTCCTTGGTATCGATTTCTGTAACCGGGTCGATGGCGGCACCGACGCTCCCTACGATTAAAAGTCGGAGGGATTTCAGTTTCCACAATTGCTGACTTCTCTCCTCACACTTCATCGATTCGTGAGGAGGTTATGGAGATGAAAGGTCTAGTGAAATCTTGGTGGGGGCGCTCGATCGCGCTAACGCTTTTAGTGGGTAGTAGCGTATCGGCGATCGCCCTGCCCAGTGTGGCGCAGTCCCCGAAGGATTTGCCCAATTTGTCCACTTTGCCGTTAGCAGTCAGCATAACCATGCCCCATCCCCTAGAACAGTCGGTTTGGCAGTTGGTGAGTTATCGCGATGCCGCTGGCGAACTGGTGACGGCCTGGGGGGACAGCCCCGCCACGATGGAATTTCGAGAAGGCCGAGTGACAGGCACCACGGGCTGCAATCGCTTTTTTAGTGCGTACACGCTGACGGGGAATGAGTTGGCGATCGCCCCTGGGGGCAGTACCCTCATGGCCTGTTTTCCTGAAGCGTTGGCCCAGCAAGAAGCGGCGATGTTGACGGGCTTGGGGGCAGTGACGAGCTATGACTTAATCGGGGACGAACTGCGGCTGCTCGACGGTGCGGGCGAGGTCGTTTTGACGTTAGCCCCCCAAAGCGCCGCCGCCTGGCTCAACACCGATTGGACCCTGACGGCCTACAACAACGGTCGCGGCGGCCTGGTGACCCCGTTACTCGACACCACCATTACGGCTACCTTTGACGAGGCGGGGCAGCTCAGCGGGTCGGCAGGCTGCAACAACTATCGTGCCGCGTTCACACAGCTTGATGACACATTACAGATTGGGGCCGCGGCCAGTACGCGCCGCTTTTGTGCGGTGCCAGCGGGCACCATGCAGCAGGAACAGGACTTTTTAGCCTTGTTGACCGAGGTGTCGGCCTATGAAATCGCGGGCAGCCAGTTAACCCTCTTGAATGCGGCGGGGACAACTTTGGCGCAGTTTTCAACTGCGATAGCCCCGCTAAGGGAGTTTCACGAGCCAGCAGCGGCAAAGATTTGCGCTTTGCGCTCGGGCTCGCCTCATCGGTAACAGATCGAACTCTGACAAGTCGTTAGTCTTTGTTACACAATGTCAAATGTGAGATGCACCCGTCTTGCTTCCTAAGTATTGACGGCTGCATCATCAACACTGATATAGATGATGTTGTGAAACGTTGAGGAGATTTTTCGAGTTGTTGCCCAGCCAAACCCCGACGCCCCTGTCCCCCGCAAGCCCTGCTGCGATCGCGCGCGCGACTTCGACCACGGCTCCCCAGGTTGAGCCTCCACTGCCCGACCTGAGCGAGTTTGTCGCCCGTCACATTGGGCCGCGATCAGGCGATATTCAGGCCATGCTGACGGCTTTGGGGTACGACTCGCTGGCTGATTTGATGACCGCTACCGTGCCCGCGAGCATTCGCCTCACTCAGGAGCTGAACGTCGGGGCGGGCCGGTCGGAAACGGAGGCGTTGGAAGAACTGCGGGCGATCGCTAACCAAAACCAGGTGTGGCGCTCTTATCTCGGTTTGGGCTATGCCAACACCATCACTCCCCCCGTCATTCAACGCAACGTGCTGGAAAATCCGGGCTGGTATACCCAATACACCCCCTACCAGCCTGAAATCTCCCAGGGACGGTTAGAAGCCCTGCTGAACTATCAGACGATGGTGACCGATCTCACGGGGCTAGAAATTGCTAATGCGTCTCTGCTGGACGAAGGCACCGCCGCCGCTGAAGCCATGACCCTGAGCTTCAACGTCCGCAAGCAAAAAGCAGTGAAAACGTTTTGGGTGTCGGCAAACTGCCATCCCCAGACCATCGCGGTGGTGCAAACCCGCGCATTGCCCCTGGGCATTGAGGTACAGGTCGGTGACCATCGCGATTTTGATGACTCGACCCCGATTTTTGGCGCTCTCGTATCCTATCCGGCAACGGATGGCGCGGTTTACGATTACACCGATTTCATTCAGCAGGTCCATGCCCAGCGAGCCCTGGTCACCGTCGTGGCCGATCTGTTGAGCCTGACGCTGCTCAAGTCTCCTGGCGAAATGGGAGCCGACATTGCCGTGGGCAACACCCAGCGCTTTGGCGTGCCCCTGGGCTTTGGCGGCCCCCACGCCGCCTACTTTGCCACCCTGAACCAGTACGCCCGCAAACTGCCGGGTCGGCTCGTCGGCGTCTCCAAGGATCGATACGACAAGCCCGCGTTGCGCTTGGCCCTGCAAACTCGCGAACAGCATATCCGGCGGGATGCAGCCACCAGCAACATTTGCACCGCGCAGGTGCTGCTGGCGGTCATTGCGGGCATGTATGCGGTGTATCACGGCCCCCAAGGCTTGCAGGCGATCGCCACCCGCATCCATCAGCACACCGTCACCCTGGCGACCGCCTTGCAGCAAGCCGGATTCGAGTTAGGGACGGAGCCATATTTCGACACTTTGCGAGTGCAGGTAGGCGATCGCCAAGCGGCGATTCTGGCGAGGGCCGCCCAGCAACGCATCAATCTCCGTCAGCTGGATGCCCAAACGCTGATTGTGGCCCTGGATGAAACCACGACGGCGGTGGACGTGCGGGAGCTCATTGCCGTGTTTACTGAGCAAACGACTCTGCCCCCAGCGGCCACATCGCCCCTCGTGGATCATCCGCTGCAACGCACTAGTGAGTTTCTGAGCCATCCCGTTTTCAACACTTACCATTCAGAAACAGAGATGCTGCGGTATATGCATCGGCTGCAATCCCGCGATTTGTCGCTGACGGCGGCGATGATTCCTCTGGGCTCTTGCACCATGAAGCTCAACGCCACGGCGGAGATGGTGCCAATCACCTGGCCCGAATTTGGGCAGATCCATCCCTTTGCCCCCCTAGAGCAAACCCAGGGCTATCGGCAACTGTTTCAACAGCTTGAAGACTGGCTGTGCGAAATCACTGGCTTTGCTGGCATTTCTCTGCAACCCAATGCCGGAGCCCAGGGGGAGTATGCCGGGCTCTTGGTGATTCGCGAATATCATCAACAGCGCGGTCAGGGCGATCGCACCGTTTGCTTGATTCCGGAATCGGCCCACGGCACCAATCCCGCCAGTGCGGTGATGGCGGGGATGAAAGTCGTCGGCGTGCAATGTGACAGCCAGGGCAATGTTGACCTCGACGACCTCCGCGCCAAAGCGGAAAAGCACAGCGCCCAACTCGCGGCCCTCATGGTCACCTATCCTTCGACCCATGGCGTCTTTGAAGCGGGCATTCGCGACATTTGCGACATCGTCCACACCCATGGCGGCCAAGTCTATATGGATGGGGCCAATATGAATGCCCAGGTGGGGCTCTGTCGTCCGGCAGACTTTGGGGCTGATGTTTGCCACCTCAACTTACATAAAACGTTTTGTATTCCCCATGGTGGAGGCGGTCCAGGGGTTGGCCCCATTGGCGTACAAGCGCATTTAGTGCCTTATCTACCAGGCCACAGCCTGGTGCCAGAGGTTGGCGGTCAACAGGCGATTGGGGCCGTCACTGCTGCGCCCTGGGGCAGTGCAAGCATCCTCCCGATTTCATGGATGTACATTGCCATGATGGGGGCTACGGGCCTGCAACGAGCTACGGAAGTCGCGATTCTGAATGCCAATTACATCGCGCAGCGGCTGGCTGAGCACTACGACATTCTCTATACCGGCAAGCATGGCCTGATTGCTCACGAATGCATCATTGATTTGCGGCCTTTCCGGAAATCCGCCGGGGTCACCGTGGAAGATGTGGCCAAGCGCTTGATCGACTACGGTTTCCATCCGCCGACGATGTCCTGGCCCGTGGCGGGCACGCTGATGATTGAGCCGACGGAGAGTGAGTCGAAAGCGGAACTGGATCGGTTTTGCGAGGCGATGATCGCCATTCGTCAGGAGATTGAGGCGATCGCCACCGGGCAAATCGACGCCGACCAGAATCCGCTCAAGCTGGCTCCACACACTGCCGAAGACCTGGTAGCTGATTGGCAGCGTCCCTACGATCGCCGTCAAGCCGTCTTCCCCACCCGCTGGACTCAAGAGCATAAGTTTTGGCCCGTCGCCAATCGCATTGACCAGGCGTATGGCGATCGCAACCTCATGTGCGCCTGCCTCCCCATGGACGCTTACGGAGAGTAACGACGGTGACCCGCTGTGGCTGTCTGCTTAAACAGCGGGGTCAGTCACTCATGTCGGGGGGGCATTCACGATGCCCCCCCGTTTTGGTTGGGGAATTTTGTGTATGGATGAGTCGCTTGCCCTAACGCCCTGAGCACGGCAAAAATGTGGCCCATGCCAGTCGTCATTGCGTCAATCGTGGCATCTCAAGATCGACTGTTTTGAGGCCCAATCACTGGCGAGCAAGGGATAACCGCATCAGAAGCCTAACCTACTGGATCAGTGTTTGATATACCTGGAACCCATTCTGTTCTAGTGTCTTTTCAAACATGGGCTGAGGTTGATCAGCTAAATAGCTCCGCAATGATTGACCGGCCAATAACGCCCGCTGACTCATGATCAAGTCCACAGGCCAATGCCCAGTCATGCGCGCTAGCCAGCTACGGTAAGTCAGTCCATCCCGGGCATCAATAACAATGACGTCATAATTTCCGCTGGTCAGTATTGCTGTAATCTCGGCGGCTGTAATCTCTGAGCCATACAGATAGCTGAGATCTGCACGAGATCCCACGATATTATTATCAATCCAGCGATTGGAAGCAACTTGAAAGGTGGGCCAAGCGGCCACATAGCTGCCGACATAGGGCGGTGCCATCACCTTGAGCTGAGGGCGATCGTCATGGTCAACATCCTTGAGCAAATAGTCAACCACCGGCATTAAGTCTCGACCATCGGCATAAGGTGGCACCCGCTTTAAGATGTGGGGAAACTTTCCATAAATGGGCGCATAGACAAAGAAGCCAAGGCAAATAAACACAATTAATAAGTAATCCAGACGAATCGCGTAATCCCGTTTCAGCGTGTGCACCGCGAACGGTAAAAACAGCCAGGGCAAGCCTGCGAGCATTAAGCGGTAGACATTAACCGGAAATGTCAGCTTGATTAGGCCAGTGACAGCAATGGGATTAAGAAACAACAGAAAAGGCGCGATCGCGATCGCCGCCAAGAAAAACGCTTTTGAATCGCTCCCGTAGCTGCTTAATAAAATGATGGCTAAGCCGATGACAACGATGTCGAGCAAAATCACGCCAGAATTCGCCGCTAAAGGCCAATATGTAAAGAGCTCATAATTGCCAATGGAAAGCCATTCTTTAGTCAGGGGATGACCCGGTCTGGGCTCTTTGGCGGAGAAAAACAGCAATAAAAAGGGCGCAAAAGATATTAATAAGAACGCGATAGATCTAATGGAAGGAAGCTGTCGTTGAGCGATGTGTTTGAACACGGTCAGCAAAGCATAGGCAAAAGCGATCGTGACAACATAAAGTACTTTTTCCTGATGACAGTCTCGACACATCCAAATCCCCACCAAGATTAAGATCAGCTCAAGATTTCTTTTTGAATAGCTAAGTTGTTGAACAGAAACACCCGAAAATAGGCGATAAAGTAGAGGGACTAATTCTAGATAAACAATCATAGCTAGGGTCGCCCCTTGCAGAATCTTATACATGAAAAAGCTGATCTGCAAGTTGCCGTAAAAGCCTAAGAACAACAGCATCGAAATCACAGCAATGGTCTTTTTGCCGATCGCCCACAGTGCCAAACGATAAGCCGCCAGGGAAAGCATACAAACATTGAATGCGGCCACAACCCTTAACTTTTCTCGCATCCAATAGTCACTGCCCACTAACCATTGTTGAAAACTGCTGAAAAAGGTGTTGTCAGAGTCATGGCGCCACAGTGACTGAATGCCACCTGCTAAATCTTGGTTGGCTTGCCCCACTCTTTGTAAGTATTCGATGGCATCGCCAGGATATTCGAGATATAGTCCCCGCATTAGAAAAAATACAAAGCCACATCCTAGACAGCCAATCACAAGTCGATGCTGCTTGAATAGGGTTTGAAAATCTTGTCGTAACTGATAATGCGACCTTTGCTGTGTCGTTGAAACCAGAAAAATAATAACAGGAATGATAATTGCAGTTATCGTATACGACTCATTGAGCAGTGACTCTTTCCCTAGGGCACTGATAAATTTATAGATGCCAAAGAATGGCAAAAAGGCAATCAAGAAAATAGGAAATCTATCACTTTTGAAGATTTCCTTGTCTCCTAATCTCCATATTCCAATAAAATAAATCGATAGCAGTATTAGTTTGAACGCGAGATCAAACCACGAGCTTAACCAAGACATGAATTCAGTATGATCTCCGATGATTTAACTCGCCTAACTGGACAGTCGTTCTCACATTCAGTAGCTCGGCCTGAGAAATTGAATTGTTCTAATGAAGCCACACTGGCCAGTAAAATGGGCTCAAAAAAGATGCCATAAAGCTTCTAGATCAGACGACTCTAAAATCCGATCAATTTTTTCTAAAGTGGCAGCGGTTGGCAAATATTCTAGTTGTCGTTTGACGAGGCATTGCAGCCTAGGATGAGGTGTGATGTGCAATTCTTCGTTTTCATCAACCAGAGATTCATGTAATTTCTCGCCGGGGCGAATACCCGTCACGTGAATTTCAATATCTTGACCCGGGATATATCCTTTCAGGCGAATCAGTTGTTCTGCCAGCATATAAATGCGCATGGGCTGCCCCATATCAAGCACTAAGGTTTGGCCAGTTTTACCGACGGCTAAACTTTGTAGGACCAGTCGTGCCGCCTCTGGGGTAGTCATAAAGTAACGAGTCATGGTTGGATCGGTGACGGTGACGGGTCCCCCTTTGGCAATTTGACTTTCAAAAATTGGGATGACGCTGCCTCGGCTGCCGAGCACATTGCCAAAGCGAACCGACAGAAATCGGGTTTGGCTGTGCTGGGCGACCCCACTCACCAGTAATTCTGCTAGCCGCTTGCTTAAGCCCATAAAGCTGCTAGGGGCCACGGCCTTATCTGTGGAAATCAGCACGAAGGTTTTGACGCCGATTTTGTCCGCTAGCATCGCCAGTTGAGCGGAAGCGATCGCATTATTCTCGATCGCCTCCGTGGGATTGAGTTCCATCAGCGGAACATGTTTGTGGGCGGCGGCATGGAAAACGACCTCTGGACAGTAACGCCGGAAAATGTCAGCCATGCGTTCTGGGTTGCGAATGTCAGCGATGACGGGAACCAGATCCAATGCGGGGAAGGTGGTTCGCAGTTCCTGATCAATATGGAAAATACTATTTTCGCCCCGTCCTAAAAGGATGAGTTGCCGGGGCCGCAGCAGCGCGAGTTGGCGACAAAGCTCCGACCCGATGGTGCCGCCAGCGCCTGTGACCAGCACCACGTGATTTTGGATTTGTTCCGTTGCGGCGGGCAAGTCACTCGAAAGTTGTTCGCTGAAGTCTAGAACCACTTCGGGACGTCCCAACAAGTCTTCTAGCCGGATGTCACGAATTTGCCGGGCAAGACTGCGATCGCTCAGCAACTCCTGCATGGGCGGTACGATTTTAATCGCGATGCCTTCTAGCTTGGCCAGGTTGACGACTTGCTGAATGCGATCGCTGGACGCCGAGGGCATGGTAATCAGCACTTCATCAACCGCTAGCCGAACGGCCCAAGTTGTGAGTTGGCTAATTTTGCCCAGTACCTTGACGCCTTCAACCTGGCGGCCCAGTTTACTGGGGTCATCGTCCAAAAAACCCACCACCCAAAAATCCAAGCGATCGTTTTGACGAGTCTCGCGCACAATTTGGGCTCCCGCCCGCCCGGCTCCCAACAGCAACAGGCGCTTGGCATGGGTACTCGGTGGATGCTTGCTGCTTCTGCTAGGGGACGTTTGCCACGAGCGCAAAAACCGTATTAAGGTCATGCCCGCCAGGCAGAACCCCCAGTCCATCACCGCTACCCCCAACGGCAACACTGGGAGGTCGATAAACTTGAGCAACAGCAGGCGCGTGGATAAAACCAGCAAGAGGGAGTAGAAACTCCCTGCTTGAAAAAGCGTCCAAAAATCTCGCAGGCTGAACAATCGCCAAATCTGACGATAGGCCCCAAATCCCCACTGGCTCAGGAGTCGTGCCGGCACTCCCACCAGCAAGATGCCTTCCACCAGAGGCCAGTACTGGGCTGGCAGAGTGCCCTCAAAGCGCACCCAAAATGCCAGGAAGATTGACAAAACTGCCGCGATCGCATCCAGGGCGACCTGAGCAAGGCGATAGATAGAAGGAAAACGAGACATAGTATAGATAGACTAGAGCATGTCAAAAATTCTTTCCCCAAGCAGTACGATGAGGAAAACCTTTCGGCAGAGACAGCCACCCACGACAATCATCTCAGCACTCTCTAAGAACAATAGAGCATCGTCTCACCGATGCGATGCCATGGGTACTGATCAGAAAAGGGGAGCATGTATCCCAATTTTGGATTGCGGATTGGGTTATCGGACAATATGCCTGCCTCCAACCATGGGTGGAGGGACAACAGTGGGGTGCGCCTGAAGGCGATAGCAAGTGCGGATGCGCGTTGATGACTTCACAAAGTTGTCCGTGTGTTTTCCTCTCTATTGGTTAGTGCTAATCAGTTGGGTAGTGCCCATCAGTGACACTGGAAGACGCGCTCTGAGACGAAAAGCGCTTTTGCCATCCACCAAAAACTAATTTTGTCGACTACATTACATTACGATATCAGACCTACATATTGAGTTTGAGTTGAATCCTGAGTTTTTTGATGTCATATATAGCTTCTAAACCTCCCGGTCAATCGAGTTTATTTCAGGACGTTTTTCAATTACTGAGAACCCTTAGTCTTGCTCGCAAACGACAGTTGGGGTGGCTCGTTATGCTCATGATCGTTTCGGCAATTATGGAGGTTCTCAATTTGGCAGCTGTCATCCCCTTTTTGAGTTCTCTAAGCGATCCCGATGACCTCTTAAACTCACCTCGCTGGCAGCCCATTCTAGATCTCCTAAAGGTTGAATCTACGTCGCAGTTAATACTACTCCTGACGAGCACTTTTATTATCATTACAGTCATCAATAATTTACTGAGAATGGCTGTTCTCTACATTCAAACTTATATTTCAGCTCGCATTTCTACAGAAGTTGGCTGTCTTGTATATGAACACATTCTACTACAGCCATATGAATATCATGTTCGGCAAAATAGTAGCGATTTGATCACGCTTCTTTCTACTGACACGGCAACTATTTCGAATGGCGTGATGGGGCCACTTTTGCTGGTAATTGCTAATGGGATGATAGCCGTTAGTTTATTAATTGGTTTATTAGCTATTAATCCGATTGCTATGTTGGTGGCTTTGTTGACACTAGGAATAGCTTATGTTTTGATTTATCGCTTGAGGCGGAAGGCTCTTTTAAACAGCAGTCAACTCATGACTCAGAATAATCAGCAGCAGATAAAAATTGTTCAAGAGAGTCTGGGAGGTATTCAAAACGTGATTCTGGCTAATACCTATCCGTTTTTCCAGACGCATTACGCTCGGTCTAACTACGCTGTTCAAAATGCCTATGCGTCAATTTTGCTGACGTCCTCAATGCCTCGTTATGGCATTGAAATGATTGCCATGGTCTTTATTGGCATACTTGCTCTGAGCCTGGTAGGCGGCGGCAACTTTGAAGCGGTAATTCCTGTTTTAGGGGGATTAGCACTGGGAGTATATCGCCTCCTACCTGCTCTACAACAGCTTTTTTCTGCTTTGGCTCGGGCGCAGGGGGCTCGGGCTTCTTTGATCCGAGTGTTAACAGCAATTCAACGACCGATTGACCCGATGCTAAAAGCGACTGAGGTCGAACCGCTACACTTAGCTCAAAAAATACTGTTAGAGCAGGTTTGGTTTCATTATGAGCAGGACGATCGCTGGATTCTGCAAGACCTCAACCTAACGATTGACTCATGTACAACTGTTGGTTTTGTGGGTACGACTGGCAGCGGCAAAAGTACTACCGTGAATGTCATTTTGGGGTTATTGCAGCCTCAGAAAGGGCGTGTTTTTGTAGATGACGAACCTCTATGGGGACAGCGTCTCCGGGCTTGGCAGCTAGGTGTTGCTTATGTACCTCAAAGCATTTTTCTGGCTGACACGACGATTGCGAATAATATTGCCTTCGGCATTGCCCCCCATCTCATTGACTATGACCGAGTGCTAGAAGCTGCTAAACTCGCTCGAATTGATGAGTATATTGAGGGTCTGCCAGCGAAGTATGAAACAATGCTTGGGGAGCGTGGAGTGAGGCTTAGTGGTGGACAGCAACAACGCATTGGTATCGCTAGGGCGTTATATCGCCAAGCTTCAATGATTATTTTTGATGAGGCGACTAGCTCTTTGGATACGAAAACCGAAAAAGAGGTAATGGCGGCAATCGAGGGGTTGAGGGATACCGTGACAATGGTCTTGATTGCTCATCGTTTGAGTACAATCCAGACCTGCGATCGCATCTTTGAATTTCAAGATGGCAGAATTGTTGCCGCTGGAACCTATAATGAGTTGCTGAAAAGCTCTGGAAGTTTCCGGAGACTAGCCCAGGCCAGGTGATGAACACAGACGCCAAACAACCGAGTTCTGCTAATCTCACTCACGTAGGAGGTTTCTCTAAGCGGGTTGTTGACTTTTCACGTCGGGCCTCTTGGATGTTGCGATTGACTGGTAGTCCCTGGCAAACGTTTACCACAATTCGTCAGATTCGACGCCACCAAGACAGAATTCAAACGGTTCGTTCCGGACAGTTTAGTATCAGCTTTCGGGGAACTGATGAATTCGCGTTATACGAAGTCTTGGTGTTACAAGAATATGATTTCCTCAGGCCCTTGCTAGCGACTTGCGATCGCCCCAAAGTCCTAGATATCGGAGCACACATTGGCACGTTTGCAATCTGGGCACTTTCGGTGAACACTCAAGCTCAAGTTTTGAGTGTCGAAGCTGATCCAGATACCTTCCAAATCAGTTTACGAAATAGTCAGAAGCTAGCTTCCCAAGGATTTCACTGGGAAATACTTGAAAAAGCTGCGGGTGCCACTGATGACGAGTTTCTTAGCTTTTCTAGTGTCGGCCCCTCCATGAGTCATCGACTCAACTCGGAGGGTGATATTTCGGTACACAGCATCAGCCTTCGGAGCTTGCTAAATCACCTTGATCCTCAACATGAGGGAGTTGATTTGATGAAAATTGATATCGAAGGGGGCGAAGAAAATTTTCTCTGCAATCACCCTGATGCTCTAGACAAAGTTAAATCTGTTGTTGTTGAATTACATCCCGAGCTATGTAATGTCGAAAAAGTATTGCAGGTCTTAAAGAGCAAATATTCTATCGTTCAATCAGTCAACAACCGCCTCTCCAGCAAGCCCCTGATGTTTTGTCATCATTGATTCAGAAAGTTATATTCACTCTATTGTGTTCCATTGATAGGTTTGGTATGCTTCATCAAGATATTTTACGTACTGATGAGATTGAGGTAAAACTTCGCCCACCCACTTGGAGACGTTTTTTTCAACTATTCTTCTTAAAGAAAAATTTCAGCGTCTTACGTGACTTAGAATACGAAATTTTTGCGGAAATCCCATTATCTGGTTGTGTCTTAGACATTGGTGGTGGCGCTGCAACCGATTATTATGAGCGCATAAAACAATGGTCTCAAACAGACAATGAATTGATTTATGAATCGGTAAATATTGATGCAACGGCAAAGCCCACCTATGTCGTTAAACCAGGTGAAAAATTACCAGTTGCTTCTGGAAAATATAATGTCATAATTTCTCTGAACACTTTTGAACACATTTATGATTTACAGCATATTCTTGCAGAGTCATATCGGGTTTTAGAAGTTCAAGGTCGATTATTTTTTACTGTTCCTTTTATGTTTCGTGTTCATGGCTGTCCAAATGATTTCATCAGAGGAACACCAAGCTATTGGTACAATATCTTATCGAATAATAAGTTTCAGCATATTGAAATTGAAGCCATCACCTGGGGACCTTTTTCAACTGGGCTTAATGTTTGTGGAATTCCTGGCCCTCTAAAGTTCATCAGGCAAAACTTTGCTCTCATGATGGACATCATTTACTTTCAGTCACGTTATATGAAACAAAGCAAGTTTTCCTGGAAACAGGATCATCAAGTTTGCAACGCTCCTCTAGGATATCTGATAAGCGCTCAGAAGATCTCGACTACTGTTTAGTGTGCTGGAAGAATTATGGTGACAAATTTCTTGAAAAACACCTTGAAAAGGTTTGGTTACGAGCTTAATCACATCACACAAGTAAAAGTGGAGATGCCAGGATACGTTCTCTACAATTTTTTAAACCAAGATGGAAGCTTTGATTATGAGCGTTATCGAGGACTTCAAGAGGAGGGCAACAAAAGAAAGATATCTCTTGTTTGGGTGATCGAAGAAAATATAGAATTTCTGTCAGGGTATATTAAGAAGCTTGTTCCTGAAGCCAGGTTTGGTCTATGTCATGGGACTCGTAGAGGAAAAGAACAAGAATGGTTCAAGAAGTATCTGAGCTGTGATGTTATTGGCACGGAGATATCAAATACTGCCCAGGAGTTTCCAGACACTATACAGTGGGACTTTCACGAAGCTAAGCCGGAATGGATAGGAGCTGTAGATTTTATTTACAGCAATTCTTTTGACCACAGCTACGATCCAGAGAAATGTCTTAATACCTGGATGAGTTGCTTGAAACCAGGCGGAGTTTGTATTGTCGAGCACAGTTCACTTCATGCGCCAAAAGGAACCAGCGCACTTGATCCCTTCGGCGCAGATCTTTTTTTGATGCCGTATTTGATAGTTTCATGGAGTCAAGGTAAGTACGGTGTTAAAGAGATTTTGCAGGCTCCCAAAAAGGCTGCAAGTCTTGAACAACTTCACTTTATCGTGATTCAAAAGTTTCCTTAGCCCTCATTCGCACCTGTCAAAAATCATATTTTTGGTAGGGCATCCGATATTTCTGTCATTGCGTATCTGAAAAGAAAATCATTTCATGAGAATTTGAGAATGAACATCCGTGAACTATTACGCCGAAATTCATATCTGAAGGCCGTTCATCGGATCGCTATCGGGCAGAAGCCAATTTATCTTGAATATGATGTCAAGATGACGCCACGGTGGCAACAGGGTAATCCTTATCTAAAAGCAGTTATTGAGCCAGGCGCATTCAAATATCAAGAGAACCTGGCTAAACTCTCTAAGATGAAGGACTTTGTGCTGGCATCTCAAGACAGTCACAACCTTAGCCAAGATTTAGACTGGCACAATAGTTTTTTACCTGTTTTAGACGCTCTGGCACTAATTCAATTTGTCAGGCAGGCACCCAATCGATTAGTCGAGGTTGGATCTGGCAACTCAACCAAGTTTGTTAAAGCTGCTTTAGATTTTTATGACGAGTCAAAAGAAATCGTCTCGATTGATCCTTTTCCTAGAGCAGAGATTGATGCTATTTGTAATCAAGTTATTCGCCAACCAGTCGAATCTATTGATCTGAGTTTGTTTGATCAGTTAGAAGTAGGCGATGTGGTGTTTATTGATAACTCGCACCGCAGCTTCATGAATTCTGACGTGACGGTTTGCATGTTAGAGATAGTGCCTCGGTTAAAGCCGGGAGTTATTGTTGGTATTCACGACATCTTCTTGCCGTTCGACTACTTTGAGAGTTGGTCTGAGCGAGCCTATAACGAGCAATATTTACTTGCCGCTATGCTTTTAGCAAATCCCAATTACTTTGATATTCAATTACCTAACTATTGGATATGCCGAAATGAAATGCATCATCAACCGCTAGCTGAGGTCTGGCAGATTCTAGGAGAAAAAGCCAAGCAGCGCCCGGCATCTGCTTTCTGGGGAATTAAGCAGGGAACTTCATCTGGCCCTTAAGTTAAGTCCTAAGCCAGGTAAGCCGTCATATTACACTTGCTACCAAACAAGTAAAATATCGAATTCAAGCTATACATTCTTTAATCAATTTGTTTGAGCTAATGCTGTGGTTAAGATGACAAATAACAGATGTCGATGTTGCTACAGTCATGAATATTGAGTATCTCCTATCTTCTAACTTGGTTCAGACTTTCCTGACTTTCGTGGTGGGTTTAGTGCTGTGCTTCGGAATACAAAAAAAACCTGCCTTGCTCACTTGGGTTGCAGTTCTTGTCAGCAGTGGTATTTTCTTTAGCTTCCTTTTCGATATTGGTGAAGTCTATTCCTATAATTTTTCCTACAAGAGAGCTTTTCTGTTTTTTGGTGATGACGTTTCTACTGTGCTCATTTTTTTATTCCTTTGCTCCATCGCCTTGGGCAAAAAGTACACGTCCGCCCTTTGCATGTCTGCAATATTCTTATCTGGAGGAAAGGTTTCCTATGGGCTTTTGATGTTAGCAATTCTGTTGATCTCAATATTTAGCCAACGGCTCAGCTTTGGAGCTGTCTTCCGTCGCTATTTGAGTTATGTAGCTGTAGGCATAGTCGTTTATTTTTCGATGATTGGCTACGCCCGAATGATCGAGTACTCGGGAGCAGGGGCGGTTGTTCAATCAGCTTATGTGAACACCCGCGATGCTCTAGTTACCGTCTTCGATCGCCTCAACCTAGCAAGTGAATTAGAATCTGAGGATTCTAGAGACTTAGATATTACCGTGCGCGGCAGGGGCACATGCTCACAAATCAGTTTCGCAGAGTGTTTTGTCCGTCAGCTAGAGAGTGCCTTTGGTCAGCGGCTTTATTCATCAATCGCAGGCCTATGGATGACGCTGCAAGGAGGATTTAGGGGGGCTGACTACCCCGGAACGGCCCAAGAGTTTGCGACGTTGATGACAACTCATAACCCTTGGGGCATCAATGATCGGTATGACCTCGATTTTGATGATTGGCAAAAAATGGGCCAAGTGCAAAATCCTTATTTGCTATTTGGCAGCGGATATGGCGCTGTGGGCCTGCTGATGCTGGTCACCGTATTTATAGTTATCGCTGGTTTCGCATTGCGGCGTCTAGCGCAAGGTAGGGGTGGTTTGGTTGCGGCCTGTTCCGCTTTCTTTGTCATCAATGCTGTATTCAATCAAAGTCAGCCGTGGATATTACCCCGTAGTAACTTGTTACTCATCATGGGGATTTGCACCGGGTTTATCCTGTTTTTCTCGATGACTCCAAAGAGTCCATCATTGGTGCGAAAACGATTAATTCTAACCAAATAAAATTTAATTGGGCATAATACGTTTGCGGAGTCACGGTGCTAGGAGCTTAAGGAAGAGGGAATTTGGATTGCCACAAGTCACGAACACGAATCACGATTGGCATCACTACCTTCAATGCCGCTTCAACCATTGAAGATGTCATTCAGTCAGCATTAAAACAAACCTACCAAGACATCGAAATCCTCATTGTTGATGACTGTTCTGATGATTCAACGCTGGCTATAGTTACGGAAATGGCTGAGTCAGATGCGCGGATTACGGTTGGCCAAAATGTCCAAAATCTAGGAGTTGCGGCTACGCGTAATCGGATTTTAGCGCTGGCAAGAGGGGAATTCATCGCGTTTTTTGATGATGATGATATTAGCCTACCCGATCGCCTAGAACGACAATTGAATCGCATTTTGGAGTACGAGCGTCAATTTGCGAATGGGGCAATGGTGCTATGTCACACCGCTCGCTTGGTGAAATATCCTGACGGCTCAGCACTCATTCACCCCACTATCGGTCAACGAGAGGGGCAACTCGCGCCCTACGGCATGGCATTGGCCCGGCGGGCCGTTTTGGGCACTCCCCTAGAAGATAGCTATGGGTCTTGCCCCACCTGCTCGCAATTGGCCAGATTGTCAACCTATCAAGCTGTTGGGGGGTTCGACTCCGCCTTTCGGCGAGCCGAAGACTCTGATCTCCTGGTCCGAGTTGCCAAGGCTGGCGGTCATGTTGTGGGCATTGCCGATCCGCTCGTTATTCAGACGATGACCCCAACCTCAGATAAGAGCCTCGCCGATGAGCGCTACTACACCCTCAAGTGGCTCGCCAAGCATCGCGATATCGCTGATGCTGAAGGACTGTATGACTTTCACCGACAATGGCTCAGTTTGAAACATACCTGGCTAGAGAGAAACCGGGGGCAGTTTATTGTAGGGTTGGCAAGGGTGAGCGTGACCTACCCCATCGCCACCCTGCGGCGTTTCGTGCTTTCTTGGCGCAATTTCAAGATCAACCGTTCCTTTCGTCAATTCCATGCGGCCCCCTCTTCCGATAAATCATAATTCCTTAGTTACAATTGGTATCCCCTGCTTTAATGCCCAGGATACGATCGCTCGCGCCATCCACAGTGCGCTGCACCAAGATTGGCCCCACTGTGAGATCTTGATTGTGGATGATTGTTCGACCGATCGCTCCGTAGCGGTCATTGAGACTGTAATCCAATCAGTTGAAGCCAATATTCGGCTGATTCAACACCCGCAAAATCAGGGACCAGCCGCTAGTCGCAACACCATTTTGCGAGCAGCGAGGGGCGAGTTTATTGCCTTTTTTGATGACGATGACGAAGGGCTACCGGGACGTATTACAGGCCAACTCCAAGTGCTGCGTGAGTACGAACAGAACACAGGAGCGCATCTAGTCGCCTGTTATGCCAGTGGTCATCGCTACTATCCGAATGGGTACGAAAAACCCTTGCCTGCAATCGGGTCGCGGCCTGAAGGGGTGCCTCATGGACCTGGTTTGGCAGACTATTTGCTCACTTACCGCCAGCGTTCTGATTGGTTCTATGGTTCCGGCACACCAACCTGTGCCCTGCTCGCCCGAGCATCCACTTTTGCCGCGATCGGGGGCTTTGACGAAAAGCTTAGACGGGTAGAAGACGCTGATTTAGCCATTCGCTTAGCCTTAAAAGGGGGCCATTTTATTGGCACGACTGATTGTTTATTTAACCAATATTCCACTCACGCTGCCGACAAATCCTATGAAAAAAATCTCGTTGCTGAACAGCAAATTGCGCAAAAACATCGCGCTTATTTAGAAACTATCAATCGTTATTACTACGCTCTCCATTGGCCAAAACTCCGTTACTGGCACTTTAAGCGGCAATATCATGCCTTTGTATGGGAATTGCTGCAACTGTGGATTCGTCATCCGATCGCTGTTTCACAGCATTTGTGGGCTACTGGTCCGCAGCGCTTGCGGCATGAACAGCGCATGACTCAAAAGATACAGACCTCGGTCTCTTGAGTCTGGTCTTCGATCAAGGTTAATATCCTGCTAATCGGCTCAGACAACATCATCTTTACCAACCAAAATTCGAGTATGGTGCTTTCAACAATCAAACAAAAGTTACCCGTCCCTCTTAAGATTAAGGTCCGCCAAGGCATCAAGTTCTTTAAATATCACTACCGCCGCATTCGCATCGCCTTCGAAGTGAAGCAGCACAAGCCGCTGAAAATCATCGTTGGGGCTGCGGAAACCTTTCAACCAGAGTGGCTATCGACTAACGAACAATGGTTAGACATTGCTAGTGCTCAAGACTGGCAAGCCGTTTTCCAGGGGCAGCAGCTGCTCACCCATGTGGTGGCTGAACATGTTTTTGAACACCTCACCCCACAACAAAGTCTGGATGCGCTCAACTTGATTCATCAACATCTGATGTCAGGCGGGCGGATTCGCATTGCAGTGCCCGATGGTTATCATCCCGATCCGACTTATCTAAAACATGTGGGAATTAACGGCATAGGGGCTGATGCGGCTGATCATAAGCAACTGCTGACCTGCGATCGCTTATTTGACCTGCTCAGTCACGCAGGCTTCTCCGAGATTGAATTGCTCGAAGGATATGATGCTAATCAACAGTTAGTACAGAAAAAATGGTCAGCTCAAGATGGCTTCATTCATCGCAGTCGTCAAAATCCTGATAATCATGTTTGGGACTTTGTCGATGCAAATACCTCACTCATTGTTGATGCGGTGAGGTCGGCATAAATGCGCATTGCCCTGGCCACCATTGCGCTTCACGACATGCCCGGCGGGTTAGAGCGCAACATTATCTACCTGGCGAATTTTTTGGTCGAGCAAGGCATTCAGGTCACACTACTGACATTTGATTTACCTGGGGCGCAGGCGTTTTATCCGATCGACGATCGCATTGAGTGGCACCAACTGGGCAGAACGCCAGCTCACTCGGCGATTAGTTTTGGTGACAGAGTTGCGTTAATTCGACGTATTAGAGCTGTGTTTACAGCTGATCACCCTTACAACTATCTCATTTGTTTTCATCATGGCATCTTATTGCGATACTTAGCTGGCACTGTCGGCTTATCAGTTCGCGTTATTTGTTCAGAGCGTAATTCGTTGACTATTTATCATTATGTGCGGGCCAGAAAGTGGAATCTCAACTTTCTCATGCTGTTCTTGACCGATGGCATTACCGTTCAATTTCCCAGCTACATTAAGAATTATCCCAAGACTTTACATTCTAAGATCAAGGTTGTTCATAATCCGGTATTTCTACCTGAAGCGACCGCTGAATTACACGTCCGTCAGCCGTTAGTTGTCTCGGTGGGCCGCTATGCTCCACAAAAACGCTTTGACTTGCTCATTCGAGCTTGTGCCATAGTGTTTCAACAATGCCCTGACTGGCGTCTCCACATCATTGGTGATGGCTTTTTGAAAAGTGAATTAGCTACCCTGATTGACGAGCTAGAAATGGGCGATCGCATTTTCCTTATCCCTCCTAAATCTGATTTAAGCACTGAGTTTTCCCAGGCTAGAATCTATTGTCAACCGTCACAGTGGGAAGGCTTTCCGAATGCGCAAGCGGAAGCAATGGCAGCCGGACTCATTCCGGTCGGATTTCAGTCGACCAGTGGGGTCAGCGACTTAATTGAACCGGGTGTTAACGGCTGGCTATGTGATGAATCGCCTTCCCCGACGGCTCTCGCTGATACCTTGCTGAGGGTGATTAACACCCCTGAACAGTGGGAACTGTGGTCACACTCAGCTCGGCAGATCACGCAGCGTTACTCAGTTAAGTCTTGGCAACAAGCCTGGAAAACGGTGCTTGGTTTGCCGTCCACCTCTGAGCAACCAGCCATATCAACCACCTATCGTTAGCGGTTTGGGATGAGAATTCTGTTTGTGGCGCGGGCAATTCATCAAATGGCCGGGGGCGTAGAGCGCATGATTACAACAATCATGAATGCTCTCGTTTGTCGTGGTCACCATATCGAGTTCATGACCTGGGATGGCAGCGCCGCTACCTCGTTTTACCCCCTTGATCAGCGGGTCGTTTGGCACCGCTTAAGTTTGGGGGATCCCACCATCAAAGCTACTCCCTGGATGAAGCTGCGGCGTCTGCTGATGGTGCGCCAGTTAATTCGGCGCTCCCAGCCGGATGTGGTCGTGTGCTTTCAGTCCGGCACGTTCTTTTCCGTTCGTTTATACACCATGGGCATCCGCATGCCCATCATCGTTGCCGAACGGAATGCTCCTTCGCGCTTTAAATATCTCAACGCCCCCAACACCCAGCGCTTAACCTATCAAGTTTTTCGGTGGGCAAAACGCATTCTCGTGCAGTGTGAGAGCTATCGATCGCACTATCCCGAATTTCTGCGCGATCGCATCATCACCATTCCTAACCCAGTATTGCCTGCGAGTCAGTTTGCCCAACCTCACATTCCCAATGCCCAGGGACGTTGGTGCTTGCTCTCCGTCGGTCGATTGAGCTATCAAAAAAACTTTGCAGTCCTCATCCAAGCCTTTATCTTGCTCGCCCCCCAATTCCCCATGTGGGATTTAAAGATCGTGGGCGCAGGCGAAGAGCAAGCAGCCCTACAACACTTAATCGACATGCCGCAGTTGGGCGATCGCATTGCCCTATCCGGCGTCACCACGGCCATTACCGAGGCGTACATCAACGCCCATCTCTTCTGCTTGCCGTCCCTCTGGGAAGGCTTTCCTAACGCCTTGGCAGAAGCCTTGGCCCATGGCTTGCCGGGGGTTGGCTTTGCCCAGTGCGCCGGCATGGCAGATTTAATTACCCCTGGCCAAAACGGCGTATTAGCCCCTGGCATAAATGATCCAGCGGCCCTAGCCGCCACCCTTGCCCCCTTGATGCAGTCTGCTCAGCAGCGCCAAAACATGGGCCAAAATGCCATTATGAGCATTCGCGAGTATGAACCGGTCAAGATTTTCAACCAGTGGCAAGGCGTTTTGAGTGATGTGGTCCAAACATGAAACTTTTATTTGGCATCAAGGCGATGAATAACCCTGGCGGTGGTGCCGAGCGCGTGTTGGCGACCGTCGCGAATGGGTTAGCTGAGCGCGGTCATGAGGTGGCGATTTTGACCTTTGAACAACCGGGTGGTCAATCCTTTTATCCCCTCAATCAGAGTATTCGACGGCTTGATTTGGACATTGGCTCAACCGTGCATCCGGCCACTATGGTCGAAACCATCAAGCGTTTGCCGGCCCTACGCCAAGCGGTTTTGGAGTATGCCCCAGAGGTAGCGATCGGTTTTATGCACAGTATGTTTATTCCCCTCGGTTTGGCCTTGATGGGCACCGCCATCCCCCTGATCGCCAGTGAGCATATCGTGCCAGAGCATTATCGATCGCGCCGCTGGATCGAGACTCTCTTGCTTTCTATCACACCATTATTAGTGCGCCGGACTACCTGTGTATCAGAACAAGTTCGTTTGTCATATCCCTGGTACCTGCGACAGCGTATGATAGCGATCGCCAACCCGGTTGTACTCAGTCCAGCTTCTACATCGCCTCCACCCTGCCCACGGGTGGGCAAGACTCTGTTAGCGGTGGGTCGGTTAGAACCCCAAAAGGATCACGCTACGTTGATTAACGCCTTTAGCCAAATCGCGACGGATTGCCCAGAGTGGCATCTCCGCATTATTGGCGATGGCAGCTTAAGGGCGATGCTGGCAGACCAGATTCAAGCACTGGGCTTGAGCGAGCAAATCACTTTAGTCGAGTCGACCCCAAATATCGCGTCAGAATATCGAGCAGCCGATCTGTTCGTCATGCCTTCGCGATACGAAAGCTTTGGACTTACTGCTGTTGAGGCCCTGAGTTATGGTTTGCCGACGGTCGGCTTCCAAGACTGCCAAGGGATTAATCAGCTCGTGCGATCGGGTGTCAATGGTTTTCTCGTAGATGCGGCGGCTAGTAGAGCCACAGCACTCGCCACCCAGTTAAAGCAAATTATGATTGATGAGGATTTACTGAAGGCGCTATCTAATGGCACTACTGATAGCTTAGAAAATCACCACGTCGATAATGTGCTTGATCGCTGGGAATCCCTATTGCATGAGATCTGTCCTATTGGCTATCGCAATTGCCTGAATTGAACTCATAATTGAGTTGAATCTTTTTGCTAATCGCTGTTACTACGTCTTGTTTTTTAGTTGAACCTATGCAAAATAATAACCTCAAGAACATTCTCGCTCAGGCTCAAAAACCCGGCAGATTTTCGGTGATGTCGAAAAAGGTATTGAAAAGATTATTTGACTCATCTGGAAAGCATTCTCAAGCTGAAAATATGGCATGGCTAAAAAGTCACTGCTCTAGTTTTGAAGCGATTGCTCAGCGTCTAGATGCCGATTTATGGCAAGAATCTACCCAGTATGCGGTAGCCCTAGAGAAACATGCAGACGTTATTTTGAAAGATATCGAATTTGACCTTGGGGGGGGCGGTGGTTACCCATTCCTTTATTTCATCACTCGCTACCTCAAGCCTGAAATAGTCGTTGAAACTGGTGTGGCCGCAGGATTTTCTTCCCATGCTTTCTTGTCCGCGATCGCAGCCAATGCCACAGGTTCACTTTACAGTAGTGACTTTCCTTATTTTCGGCTACCTCGCCCCGAACGCTACATTGGTATCGTGGTGCCAGAATCGCTTAAAAGTAATTGGAGTTTGTACCTAGAAGGCGATGAAGTCAATCTGCCAAAAATATTTCAACAGGTCAATCAGGTTGATATCTTTCACTACGACTCAGACAAAAGTTACTCGGGACGAGAGCTGGCCATGACTCAAGCTAAGTCTAAAATGAGTAGCATGGGAATCATTTTGATGGACGACATTCAGGACAATTCCTATTTTTATGACTATATCGAAAACAACCAACCTCCGGCATGGCATGTCTTTGAGTTTCGGGGTAAGTATATTGGCCTGATCGGTGATCTCAAGAAAAGCGATCCCTGATAGGCATAAATATTTTGTTCATCGTATAAACCGACTTTTATGTGGAATGGGCACCACTACTAACATCTTTTGGAGAACCCATGGAGAGTTGCGACGCCGGACGCTTCAGTCGAATGAAATCGGCATCTCCCAAATTTGACGACGGTCAGCATTTTGTATCAGCAATGGGGATGCCTTAAATGTGTGGCATATACGGTACATGGGCTAATCTGCCAGCAGCAATTTCGCAAGAATTTCTTGCCAAGGCTGGTACTGCTTTGTTCCATCGAGGCCCCGATCATCAAGGAACGTGGTTTGATCCGGCAGTCAATGTGGGCTTGGGACATCGACGCTTAGCGATTCTCGATCTGTCGCCTCAGGGACAACAACCCATGCAGTCTGCCGATGGGCGCTATGTGCTGACGTTCAATGGTGAGATTTATAACTTTGCTGAACTGAAAGCCGACCTGTTGCGGTTAGGGCATGGCTTTCGAGGAACTTCGGATACGGAGGTGATGCTGGCCGCCTTTAGCGAATGGGGGCTGGAAGCCGCGATTCAGAAATGTGTGGGCATGTTTGCGTTTGCTCTGTGGGATCGGGCCGATCAAGTGTTGTCGCTGTGTCGCGATCGCTGCGGCGAAAAACCCTTGTATTACGGTTGGCTGGGTTCTACCTTGCTTTTTGGTTCCGAACTCAAAGCGCTCCAGGCACATCCACACTGGCAAGGCCAGCTCAATCGTCAAGCCCTGGCTCTGCTCCTGCGCTACAGCTACATTCCCGCCCCTCACTCCATTTATCAGAACATCTATAAGCTGCCCCCTGGCACCTTGCTGCGGCTAGAGTCCGGCCATCCTAGCTCTCGCTCCACGCCACAGCGTTACTGGTCTATGGACGCCGCTATTGAGCAAGGCCAACAGCAGCCATTTGTCGGCGATGAAACCGCCGCGATGACCCAACTAGACACCCTCTTGCAATCGACCATTCGGCAGCAGATGGTGGCCGATGTGCCGCTGGGGGCCTTTCTGTCGGGGGGGATTGATTCATCGACAGTTGTCGCTTTGATGCAGGCTCAGAGCACACGTCCGATCAAGACCTTTACCATCGGCTTTCAAGAAGCGGCTTACAACGAGGCCCAAGCCGCCCGAGCCGTGGCTCATCATCTCGGCACCGAGCACACCGAACTATATGTGACACCCACCGAGACCCAGGCGGTCATTCCTCACCTCTCAACCCTCTATGACGAACCCTTTGCCGACCCGTCTCAAATTCCGACTTTTCTAATTGCTCAGCTCGCCAAGCAGCAAGTCACCGTCAGTCTTTCGGGCGATGGCGGCGATGAAATTTTTGGTGGATACAACCGCTATCTATGGGCCGATCGCCTTTGGCGACAGGTGGGATGGCTGCCGCCAGCGGGCCGCCGCGCGATCGCCCAATTCCTTACCCAGCGATCGCCCCAAGCTTGGGATCACCTTTGGCAAACCCTACCGGTGCTGCCGCCCCCTCTACAGCAACGCCTGCCTGGCGAAAAACTGCATAAACTGGCTCAGGCGCTGACTGCCAATAGTCCCGAAATGTTGTATTCCCAGCTAATTTCTCACTGGGCTGATCCTGTGGCGTTGGTGTCGGGGCTGGAGCAAGAGGCGCATACGGTGTTGAGCGATCGCCCCCCCTGGTCTGCCACCGATGATTTCATTCCCTGGATGATGTATTTAGACACCCAGATGTATTTGCCCGACGACATCCTCACCAAGGTCGACCGTGCCGCTATGGGGGTCAGCCTGGAAACCCGCATTCCCTTTCTGGATCATCAAGTTGTGGAGTTTGCCCAAACGCTACCGATGTCCTACAAAATCCGCCAAGGCAAAGGCAAATGGCTATTGCGACAAGTCTTAAACCGCTACGTGCCACCAGCCTTGATTGAGCGTCCCAAAATGGGGTTTAGTGTGCCGATCAGTGATTGGTTAAGGGGACCGTTACAGACGTGGGCGGGCGATCTCCTCAACAAAGACCGACTACAATCCCAGGGCATTTTAAATGCTGAACCAGTTCATCAGGCTTGGTTAACCCATCTTTCTGGCGCTCAGAATCTGCAATATCCCCTCTGGAATGTGCTGTGCTTTCAAGCGTGGTTAGATACCTATGATGTTTCCTAGTGCGAAGCTAGCCAGCAACACAGGCCATGGCCTACCTGCGCGTTTCAGTTGCGGCTCAGTTATTTTCGTGGGAAACACTGATTAATAGCAGCAGGAGATGATTAGTGAGTAGAGTACCCTGGCAGATTAAGATCCTCGCCAAAATACTTTTAAGACGATTACCAGTCGGCTATTCTTTCTGGAAAAAGATCGGAATATTTAGACATGGTTATATGGAGTCTGTTGAATATTCATATTCGATTTTCAAAACACATTTCGAGAATGTTAAGCCCCCTAAAAACTTTGTGTCTCTGGAATTAGGGCCTGGTGATTCCGTCCTGTCGGCCATTATGAACAAGGCTTTTGGCGGTTCTCGCTGTTACTTAGTAGACTCAGGATATTTCGCGAATTTTCAGCTGAGCGTGTATCAAAAGGCGGAAACTTTTCTCCAGGCATCTGATCTTAAATTTCAAAGCGATCGCCTCACCAAGCTAAAGGATTCAGCTTCTTCACCTGAGCAGATTTTAGAACTGTATGATTGCCAATATTTGACGGATGGCCTGGATTCTCTGCACTCCATACCCGATAAGTCTGTGGATCTCGTCTGGTCCCAAGCAGTTTTAGAGCATGTCCGCCAGCGTGATTTTGTCGCCACCATGAAAGAGCTGCGTCGGATCATTCGAGAAAATGGAAAATGCTCTCATACCATTGACTTAAAAGATCATTTAGGAGGCTCCCTGAATAATTTGAGGTTTTCAGGACGGGTTTGGGAATCTGAATTCATGGCGTCATCAGGTTTCTATACCAACCGAATTCGGTATTCTGAAATGATCAGATTATTTGAAGCGACTGGCTTTGCCGTTGAAGTCACTGATATACAACGGTGGGACAGTTTGCCCATCCCTAGAGCCAAACTGGCACAAGAGTTTCAACATTTATCCGACGATGAGCTTTGCGTGCAAGAGTTCACCGTGATTTTGACTCCACAGGCACAGCGTACATTCCCGATTTCCGTCTAGATATAAGCCGCATTTGGTAAGAAGAACGCGACTCATAGAAAACAAATAGATACAGACATGAGGGTGTCTAATTTCGCGCATTTGAGTCATATTTGACGGCGGTGCCTCGGTAGAAGTAACCGCCGACTTTGGGCAATCCCTCAGCATAAAATGTGTCCACTGTGAGCTCGGGGAACTGGACTTGAACCAGATCAGCGATCGCCCGATCCAAATGACAGCCATCGGCGATGCGCTTTTGCAGGGGGGTGAGGCGATGTTGCCAGGTCTGCAATGGCGGGTCGGGGCTGAGACCATGCTCGATGAACAAGAATTTACCACCGGGTTTCAGAACGCGATGGATCTCCGATAGGGCTTGATCGACCCCCGCAATGCTGCACAGGGTCCAGGTGCTGACGACGTAGTCAAAGCGATCGCTGTTGAAATCAAGCTGCTCGCCCCTGAGTGATCGACTGGTGACGGGGAGTGAAGTTTGGGCAAGGCGGGGGGCCGCGATCGCTCCCATGCCCGGATTGGGTTCAATCACCGTCAGCGAAGACACGGTTTCGGGATAATAGGCGAGATTTAGCCCCGTCCCGAAGCCGATTTCCAAGACATCGCCAGTGACCTCCGCCAGTAGCTGTTGGCGATATTGGGCAAAAGGGGGGCCAGTCATCGTCCAGTCTAAGAGCCTTGGCAAAATCCAGCGGCCATAAATGCCCATTGATCGCATTTCCCAAATGTCGGTAATCTCTAACCGTCAATATTGTCCCGTTTGCTGACCCAAAATTTGATAGTTTTGTAGTTTCTCAACGGCAGGCAAGTAGACACATGGCAGGGTTACACGGGCGCGACTTTCTCCGCATCACCGATATTTCTGAGGTAGAACTGCTGGAGTTGCTAGCGCTAGCGAGTCAGCTCAAGTCGGGGGAGGAGAAAATTAATTGCTTTGGCAAAATTTTGGGCCTGTTTTTCCGCAAGTCCTCGACTCGTACCCGTGTCAGTTTTTCCTCGGCGATGTGGCGGTTGGGGGGCCAGGTGATCGACTTAAATCTGAATGTAATGCAGGTCAGCCGAGGTGAACCGATCAAAGATACGGCCCGCATTTTGAGTGGTTACCTGGATGTCTTAGCGATTCGGACGTTTGAGCAATCAGAAGTGCAAGAGTTTGCGGATTATGCGGATATTCCGGTGATCAATGCCCTGACGGATTTAGAGCACCCGTGTCAAATTTTGGCTGATTTGCAAACGGTGCAAGAGGCGTTTGATGGGCAGCTAGCGGGGCTGACGATGACTTATCTGGGCGACGGCAACAATGTGGCCCACTCGCTGATTTTGGGCTGTGCGCTGGTGGGCATGAATGTGTGTGTGGCGACCCCGACGGACTACCAGCCGGATGCGGGGATCATCGCGCAGGCAAGGGAATTGGCGGGCGATCGCGCTACCATCACTGTCACCACTGATCCCAAGGCGGCGGTAGAGGGGGCGAATGTGCTCTATACCGACGTGTGGGCCAGCATGGGGCAGGAAGATGTGGCCGAGAGCCGGATTCCCATCTTTCAGCCCTACCAGATCAATAACGAGCTGTTGGCGATCGCCGATCAGGACGCGATCGTCCTGCACTGTCTGCCCGCCCACCGGGGTGAAGAAATCACCGACGCCGTGATTGAGGGGTCGCAGTCCCGCGTGTGGCAAGAAGCGGAAAATCGGATGCACGCCCAACAGGCACTGCTAGCAAAACTCTTGGGTTAAACCACCTCCAAGTTGAGAATTGGGGTGATGGGAGAGCGGGCAACCTCACCTAACCTCTCCTTAGTAAGGCTACTAAGTACACATAAATCCCTCCTGGGCTAGTGACCATCCCTGAAAGATGGCCTCAAATTTCCTGAGCC